>JAVEVO010000272.1:0-5598 GCA_034005005.1 Myxococcota bacterium
CACCCCTCCGGCCCCCTCTGCTCACCCTGTCCGCGGTCCCGCATACCCCTCCGGCCCCCTCTGCTCACCCCTCTCGCTCATCGTCGATGGCCTTCCTCGGATGGGAGGCGGTGTCGGCTGGCTCTTTTCCGCCAAACGCAACGTCTCGGCCCCTGCGTGTTGCGTTGGTGGCCAGGTAGAAGTCTACCCCCTGCCGAACGCAACGTTTCGGCCCCAGTGTGTTGCGTTGGCCGCCAGGTAGAAGTCTACCCCCTGCCGAACGCAACGTCTCGGCCCCTGCGTGTTGCGTTGGTGGCCAGGTAGAAGTCTACCCCCTGCCGAACGCAACATTTCGGCCCCTGGGTGTTGCGTTGGTGGGGAGGTAGAAGTCTACTTCCTGCCGAACGCGGTGTGACGGCCCCTGCCGGTCGGGGGATCCAGGGCGCAGGTCCGGCCCGACCACCGCCAGCAGGTGGCGATCGCCGAGCTGCGGCGGATTCTCACCCCACCACGTCCCTCCGGCCCCGTCGTCCCCCGAGCAGCCCGACGAGCAACACCACCAGCCACGCCAGGCCCCCCTCCCGGGCAGCCCCCTTCCAGCCAACCCCCCCCAGCGAGGTCCCGCGCCCGGCCAGCACGCAGCCGCCGCCGTCGCCGACCGCCGTCAGCGAGAACGCCCGGCCGCGGCCGTCCGGCGCGCGCTGGATCGTGATGGCCTCCACGTCGTAGCGGCCCCGGGGGGCGACCTGCTCGGGGTGGCTCGGCCTGTCCGCAGGCAGCAGCCAGGCCTCCAGGTGGTAGCTGCCCTCGGGGACCTCCAGCCGGAAGTCCGCGCTGCTCGTGCCCGCGGGCCAGGGGACGCTCACCTCGCCGATCCGCCAGGAGCCGAACAGGCCCTGGTCGTCGGCGGGCGTGGCCCAGACCTGCAGGGTCCCGGTCTCGGGGCCGGCGTAGCAGACCTTGCCGACGATGGGCCACGCGTCCCCGGGGATCTCCACGGCACCCGAGCACTGGTCGCCCGTGCCGTCCCCGTCGCGGTCCGCCTGGTCGTCGTTGGGCGCGGCCGGGCAGTTGTCGCACGCATCGCCCCAGCGGTCCCGGTCCTGGTTCTCCTGCCCGGGGTTCGCGAGCCCGGGGCAGTTGTCGACCCCGTTGGCGACCCCGTCGCCGTCGAGGTCCGGGTCGCAGGCGTCTCCCCGGAGGTCCCCGTCGAGGTTGGCCTGCCCGGGGTCGAGGGTGTAGGGGCAGGTGTCTGCTGAGTCCAAGATCCCGTCGCAGTCCCAGTCCCCATGACATTCCTCCTGATCCGAGCGCTGGGTGTGCCACAGGCTGGTCCCTTCAGACGATCCGCACCACAGCCGCCCCCGGAAGGCCCAGCAGGGAGACTTGAGGAACCGGTAGTCCCAGCCGGCCAGGAGGTTGGTCCAGGAGACGCCGTCGTCCGCCCGCCAGAGCTGCGGCGGGAAGGAGAGGCCCTGGAAGATGTCGTCCGCATCCTCGCCCGCGAACAGCCAGAGCGCCCCGTCGAGCACGCGGAGCTGCGCACCGTACTGGGGGAGCCAGTTCGCGGTCACGGGGTGCTCGGTCCACTCCCGGCCGTCGGGGCTGCTCCACAGGTCCGCGAGGCCCTGCTGCTCCCGGGGGGCGCGCCCGCTGTAGCGGCCGCCCATGAGCCAGATCCGCCCGTCGAAGGAGGCCACGGCCGGGTAGTTGCGCTCGGGGAAGGGGCAGTCCGCGGCCTCCCGGACCCACTCCCGACCGTCCGCGCTCGACCACACCTCCTGGCGGTGCCAGCGCTGGGGATCGTCCGGGAGCAGGGTGTCCTCGGCCCGGCCGCCGATGACGTAGATCCGGCCCGCGTGGGCCAGCACCGCGGCCTCGTGTCGGGGCGAGAACGCGGCCGCGGTCGTGGCCGCGGTCCACTGCACGCCGTCCGCGGAGGACCAGACGTCGTTGAACAGCCGCAGCCGGCCCTGGTCGTCCTCCCACCAGGCGCCGCCCACCAGCCAGGCCCGGTCCGCGTGGGTGACGAACGTCCCGCCCCGGGGTGGCCAGGGTGTCTCCGCCAGCACCTGCTCCCAGGTCATCCCGTCCGCGGACAGCCACAGCTCGGTGCGGGCCCGGTGGAGCCGCTCCTCGCCACGGCGCACGTACTCCGCCTCGCTCCGGGTCGCGAGCAGCTTGCCCCCGACCACCGCGCTGGTGACCACCAGGCCGAGGGGCTCGCCGAGGACGAGCTCGTGCCAGCGGCGGCCGAGGGGTTCGGGCAGGGGGGGCTGCTCCGGCCCGTCCCCCTCGCCCTCGCCCTCGCCCTCCCCCTCGCCCTCGCCCTCGCCCGGGTTTTGCGGATCGCTCGTCGGGTCCGTGGGGTCCGCGCCCGCAGCCGCCTCCTCCCCGTCCGGGTACCCGTCCCCGTCGCTGTCCGGCTGCTGGGGGTCGCTCCCCAGCAGCCCCTCCGCGGCCGCCGAGAGTCCATCCTCGTCCTGGTCCCGGGACCCGTCCGTCGGGTCCGTGGGATCGAGGCCGTGGGCCAGCTCCCACGCGTCGTCCAGCCCGTCGCCGTCCTGGTCGAAGGTCGCGGCGCCGGGGTACACGGTCGGGTCCGCGGGCGCGGCGCCGGCCGCGACCTCCACCTCGTCCGGGTGACCGTCCCCGTCGCTGTCCACGGCCCGGGGATCGCTGCCCCAATCCTGCTCGACGCGGTTGTCCAGCCCGTCCCCGTCGTGGTCGCCCTCGCCGTCGAGGGGGTTGGCGGGGTCGAGGCCGTGCGCGGTCTCCCACTCGTCCGCGAGGCCGTCCCCGTCCTGGTCCGCCAGCACCTCCAGGGTGAACGTCACCGCGGGGCCGTCGGGCACCCGCGCGCGCACCTGCTGCGGTCCGGCGGTGGGGTAGGGCCCGGCGGTCAGGCGGGCCAGCCCCTGCCGGTCGGTGGCGGCCACGGGCCGGCCGCCGTCCTCCCGGACCAGCGCGACGCCCGGCACGGGTCCACCCCCGGCGTCGCTGACCCGCACCACCAGCGGCCGGCGGCTCACCCGGCCCACGGTCAGCCGCAGCCCCTCCCCGGCGATCTTCTCCAGGTGCAGCCCGCCGGCCCGGGCGCCCCGGTTGTTCAGCCAGCTCGTGACCTTCGGCAGCCCGGCGCGCACCTCCGCGAGGGTGACGTAGCCCAGCTCCCAGGTCTCGGTGCGGGGTGCGAAGCAGCCATCGGGCCAGCGGAACTGGATCACCTCGTCGACCACGGCCCGGCTCTCGGGCAGCACGAGCTGGCTCTTCTTCCCGGGGGTCTGGTAGCCCTGGCAGCCATACCAGAGCGCGCGCTCGTAGGTGGCGTTGGTCAGGTCGTCCGTGAGCTCCCAGATCTGCTCGGCCGCGCTGGCGAACCGGTCGCGGTCGAGCACGGACAGGGACTGCACGTACTCGAGGTGGGGGCGGATGTGCTCCTCGGGGTCGGGCGGCGGACCGAGCCGCCCCTCGCCGTAGTCCGGGTCGAGGTTGCGGATCAGGAAGTTGTCGAGGAACAGCAGCGCGGCGTAGAGGTAGCCGGGGTTGCCCGGGGCGAAGTCCCCGGTGACGAAGGGCGACATGGCCTCGGGGAGCCTGGCGAAGCCGGCCAGGGTGCGGTCGAACTGGAGCTGCTCCTGGATCGCGGCCCGCACCGCGAAGGCCTCGTCGGCGATCTCGTCGCAGCGGGCGCTCACCGTCTCCGTCGCGGCCCGATAGTCGGCCAGCTCGGCCTCGAGGATCGTGCCGAGCGCGGCGGTCTCCAGCGCGGACAGGCCGTCGCTGGCCAGGGGCAACGCGGCCTGCAGCCCCGGGACGTCCGCGTCCGTGAGGCGGGGCGCGTCGGCCAGCTCCACGGGCGGGGCGTTGACCCGGTGCGCGAGGAGGAACTGCTGGTAGGCGTCGGCCCGCGTCTGCAGCTCGGCCAGGTCCGCGAGCAAGGCGGCCATGGTCGTCCCCCCCTCCTGGAACGCCCGGTCGAAGCGGTCGGCCTCCGCGGCGAGGGCCTCCAGGTTGCGCTGCACCCCGTGCAGGCTCTCCCGGGTGAGCACGAAGAGCTGGTAGGGCTCACGGGGGTCGCCCGTGTCCCAGGCCAGGTCGTGCCACTCCTCGTAGGTGAGGCTGGCCAGGGCGCTCGGCCAGATCCGGGCGTAATCTCCCAGGTATTCGGCGAGCCGGGCGGGGTAGCCCCGCAGCTCCGGCAGGCGGCGGGCCTGGCCCGGGAGGATCGCCGGCCCGGTGGTGCGGGCGAGCAGGGTCGCGTACTCCCGGGCGCGCTCCACCGGGCTCTCCCAGCCGTAGTCCTGCACCCAGCGCCGTGGGTCCGTGGGGTTCATGGCCAGGGAGCGGTCCACCGGGACGTGCGCGGAGCAGTCCTCCAGCTCCAGCGGCGCGCCGAAGTCCACGGCCAGGTAGCGCCGCAGCAGGGGGATCGCGGCCTGGCGCCAGGCGTCGCCGAGCGCGGCCGCCTGCTGCAGGTCGGGCGCCCGGCTCGTGGCCAGCTCGTCGTCGAGCCGCCCGCAGCGCTGCTGCAGCGCGTTGTAGGCCTGGGTCTCCGCCGCGCTGGGCTGGGCCAGGGCCTCGTACGCGGTCCGGGCCTGCTCGCCGATGGTCGTGATCAGCGAGTTGGCGCTCGCCCAGGAGATCTGCCCACTCTGCACCCGCGTCTGCACGTCGGCGAGGGCCGCATCGTAGGGCGTGGCGTCGAAGCGGGCCTGCTGGGTCGGGGCCAGCCGCATGGCGAACCCCGCGGCCAGCGCGCTGCGCAGCAGGGGCAGGGCCGTCTCGATCCGCTGCACGTCGGGTTGCAGGGCAAGCACGTCGTCCTGCATCCGCCGCACCTCCTGGAAGAGGCGGACGTGCAGGTCCTTGGAGCGCAGCAGGCGGCGGTACAGCAGCCGCCCTCCCTCGAGGGTCGTGTAGTTGGCCTCGAGCTCGCCCAGGTCCTCCTGGACCTGGGCCGCGAGGTTCACCAGGTTGTAGCCCACCAAGAAGATGTTGGTGTCGGTGACTGTGTCGTAGATGCCCTTGGCGGTGTTGGCCACGGCCTTCAAGGCGTTGAAGAAGAGCTGGCGGCCGGCCTCCGTGTTCTCCCCCTCCAGCGCGGTCAGCCGCTGGCGGTAGTCCGCGTACTTCGCCCGGAGCTGCTCCAGCTTGCTCGCGTAATACGCGAGCTGCAGCTCGGGAGGCGGCTCCGCGAGCACGGGCGGGGAGAACTCCCCCCAGCGCTGGCGGTCCGCGACCACCACCTCGGCCATGGACCCGGCCCAGCCCTCCAGGTTGCGGGCCGTGGTGCCGAGCAGGGCCCGCGCCTGGCCCATGTCCCCGCGGCGGACCGCGTCGGCCGCGGCCGCGAGCTGCTCGTTGGCCGCCGCGACGTACTCCTCGCAGAGGGCCGCCACGGGCTGCGCTTCGGCGTCCGGGAGCACCAGCCCGCTCGCCCCGCACACGAGCAGGAGGAGGGCTGACGACGGGCGGGCGTGACGCGGCGGGCGACCGGGGAGCATGGCACCTCCTGAGGACGGCGCGGGTGAAGGTTCCGGGGCCGGTCCTCGGGCTCCCGGAGCCACGGCGCCCGCACGGGCGTCGGGACAGCCTAGCACAGCCCGGCCCCGACAC
>JAVEVO010000273.1:0-5559 GCA_034005005.1 Myxococcota bacterium
CGGGCTTCTTCTCGGGCTCGGGCTTCTTCTCGGGCTCGGGCTTCTTCTCGGGCTCGGGCTTCTTCTCAGGCTCGGGCTTCTTCTCAGGCTCGGGCTTCTTCTCGGGCTCGGGCTTCTTCTCGGGCTCGGGCTGCTTCTTGGCCTTCTTCTCGGTCTTGCCCTCGGTGGGCTTGCGCGCCAGCAGCAGGGCGCCGAGGCTCGTGGTCGCCTCGCCTTCGTCGAGCTTGAAGTCCTTCGCGTCGCCCAGCTCCGGGGGATTGGCGACCGCCTTGATGCTGAGGGAGACCCGGCGCTCCTTGGCGTCGATGCCGAGGATGTAGACGTCGATCTCCTGGCCGACCTTGGCGACGTCCGCGGGGCGCTCGACGCGCTCCTCGGCCATCTCGGAGATGTGGACCAGCCCCTCGACTCCCTCGCCGACGGCCACGAAGGCGCCGAAATCCGCGAGCCGGACGACCTTGCCCTTCACGATCTCGCCGACGCGCCGCTCCCGGGCGAAGCGGGTGAGGGGATCGTCGCTGAGCTGCTTGATCCCCAGGGAGGCGCGGTGGTTGGCGGTGTCGATGTTGAGGACGACGACCTCCAGCTCCTGGCCGACCTCGAGCTTCAGGGAGGAGACGGAGGGCCGGTCTTCCCAGGAGAGATCGGAGACGTGGACCAGGCCGTCGATGCCCGGCTCGATCTCGACGAACAGACCGAAGTCCGCGATACTGCGGAGCTTTCCTGTGAGGCGGGAGCCGGTCGGCAGCCGCTCGGCGAGCGCGAGCCAGGGATCGGGGAAGGTGCGCTTGCGGCTCAGCTTGAGGCGCTTCTTCTCGAGGTTGACGTCCAGGACGACGACCTCGACCTCCTCACCCGGCTGGAGGACCTCGCGCGGGTGCCCGATCTGCTTGCCCCAGGCGAGCTCGGAGACGTGGATCAGCCCGTCGATGCCGTTCTCCATCGCCACGAAGGCGCCGTAGCTCTCGAGCCGGGCGACGGTGCCCTTGACCCGGGTGCCCGGGGCGTAGCGCTCGGTGACCGAGGCCCAGGGATCGGGGCTGTTCTCCTTGAGGCTGAGGCCCACCTTCCCCTTGTCGAGGTCGAGGTGGTTGATGATGCCCTCGACCTGGTCCCCGACCTGGACGACGTCCTCGGTGCGCTGCACCCGGTTCCAGGCGAGATCGGAGATGTGCGCGAGGGCGTCGACCCCGCCGATGTCCACGAACGCGCCGAAGCGGGCGATGCGGACCACCGTGCCGGTGACCTTCTGGCCCACGGCCAGCTCCCCGAGCGCCTTCTGGACCTTCTTGACCTGGTCGCCCTCGAGCAGCGCCCGGCGGCTGACCACGATCTTGCCCTGACGCTCGTCGAACTCCGTGATCCGCACGGTGACCTGGCGGCCCACCCACGGGGCGAGGTCGCCCACCGGCCGGGTATCGATCTGAGAGGCCGGCAGAAACGCCCGCATGCCGACGTCGACCGACAGGCCGCCCTTCACGGTCCCGACGACCTCGGCCTCCACCGGCGCGCCGCTCTCCAGCAGGGCCATGAGGCGGTCCCAGACCGCCAGGGCCGCGGCCTTGGTCGCGGAGCAGGACGCGAAGTCGCCGCCGGGCACCAGGCCCTCCCGCAGGACCGCGATCTCCTGCCCGACCTGCAGATCGGCCAGCTCGGCCCAGCGCCGGTCGTCCGCGGGGAGCAGACCGGGCAGGGTACCGGGGATCTCGAGCTCGACCGCACCATCCTCACGGAGGACCTTCACACGGGCGGTGATGACGGTACCTTCGTCCTCTTCTCCGGGCTCGCTGGCCACCGGCTCCAGGGGCTCGTCGGCTGCGGAGGAGGTCTCCTCCGTCACCGGGTCCTGCTCTGCGGCAAGCTGCTCGGGGGTCTCCGGCCCTTTCTCCTCTGCCATCAGGAATCCTCCAGTAATGCGGTCCCACGCGGTGGTCGCCGGTCACGAGGCCGGGCCGGGAGCGCCGGGGAGGCGGGACGCCAGAGCCGGAGCAGCCGAACCGGTACCCGTTCGAAGCCCTCAGCATGTAACTGTTCTGCCCTCCAGGGTCAAGATGTTGTGCTCGTCGCCGGCCTCTCGCCGCGGGGGCCCGGACCCCTCCCCGGCCAGCCAGGACGTCGATTCCCCCCGATCTTCCCGCTTGACAGCGAGGGTCACCTCCCGTACAAGAGAAGCTGCCTGAGGCTAGGTAGCTCAGTTGGTAGAGCAGGGGACTGAAAATCCCTGTGTCGGCGGTTCAAGTCCGTCCCTGGCCACCTCGGAAGCCCCGGTCCCGACAAGGGATTCGGGGCTTTCGTCGTTCTTGGGGCCGGTCCCCCCTGCGCCTTGCCCCCTGCCCTCTGTAGGCCAGTCTGCACACTTCGTGTCGGGCTGCACGCTGGCGGATCTCCCCTTCCCGAAGGCCATCGACAGCGCCCTGACCAAGGGCACGACCTACCAGGACTTCCGGAAGCGGTTCGACGAGCTCGCCAAGGGATGGTCACACAACGGGACCGCTGGCTGGCGCTCCCGGGTCATTTATCAGACCAACCTGCGCACCGCCGACCAGGCCGGGCGCTACAAGCAGATGACCGACCCCGAGGTGCTCGTCGCCCGCCCCCTCTGGCAGTACTTCCACGGCGGGAGCATGAATCCCCGGCCGGATCACCGGGACTGGGATGGAATGGTCCTGCGCCACGATGACCCCTGGTGGGACACCCACTACCCGCCCAACGGCTGGGGTTGCACCTGCACCGTCCACTCCCTCAGCGAGGCCGAGCTCGAGGCCAAGAACCTCCAGGTCGAGAAGGAGCCCAAGCCCGCCCAGCAGGAAGAGGAGGAGTGGCGGTATCACGTTGGGAAGTCCGCCTGGGGCGAGGACTGGGCGACGCGGCTGGGGAATCGAGGGCCGTTCACCGAGGAGGATCCCCGGAAGCCGGAGAAGTACCCCTGGCTGCCGGCGGATCCGCCAGCGAAGCCACTGCCAGCGCCCCTCGGACCACGTCTACATGACGAGGCCGCCCTGCGAGCAGCCTTGCCAGCAGGGATCCACGAAGACCGACTCGGTGAGCAGATCAACGTGACTGATCTGGTGGTCGACCACATCCTCGCCAGGCCAAAAAAGCGCTGGGACGGGCGAGAGCAGTATTTCCCGCTGATTCCTCACATCCTCAAGGACCCGGATGAGATCTGGGTGGGGTTCCTCAAACATGGGAGCGGGCTGTACTCGCTGCGGCGGCGATACTACGTCCGGTACATCGTCGAAGGCCAGACAGCGAACACTGGCGTGCTGGTCGACACCATCGACAACCAGCTCATGGCGTTCGACGTCTTTTTTGGCAAGAACCCGACCGGAGGGAACTTGCGGTCCGGGCGGCTGCTCTATCCGTGGAAGAGGGGCGAGTGATGGCACCGTTGCTGCCCCAACGGCCCATCCCACTCCGCACCGGTTGGGGGCAGCCCCGGTGCAGTTGGCATGAGATCAGTGTAGCAACGATGGCCAGGCGTTCAAGAGGCAACTCGGCCGGCCACAAGAGCAAATGGAGCAGGTCATGACCGTCCCCCAGCAGAAGCGCCAGTACCGCAGCAGCAGAGCCACCTCGCAGCGGATCACCGTCGGCACCGACGCCGACCTGGTCATCGAGGCGAACGACTCCCGCTGCTACCTCGCCGTGCAGCTCCTCTCCGCGACCGGGAGCCTCATCGTCGCCCGGGCGAGCTCCACTGTGGATCCGGAGATCGAGACGACCCGGGGCTTCCTCCTCGACGCCGCCCCCGAGGAGGGCAAGGCCGGCGGCTTCTGGGAATGTGACACCTACACCGGTCCCGTGGCCCTCCGGGCCGTCGGCGACGATGTCCCCGTAGCCGTCGAGGAGGTGGGGTGATGGGCATTCGACAGCCGGTCGTCAGTGGTGGTGGAGGAGGAGGGGGCGTCCTCTTGACCGAGGCGGTCGTGGTGGCCCCGTCCGATGAAGAGGTCATCGTGGTCACCCATCCCGAGGTGCCCCTGGAGGGCGAGGGCTCCGGGAGGATCCGCTTCTCTGGGCTGGCCAAGGTGCCCGGCGGCGACGCGACCTACTACTTCGCCGGCCCGTGGGGCGACCAGAACCTGAACGACGGGGGAGCGGCCTGGGTCCAGGACGCGGGCAACGACGGCCACTTCAGCGTCGATCCGGGGCCGCAGGTGGTCGTCGGCGTGCGCGTCGTCTTCCCGGACGAGGGGTATGCCTACTACATCAGCGCGATCAACGACCCGGACCTGACCGCGCCGAGTGCGGTGACGCTCAACGGCGAGATGGTCTCGGGGCCGATCATCCGCATCGCCGGCACCGTCGGCAACGACAACGCCGTCGCTGCGCCAGCGCACTGCGACTTCACGGGCCTGGCGATGCCCTACTCGGTCAGCCCCGTGGTGGTCACCGCCGAGAACCTGGCAGGCCTGGGCACCTTCCAGGAGCTGTACACCTACGGCACCGAGGACCCGACCAAGGTCCGGGTCGCCCTGAGCGTCGACGACGGGACGACCTGGTACTCCCACGACGGGACCGGGTGGGTGGTGATCGCGCTCGCCGACCTGCGCACAGCCGGGCTGGTGCCCAACGCCGCGGGGCTGCAGAGCGGCTTCTACGATTCTCGGGCCGAGCGGGCCGAGCTGCTCGACGCGGCCGACTGGCACGCCTTGTACCTCCTCGGCGTTGCGGCGGGAGGGAGCTTCGCCCTGCGGGTCGCGGTGGGGATCGACCCGGCGGGCGGGGAGTCTTCCGTTACCCTCTGGCAGCTGGAGTTCCGGGCGCAGGAGAAAGACACGTACCAGCCGATGGCGGTCACCTCGATGGGTGTGGGGTTCTCCGCGATCAAGCGGACGAGCAGCACGACCGTCGCGTTCGTGGTCTCCCTCGGCTGGGGAGGCAGCCCACCCACCGACTGGCGCTGCCAGGTCTGGACCTCTCCTGAATGAAGACTTCTTCTATCCCAAATAGGTGTCGCGTTCCATGTCGAGCAGAGTGAAGTGAACTGCTAGACTAACTCGTACTCGCGAACTCTGGGGTGCCCGGATGCCCGATTCGTACTCGCGAATCAACCGTGGTTGTAGACAATCCCCCGGATGCGGTCATCCCGGCCCACCCCGCCAGGTTCCGCTCCATCCCGGCGGTGTGCGGCTCGCTTGCAGATCCCGGGTCGGTTCACACTGCACGCTGGCGGATCTCCCCTTCCCGAAGGCCATCGACAGCGCCCTGACCAAGGGCACGACGTTCCAGGACTTCAAGAAGCGCTTCGGCGAGTTGGCTGAAGAGCACTAGTGGAAGCACACCGGCAAGCCCACCTGGCGGGCCCGGGTGATCTACCAGACCAACCTGCGCACCGCCTACCAGGCTGGGCGGTACAAGCAGATGACCGATCCCGAGGTGCTCGCCGCTCGACCCCTCTGGCAGTACTTCCACGGCGGGAGCATGAACCCGGACTATTCATCCTCCCCCCCGGCGGCCATCTAATCCATCAGACTGCTGGACATTTTCCGAGCTAACTACTGAACAAATAGTCGCAAATTTGAATAGAATCAGGTTTGAAAGGTAGTTTCCCCC
>JAVEVO010000088.1:0-26822 GCA_034005005.1 Myxococcota bacterium
CCTCCCCCTCGCTCCCCACGCCCTCCCCCTCGCTCCCTTCGCCCTCCCCCTCGCTCCCATCCCCCTCCCCCTCGCTCCCTTCACCCTCCCCCTCGCTCCCTTCACCCTCCCCCTCGCTCCCTTCGCCCTCACCCTCGCTCCCTTCGCCCTCGCCCTCGCTCCCTTCGCCTTCCCCTTCGCCCTCCCCCTCGCCGGTGCCGCACTGCTCCCCGAAGACGATCGCGTAGTCCCGGCCGCCGTTGTTGTCCCAGGTCCCGTCCGCGTGATGGAAGACGTAGTCGAGGCTCGTGACGGCCTCGCCCACGGGCCCGAAGGTCGCCGCGAAGCCCGCGCCACCCTCACGCGGCACGAGGGGCGTCTCCACGGACTTGCCGTCGCCGAACGCCACGGTGCCCGCGGGCCAGATCCCCTCGGGGGGCAACTGCCAGCCGTCGATCCCCCAGTGAACCCAGCCGGCCTTCGTGGCGAAGACGGTGAAGGGCTCCGTGTGGCAGGGCACGTCGGGGCTGAGGCGCGGGTCGTCTCCTCCCTCGCCCTCCCCCTCCCCCTCGCCCCCCTGGAGCTGGCCGACGTAGACGTGCGCCAGGGGTGTCCGCGCGATGTTGCCGCGCTCGTCCTCGGCCTCGACGTAGTAGTCCACGAGCACGTCGTGCAGGCCCTCGACGCGGGCCGTGTAGAGGGTGGCGAGGTGGGTCGGCGCGGGGTCGGCGCGGGACTCGACCGCGGCCCCGGTCATGGCCAGGGTCCGCCAGACGCCCCCGGCGCGCAGGAGGTTGTCCCGCCCGACCGTCGGCTCCTCGTCGACCCGGTACTTCAGCTCCACCCGGCTCAGGCCCGAGACGTCGAAGGCCAGGGTCCAGACCGCGAAATCCGAGGGCTGCACCTCCACGCCCCACTCGATCCCCCCGGGGTTGTAGGGCTGACGCTGGGGCGGGTAGAGGTCGGGGGGGGCGCGGTCGACGATCCCGGGGAGCTGCGGGGCGAGGGCCGCGACCGCCTGGTTGGCGGCGCGGGCCGGGTGGCTGTCCCAGCGGCCGTTCTCCGCGCCGTCCCAGTACCAGTAGCAGGAGGTCTCGCCGTTGAGCAGGAAGTGCCAGGCCCGCTCCAGGGAGCTGCCGTTGCCCGTGAGGATGCCGTCGAGCCCCGGCGCCTCGCCCCCCTGCTCCACGGTGCGCAGCAGGTTGCGGGCCGCCACGATCGCGGCCCAGGAGGCGCGGTCGGGGCTGTAGCCGGTGGCGTCGGGGCTGCCGTTCCACTTGCGGAACTCGGCGTCGCCGTTGTCCGCGCCCGCCCAGGAGCCCGCCTCGACGTGGATCACGTCGTCGGCGGCCGGCGGGAACCGGTCGAGGTAGTCTTGCACCGTCGTCGGCACGAAGCGGTCCGGATTGGCGCTGACCCAGGAGATGAACGCATTGAAATTGCTATGATAATAGGAGTCGGTGCCCCCACCGTAGTTGTCGCCGTCGTGGTGCAGCACCACCAGCATCGGGTGCGCCGGATCGGTGTTGTACTGCTCGTACTGGGAGAGCACCCGCTCGTAGAGGAAGGCCCCGTAGCCGCCCCGCGCGTCCTCGTTGCCCTCGTAGCGGGCCGCGGGGACGACGACGATCCGGGACTCGACGCCCGTGTCGGGGTCGACGTACACCGCGTGGTGCGGCTGGTAGCCCCAGGGGGCGGCGACCTTGGTGGGCGCCCAGAGGTCGTTGAGCTGGACCCAGTGGACGTCGCCGCCCGTGTTGCGCCAGTCCGCGGGGTTGGCGGGCATGAGGTTGCCGCCGGCCGAGTAGGGGTAGTCGCTGCGGGCCCGGTCGAAGTGGATGTTGTCGACGATGACCCACTCGATGCCGGCCGCCACCAGGGCGGGGATGATCTCCACGGCGAAGCCGGTCTCGGGCGGGAAGATCCCCCGGGAGCCGGCCCCGTCCGCGCCGAACCGCCGCGTCGCGGCCTCGGTGTGCAGGGCGAGCTGCAGCCCGATGTCCCGGGCGTCGACCAGGGGCATGAGGGGATGGTGGTAGCCGAAGCGGACGATGTCGACCCGCGGGTTGCCCTCGCTGGTGCGCCAGGACACCCCGCTCCGCCAGCGCCCGGTCCAGCCGGCGAAGCCCCGCCCGGCCGCGGCCAGGTTGTCGAGGTTCTCCATCAGGGAGCCGGAGAAGCTGACCTGGGCGCCGAGGTGGCCCAGCCCGGCGTTCATCCCGGCCTCCACCGCATCCAGGGGCCAGCTCGTGTAGGGACCGCCCCGATCGGTGTGGACCTTGACGACGTCGAAGCCGTAGCGGCCGCTGTCCGCGGTCTGGACCACGCTCTCGTAGGGCCAGTAGATCGGCTGGTGCATGTGCCAGTGGAACGCGAGATAGATCGGCGGATTGGCCCGGGCCGGGGAGGCACATAGGACCAAAGAACCACAGAGCAGCAGCGAGAGTCGGACGAGTCGGTCTGGACGCATGATCTTGGGTCTCTCCAACTGGTATCTGAGACTTTCGTTCCGGCCGCCGCGGTCTAGGGCCGCCGGCCGAGGGCGATCCAGCCCCGCCCCTCCTTGGTCCGGAGCACCTCGGGGATCAGCCCGGCCGCGGCCATCCACTCCCCGAGCTCCTCCCGGGTGTGGTAGCTCGCCTCGGGAGGCTGGATCCGGTCGAAGACTCCCCGCAGCCGGCTCAGAAACGGCCGGTCATGGCTGGCGATCACGGGCAAGAGGCGGATCAGCGCGGGCAGCCCGGGCACGCCGAGCCGGGCGACCGCGCGCGCCGGCGCCCACAGGGAGAGGTCGAGCAGGCTCGTCAGCCAGAAGGAGAGCTGCAGCCGGGCGTCGAGGTCGAGGCCCTGGATGGCCCGACGAAGCGGCACGAGGTGGGACAGGCGGTACTCCAGACGCATCCCCTGCAGCCCGTAGACCCAGAGGTTGAAGCGGCCACCGCCGGGACGCACCCGCTTGGCGGCCGCGAGGTAGGCCTGCCGGGGATCGGGGGTGTGGTGCAGCACGCCGACGCTGGAGACCAGGTCGAAGCTCTCCTCGACGAAGGGCAGGTGGAAGACGTCGCCCTGGACGAAATCCACGGTGCCCCGGCCGCGCGTGCGCCGACGGGCCAGCTCCACGCCCCGGCTGAGATCGAAGCCGATGGTCTCCCCGGCCAGGGGCCCGGCGCAGCCGACCCAGCGGCCGTCGCCGCAGCCGACGTCGAGCACCCGCAGCCCGGCGAGCTCCGCGGAGGGGACGAGGGTGTGCTCGGCGAAGTAGCGCTCGTGGGCCGCCCAGTCGACCTCGAGGTCCTGCAGCAGCAGGTGCTCGAGGGTGTAGCCGACCATGGTCCGGCGCACGGAGGACGCAAACTCCCCCTCCGGCTCGACCTGCGCGGCGCGCGCCCGGGGGAAGCGGTCGAGCAGCCCGAACTCCTCGAGCAGCCCGGCGAGCAGGGGCTGGGGCAGCAGCCGGGGGATGCCGAGGACGACCGGGAAGGCCGCGCCGCAGGCCGGGCAGACCAGGGTGCCGGCCTCGATCTCGCCGGCGACGGTCGAGGCCTCCTGCACGGTCAGGGGGTGATGCTGGCAGTCGGGACAGCAGAGCAGGGAGAGGGTCCTCTCGCGCATGAGCCCTCCAGGCCGGACGGGCCGGTCCGGGCACGGGGACGGTGGACGGCACGGGCCGCCCCAGAGGAATGCCGCAAACCCGCGGACGTGTCCAGCGTCGGCGCGACGTGGCAACTGCCATGGTCTCTGTTACACTGGACACGCCACGGCCGCGACGGGCCGCGCGGCATCCCCGCAGGCAGGGAGGAACGGATGAGCGCAGAGTCCACCCGGGAGCGACGGCTGGGGCACCTCGCCCTCAGCGAGAGCGGCTTCCTCTTCGATCCGAGCAGCGGCTTCACCTACAGCCTCAACCCGACGGGCACCCACCTGCTGCGCCAGTTGATCGGCGGCGCGGCCGTGACCGAGCTCGGGCCGCGGCTGGCCGAGGCCTTCGAGGTGACCGCGGAGGAGGCCGCCCGGGACGTCGCCGAGTTCCTGCAGCAGCTCCGCGAGCTGGGCCTGGTCCCGGAGGAGCTGGCCCGTGGCTGACCCACAGACGCTGACCGTCGCGGTCACCGGGCTGAACGCCACCGACAACCCGGCCCCCGGGGTGGCGGTGATCCGGGCGATCCGCGAGGCGCCCGGCTTCGCGGGCCGGATCGTCGGCCTGGCCTACGACGCGCTCGATCCGGGCAACTACCTGCAGGGGATCGCGGACGCGGTCTACCTGATGCCCTACCCCTCCCAGGGGGCCGAGGCGGTGCTCGACCGGTTGCTGTACATCCACGCGCGCACCCCGCTGGACGTCATCGTGCCGACCCTGGACGCCGAGCTGCCGGCCTACATCCGCATCGCGGACCAGCTCCTCGCCCACGGGATCCACACCTTCCTGCCCAGCGAGGAGGGCTTCGCCCGGCGCTCCAAGGCGCGCTTCCACGAGCTGCAGGACAAGCTGGGCATCCCCGTGCCCAAGAGCCGGACGATCGCCGACAGCGCCGACGTCTTCCGGCTGCACGAGGAGTTCTCCTACCCGCTGATGGTCAAGGGCCAGTTCTACGACGCGTACCTCGCGCACTCGCCCATGGAGGCGGAGGCCCTGTTCCAGAAGGTGCGGGCCAAGTGGGGCCTGCCCGTGGTGGTGCAGGAGTTCGTCGCCGGGGAGGAGTACGACGTCGTCGCGCTCGGGGACGGCGAGGGCGGGCTGCTCGGCGCGGTGCCCATGCGCAAGATGCAGCTCACCGACAAGGGCAAGGCCTGGGGCGGGATCACCATCGCGGACCCGGCCCTCGAACGCTTCCTCCAGGAGGCCATGAGCCGGCTGAAGTGGCGCGGCCCCCTCGAGCTCGAGGTCATGCGGGCCAAGAAGGACGGCCGGCTGCTCCTGCTGGAGATCAACCCCCGCTTCCCGGCCTGGGTCTACCTCGCGGTGGGCGCGGGCCAGAACCTCCCCTGGGCCGTGGTCGAGCTGGCCCTGGGCCGCAAGGTGGCGCCCCTGCCCCCCTACCGGGTGGGCACGCTCTTCTTGCGCCACTCCCACGACGTCATCTGTCCGCTGGCGGACTACGAGAACCTGAGCATCCACGGCGAGCTCCACCGGGAGGTGGCGGACGCCGAGGTCGAGGGCCGAGGAAACGACGCATGAGCAAGAAACCCTACGAGCGGCCGATGATCCTCCGCCACCACTCGGGCCTCGCCAACAAGTTCGGTCGCGGGCCCGGACGGCGATCCCAGGGCAACATCGACGGCGTGCCCGTGCAGCAGCTCCTGGAGGAGCACGGCAGCCCGCTGTTCGCCTTCTCGGAGCGCACCCTGCGGCGCACCTTGCGCGAAGCCCGGCGGGCCTTTGCCCTGCGCTACCCCCGGGTGCAATTCGCCTGGTCGTACAAGACCAACTACCTCGACGCGATCTGCCGGATCTTCCACGAGGAGGGCTGGTGGGCCGAGGTGGTCTCGGAGCACGAGTACGAGATGGCCCGCCGCCTCGGCGTGCCCGGCGCGCAGATCCTCTTCAACGGGCCCTACAAGCCCGAGGCGGCCCTGCGCCGGGCGATCGCGGAGGGGGCCCGCATCCACCTCGACCACTACGACGAGCTGTACCTGCTCGAGTCCCTCGCCCGCGAGCTCGGGCGCACCGTGCCGGTGACCCTGCGGCTGAGCATGGACACGGGCATCTACCCGGCCTGGGACCGCTTCGGCTTCAACCTCGACAACGGCGAGGCCCTCGACGCGGCCCGCCGGCTGCGGGCCGGCGGGAGACTGCAGTTGACGGGGCTGCACGCCCACATCGGCACCTTCATCCTCGACCCCGACGCCTACGGCAACCTCGCGCGCAAGCTGTCGGCCTTCGCCCTGCAGTTGCAGCGGGAGCAGGGCGTCGAGATCGAGTACCTCGACCTGGGCGGCGGGTTCGCCTCCCGGAACACCCTGCACTCCCAGTACGCGCCGGGCACCGACAGCTCCCCCTCCCTCGAGCGCTACGCCGAGGCGATCACCTCGGCCCTGCTCGCGGCCGGCTTCCCCCCCGACCGCCTGCCCCTGCTGGTGCTCGAGACGGGCCGGGCCCTGGTCGACGACGCGGGCTCCCTGCTGACCCGGGTGGTGGGCCACAAGCGGCTCCCCTCGGGGGTGCGCAGCCTGATCCTCGACGCGGGCGTCAACAGCCTGTTCACCGCCTTCTGGTATCGCCACGAGGTCCTGCCCGCCGAGGAGAACGGCGGGATGCTCGAGGAGACCGTGCTGTACGGTCCCCTGTGCATGAACATCGACGTGGTGCGCCCGTCGATCCTGCTGCCGCCCCTGGAGGCCGGCGACGCCCTGGTGATCCGCCCGGTGGGCGCCTACAACGTCACCCAGTGGCTGCAGTTCATCCGCATGCGACCCGCGGTGGTGCTGGTGGGCGAGCAGGGCGAGGTGGACGTCATCCGGGAGGCCGAGACCATCGACAGCCTCAAGCAGCACGAGCGCTTGCCCGCCCGGCTCCGACCGGCCGCGGCCGAGTAGCGGATGCGCGGCGGCGGGGTGACGGTGGGCCGGGAGGCGGGTCTGGCCACGGCCCTCGCCGGGCCGCGGGCGGGCCGCAGCGCCAGCCTCGTCCGGTCGGGACGAAAGTTTGCCGAGTCCGTACTCAAGGCCTACTCCGGGGTCTACTTCGGGAGCACCCTCCTGCCGGGGGTGTTCTTCCTGGCGGCCACCTTCGTGGCGGTCCCCCGGCACGGACTGCTCGGGCTGGCCGGCCTGCTGCTGACCCAGGGTGCGGCCCGCCTGCTCGGGGTCGATCCGGAGGGCCGCGACTCGGGCTTCTACGCGCTCAACGGGCTGCTGGTCGGCCTGGCCCTGGGCCTGTTCTACCGCCCCACCCCGGCCCTGTTCGGCCTGCTGGCGGTCGCGGCCGTGTGGACGGTGGCCGTGGCCGCGGCGGCCCGCTCCCTGGCCGAGCGGCTGCTGGGCGTGCCCGTGCTCTCCCTGCCCTTCGTGCTGACGACCTGGGCCGCCTTGCTGGCCGCACGCCGCTTCTTCGGCCTCGAGCTCACCCTCGAGCCCATCTGGGCCGCGGGGCTCGGCGCGGGGCACCTCCCGGCGCTGGTCGAGCTGTACCTGCGCAGCCTGTCGGCCGCGCTCTTCCAGCTCTCCATCCCCGCGGGGCTGCTCGTCCTGCTCGGTCTGGTCCTTTCGTCCCGCTGGGCCGCGCTCCTCTCGGTCCTCGGCTTCACCGCCGGCCTGCTGACCTACGAGCTCCTCGGGGGGCCCACCACCGACCTGAGCGTCGAGATCATCGGCTTCAACTTCCAGCTCGCGGCCATCGCGGTGGGCGGGATCTTCGTCGTGCTCTCCCCGGGCTCCCTGGCGCTCGCCGCGCTCGCCGGGGTGCTCGCCGCGGGTGCGGGCGCGGCCCTGCTGATCCTGCTGCAGCCCTTCGACCTCCCCCCCCTCGCGCTGCCCTTCATCGTCACCGTGCACCTGCTGCTGTACGCGCTCGGCCGGCGGACCCGGGCGGGCCGGCTGGACCTCGTCCGCGGCGTGCCCGGAGCGCCCGAGGAGAACCGCCAGCGGGCCCGCGGCCTGGCTCGCCGCTACCCCGATCCGGCCACCCCGCTGATCTACCTGCCGGTCTACGGCGACTGGTGGATCAGCCAGGGCCACGACGGGGAGCACACCCATCAGGGGAGCTGGCGCCACGCCTGGGACCTCGAGGTGCGCGACCCGGAGGGCTTCACCTGCCGGGGGGAGGGCACGAGCCCGGCCGACTACCTCTGCTACGGGCTGCCAGTCTTCGCGCCGGGGGACGGCCAGATCGTCCACGCGGTCGGCCACCTGCCCGACTGCCCCATCGGCCAGCCCGATCTGGAGCACAACTGGGGGAACTGCCTGGTGATCTGGCACGGCGGCGAGGTCTACTCCCTGCTGGCCCACCTGCAGCCGGCTTCCCTGGTGGTCAGCGTCGGCGACCGGGTGGTCGCGGGGCAGCTCGTCGCGCGGGTCGGCTCCTCGGGGCGCTCGCCCCGGCCGCACCTGCACCTGCACGTCCAGGGCGGCCCCTTGCCGGGCGCCGCGACCCTCGACGCGGAGCTCTTGCACTACGTCGAGCAGGAACCCACCGGCCCGCTGTACCGTACCCATGGCAAGCCGCCCGCGTCCGCCACGGTCGCGGCGCTGGCGGTCGCGGAGCTGCGGCGGGAGGCGCTGGCCTTCCCCGTGGGCCGGCGGTGGCGCTGGCAGGGCCAGCTCGCGGGCCGACCGGTCGAGGAAGAGTGGAGCATGGAGCTGGACTTGCTCGGCCGCCGCTCCCTGGTGGCCCGCCCGGGGGGCGGACGCCTCGACCTCCACGGCGAGCGGGCCTACACCACCGTCCTGCGCCACCAGGGCCCGGGCGGCACCCTGCTGCACCTGCTGGCCCTCGGCCTGCCCCGGGCGCCCCACACGGAGCAGCCCGTTCGCTGGACCGACGAGCTCTCCCCGGGTCCGGCCCTGACCCCCCTGGGCCGGGTGCTGTACGAGCTGGCCCTGCCGTTCGGCGAGCTGGCCGCCCTGCGCACGACCTCTCGCATCGTCCCCGACCCGGCCCTGCTCATCGTGGAGACCCGGCTGGAGGTCGCGGGGCTGCTGGCCCGGCTCACGCGGCCGTTGCCCGACACGATCCGGCTGGTCGCCTCCTCGGACGGAGGGCCCGTGCGGCTCGGCGCGACCCGCGGGGGCCGGCCCTGGGCCGAGGCGACCTGCCTCACGGAGCCAGCATGAGGAGCGCGCAGAGCCGGACCGCGGCCCGGGCCCTGCTGCTGGGCGGGCTGTTGCTCGCGGGTGGCGGCGTGGCCCGCGCCCAGTCGTTTCCGGAGCTGCTGAGCCGGGGCTGGGAGGCCTACCAGCAAGGGGATCACGCGCTCGCGGCGGGCCACTATCGCGAGGCCCTGCGCCAGGATCCCCGCTCCGAGGAGGCGCGGCTGGGCCTCACCCTGCCCCTCATCGCCCAGCAGCGCTGGTCCCTGGTCGAGCAGGTCTGCGACGAGCTGCTCGCGGACAACCCCGCCAACCGCTGGGGCTTGCTGCGCCGCGCCCTCGCCCGACACCAGCTCGGGCGGTTCGCGGCGGCCCACCAGGACTACCAGGGGTTGGTCGCCAGCGACCCGGCCGACGGCGAGGCCTGGCTCGGGCTGGGCTGGGCCGAGCACGCGCTCGGCCGGCCCCGGCTCGCGGCCGCGGCGTGCGCCGAGGCCCGGACGCGGCTGCCGCCCGCGGACGCGCGCCCCGACACCTGCCTCGCCGCGGCGGCCGCGGCCGAAGCACCCCCCGTCGCCGCCCCGCGCCCCTGGCAGCTCACCGGCAGCCTGTACGGCTCCGGCTTCACGTACAGCGATCCCTGGGAGCGCCGGGACCTGCGAGCCCTGCTCGTCGAGCTGGGCGCGCGGACGCCGGGGGGGCTGCGCGTCGGCCTCGACCTCGGGCTGAAGGGCTCGACGATGCGCTACACGGTCGCGGACGAGCAGATCCAGAGCCTGGGCGGCGGCGTCGACTACCTCGGCGCGGGCTGGTCCGCCCGGGGCCACCTGCTGGCACGCCGGGTGACGGGGCCCTTCGAGGCCACCAGCCTCACCGGTCTGCTCGGTGGCGGGTGGCGCGGCAGGCGGCTCGGCCTGCTCCTGGACGGGGCCGGGAGCGTGCTGCCCGGCACGAGCGCCGCGCAGCTCGAGCCCCTCGTCGCGATCACCCTGAGCCCGCGCTGGAGCCTCGGCGGCAGCGGCCGCTGGGTCGGGGTCTGGTCCGACGGGCCGGGTCAGGGGCAGAATCGTGGCCGCCAGCTCTTCGCCGGCCGCGCCGAGCACCTCTTCTCCGGCGGGCTGTACGCCCGCTGGGTCCCCCACCCCCGGCTCGCCCTGCGGGTCGCGGGCTGGGGCGGGCAGCGGCGCTACGGCGTGGACGCGGACGGGCTGGTCTTCACCGGCACCGCCGATCGCTTCGTCGCGGGCGGCCAGCTCAGCCTCGGTGCGGACATCTGCTCCTGGCTGTCCGCCTGGGTCGCGTTCCAGGCCGACCGGGGCGACGAGCAGGAGGGGCGCAGCGGCACCACGGAGCACGATTTCTGGCTGTACGGCGGGACGGTCGGGCTCTCGTTCCGCGCTTGACGGCCCGCCGGGGAGGCCCCACAACACGGCACCCGGGACGCGCGCGACCGCTCCCCGGGCAGAGGAGGATTTCATGGTACTTTCGACCCAGACGAGCTGTGAGGAGCCCCGGCCCAGCCTCCCCCGGCACCGGACGACGCCCCGGCCGGGAGGTCGGCTCCTCGGCGGGCTGGTCGTGGCCCTGCTCGGGCTGGCGCCGGCGACCGGGCTGGCCGGCAGCGAGGCGACCATCCCCGATCTGTACGCGTCCTCGTACAGCCACGAGCACCGGGGCTCCTTCGACCTGGCCGTCAACGAGATGCTGCAGGTCCTGCGGATCGCCCCCCAGGACTACGTGGCCTGCCTGCGGGCCGGCTGGCTGAACTACCAGGCCGGCCGCTTCGACGACGCGGTGGTCCACTACCGCAAGGCCGTGCAGGTCGCACCCCGGGCGGTGGAGGCTCGGCTCGGCCTGCTCTTGCCCCTGATGGCCAACCTGCGCTGGAAGGAGGCCGAGGCGGTGGCCCGGGAGGTGCTCGTCACGGATCCGGGCAACTACCTGGCGCGCAGCCGCCTCGCCTGGACCCTGTACTCCCTGGGCCGCTTCAAGGAGGCCGAGACCCTGTACACGGCGCTGGTCGAGGGCTACCCCGGGGACTTCGAGATGCGCCTCGGCCTCGGCTGGACCCTGCTCAAGCAGGGGCGCAAGGCCGAGGCCCGGCCGCACTTCGAGACGGTGCTGCGCGTGGATGCGCACAACCTGCGCGCCCGGGCCGGGATGGAGGAGGCCCGCTGATGAGCCACGGCTCTCCCGGCGCACGGCGGGTCCCGGTCGTGACCTTGGTACTAGGGAGCCTGCTCCTCGCCACGGGCTGCGCGCCGGCCACGGACGACCGGGTGATCGGCGCGTCCTGCACCGAGAAGGAGCAGTGCTCCTCGGGCCTCTGTCTGCAGGAGGAGCGGGAAGGGATCGCCACGGGCTGGCCCGACGGCTACTGCACGAGCTCGTGCCTCACGAGCTCCTGCCCCACGGCCAGCACCTGCCTGGAGATGGACGAGCCCCGCTGCCTGCAGGACTGCGCGCAGCATGCGGACTGCCGGCCCGGGTACATCTGCCAGCCCGTGGCCGCGGTCTGCATCCCCGACTGCCGGCGGGGCTGGTCCTGCGGGACGGAGCTGGTCTGCGGCAGCGACGGCTTCTGCGTCCTGCCCACCGGGGAGCCGGACGGGGGGCTCCCGGATGGTGGCGTCGCCGACGGCGGCCCGGGCGACCTCGGGGTCCCCGACGGGGGAGCCGCGGACGCCGGCCCCGAGGATGGCGGCGGCGTCCGCGACGGGGGCGAGCCCTTCCCCCCGCGGCGGCCCGTGGGCGCCCCCTGCGCGCAGCCCTGGGACTGCCTCACCACGATCTGCATGGCCGAGCGAGCGGTCGGGGCCAGCCTCGCCACCTGGCACGACGGCTACTGCACCCGCCCCTGCGGGCCGAGCCAGGCCCCCTGTCCCCTCGGCAGCGGCTGTTTGGCCCTCGCCGAGGGCCCCCTGTGCCTGGAGCGCTGCGACCTCACGGGGGTCTGCCGCCCCGGCTACGTCTGCGATCCCCGCAACCTGGTCTGCCTCCCCGACTGCCGCCAGGGCTACCCCTGCCCGCCCCCGGCCAACTGCAGCCCCCGCTGGGGCTTCTGCGCCACCGGCGGCGGTGGCGGCGGCGCCGGCGCGCGCTGAGCGGAGCCGGCACGCGCCGCGCGAGGCCTCTTGCGCGCGCGGACGGGTCCCCCCCATACTGAACGCCGGACCCGAGGTGCCCCGAGAGGAGTGCGGCCATGGAGATCAACGTCGTTCAGGTCATCCCCTACTCCCGCGAGCTGGTCTTCCGGACCATCCGGGACCAGCTCCCCGAGCTGGGGGCCTACCTGCCCAACATCGAGTCGATCCAGGTCGAGCAGCGGGAGGAGCCGGCGCCGGGCGAGGTGAAGCTGCTCAACCGCTGGAAGGCGGCCAAGACCGAGGTCCCCGCGGTCGCCCGGGCCTTCCTCGACCCCGCCAAGCTGGCCTGGCTGGACCGGGCCCACTGGCAGGAGGCCGACTGGAGCAACACCTGGGACATCGAGGTGTCCTTCATGAAGGAGCGGGTGAGCTGCCGGGGCCGCTCGGTCTACACCGCCAAGGACGCCCGCAGCACCGAGGTGCGGATCCTCGGGGAGCTCGCCCTGGACCTCAAGGGGTTGCTGCCCGGCTTCCTGGCGAGCCGGGCCGCACCCTCGGTGGAGTCCTTCGTCGTCGGGCTGATCCAGCCCAACTTCGCCAAGGTCAACGACGGGGTCGCCAAGTACCTCGAGGCGCACCCGGAGCTGCTGGGGTAGCTACGCGAACAGCCGCTCCAGGGGCGGGCGGACGAGCTGCTCCCGCACGGAGGGGCCGAGCTGCTCGGCCGTGCGCAGGATCCCGGGCACGGTCAGCTCCAGCGGGTTGCCCGTGCGGACCATGGCCCCCTCCGCGAAGCGCAGCTCCTCGATGCGCAGCTCGCTGTCCGCGACCTGCTCGAAGGAGACCCCGCGGTCGTCCAGCCGGACGTAGAGCTTGCTCTTCCCCCCGGGATCATTGAAGAACTTCAGCGCGCCCGCGCCGGGGCCCGCGTTGAGCTCCCGGACGACGTGCCGGGCCGCGTCCTTCACCGCGTCCCAGACGAGATCTCGCCGGGAGCGCTCGTGGGGCGCCTGGGCCGCGTGCGCGGCCCGCTGGGCATCGGCCTCCTCCTTCTGCCGCCGCTGCTCGGCCCGCTGCTTGATCCAGCTATCCTGCTCGGCCATGGACAACCTCGCGCCCGCATTGCTGCCCGGGCCAGCCAGCCCGGCCGGTCCGCCATCGGCGGCCGGCGCGGGGATCGCCACTCGCGCGGCCCGGATCCGTCTAAAGATAATCGATCCTGCCCCCGGCGGACAGCGGCAGCGACGCGGCAGCGCGTCCCGGGCCGCGGCGCGGTCAGGGCGGGACGCGCTCGAGGAGGTAGACCGGCGACGAGGTGGCGCGCAGGGTCACCAGGCCGTCAGCGTCCGGGACGAGCGGCTGCTCGGCCTCACCGAGCAGCTCGACGCGGGACGGGAGGGCCCCCGGGAGCAAGGGGAGCCGCACCCCCTGCTCCCCGGCGCGGGTCCACAGGACGCGGACTCGCCGGGGCGGGGCCGGCTCGCCCGGGGCGGGGGCGGCCGCGGGATCGGGACCGAACGCCAGCAGGTATGCTCCCCCGGGGAGGCGGAAGCGAGCCCGCTCGTCGGCCAGCAGCCGCAGCGGGCCGAGGATCCGGCTCACGGTGGCGAGGGCCGCGACGGCCGGCTTGGCCCGGGGCAGGGTCCCGTCCGTGAGGTCCCCGTCCCAGGCGTGCAGCCCGAAGACCCGCTCCCACGGGGCGAGGTGGACCCCGTCCGGCGAGCCGTCCATGAAGGTGTAGGGACAGTACAGGTCCACCAGCCCCGACTGCAGGGCGAGCAGCAGGCCGCGCACCAGGAAGCGGGCCTGGTCCAGCTCGCTCACCGCCTGCTCCGTGGGCCAGCCGACCTCGGTGATCCACAGGGGCTTGGCGGCCCCCTCCTGGTTCGTGACGAGCGCGGCCAGCCGGCGGGCGGTCTCGTCGAGGGGGTAGACGGTGACGTCGCCGACCTGCCCCGCGTACTCCGGGGGGTCCACGGGCGGGTACAGGGAGTAGGGGTGGTAGCTGAGGGTGTGGAAGGCCTCGCCCAGGAGGGGCTCGGCCGCGTAGGCCTGCGCGAGGAAGGCCTCCGCCCCGATGATGATCTGCGGCAGATAGAACAGGCCGCCGAAGGACACCAGGGTCCCGGGGGCCACCTCGCCGACCGACCGCCCGGTCGCGGCGAGCAGGGCCGCATAGCCGGCGGGGTCGCCGGACAGCTCGCCGGGACGCTTCCAGAAGCGGTAGCCGGCGTTCTGCTCGTTCCAGATCTCCAGCTTGCCCACCCGGCCCGCGTACCGGGCCGCGACGGCGGCCGCGAAATCGGCAAAATCCTGAGGATCATCGGGAGGATAATAGGGATCACCCGTGGCCTGACCGCGGGCCGAGGCCCAGGGGTTGCCATAGGCCAGCAGCAGCAGCAGCTCCACCCCGTGCCCTTCGGCCAGGGCGAGCTGCGCGTCCACCTCGTCCCAGCGCCGCTCGCCCGGGGTGGGCTCGATCCGGTGCCAGAACAGCTCGTGGCGCAAGGTACGCACGCCCAGGGTCGCGAGCTGCTGGAAGAAGAAGGCCTGCAGCGCCTCGGCCTGCGGCCCCGTGCCGCCGGGCACGCGGGCGGAGAGGCAGAGCAGCTCCCCCGCCCGGGGGCCCGTGGGCCCGGGGAGCGGGAGCAGGTCGACGCAGCGACAGTCCTCGCCCCGGCCGCTGACCGGGGGGCAGGGTGGGTGGCAGCCCCCGCCGCAGGCTTCCTGCTCCCCGGGGCAGCCGAGGTCGGGGCTCCCGGCCTCGGCCGGGGAGACGTCCGGGGCCCCCCCATCGGGGAGGCCGAGGTCACCGGGACCAAGGTCGCCGGGACCAAGGTCACGGATCCCCAGGTCCACGCCCACCTCGCCGGGCCCCGGCCCGACGTCGCCCGTGGGGCCCTGATCCGCCGGCGGGCCCTGGTCCGGTCGCAGGCCCTGGTCCCGGGCGGGGTCGAGGTCGGCCACCGCGCCGAGGTCGGAGTCGGGGAGGAGGTCCGCGCCCGGCCGGAGGTCCGCGGGCCCCTGGTCACGCCCCCCCGCAGCCGGCTCGGCCGCGCAGCCGCTCGCGCCCCAAAGCGTCACCAGCAGCGGCCAGGCCGCGCGCGGCCACGGGACCGCACCGGACCGGCCGCCGGGCATGCTCAGCGACCCTTGGCCAGGATCAGGGGGAGCAGCTCGTGGACGCCCTGGGCCATGAACTGGACCGCCACCGCGGCGAGCAGCAGCCCCATGAGCTTGGTGAGGATCCGCCCGCCGGTCTCGCCGAGCAGCCGCTGCAGGGGGGCCGCCCCGAGCAGCACGAAGTAGGTGATCAGCCCGACGAGGAGGACCGAGGCGAGCACGGGCGCCACGCGCCAGAGGGGCAGCTTCTCGGACATCAGCATCGTCACGGTGGCGATGGCCCCCGGGCCGGCGAGCTGGGGGACGCCGAGGGGGGTGATGGCCACGTCGTCCTTCTCGGCCGCGGCGAGGTGGTCCTCCTCCGTGCTCTTGGTGCGGCTGGCGTGGCCGTGCAGCATGTCCAGGGCGACCCGCAACAGCAGGATGCCGCCCGCCACCCGGAACGCGCCCATGGTGATGCCGAACAGCTTGAAGATGAGCTGCCCGGCGAGCGCGAAGGTGATCAGCACCCCCGTCGCGACGAGCGCGGACTTCAGCGCGGTCTTGCGGCGCTCGGCCGACGACTGCCCCGCGGTGACCGCGAGGAACACGGGCGCGGCGCCGAGGGGGTTGACGATGAAGAAGATCGACGTGAAGGCCAGCAACGAGAAGGAGAGGATCGACGAGCTCACCGGTGCGTCCCGCTGGCAGCCCCCCGGGAGCCGCCTCGTGCACGCCAAGGTAGGCCAGGGAGGGCGGCTGTCAAGGCTCCGTCGACGACGAGGGAGCGGGCAGCAGCGGAGCGGGCGGCGGGAGGGCGGCGGCCGGGGGAGCCAGGGGCGAGGGCACCTCCCACCAGGCGGCGAGGTCCGTGACCAGCTCCGCGGCGAGGGGGGAGGTCAGCTCCACCGCCCGCCCGGCGGTGAGGCCGCTGACGCCGAGCAGTCGGGGCTGGCCCCCGGCGCCGACCTCCCCCGCGAACACCCGCAAGAAGCCCAGGGGCTCGGTGCCCTTCAGGTAACGCAGCTCGACGAGGGGCTCGCCCGCGGGCGTCTCGCTCGCGGGCAGGTACCGCACGGCCTTGAGCCGGGTGGACTTGGCGAGGAGCGGCCCCGCGGGCGCCACCACCTCCGCCGAGCCGGCCCGGGTCCACTGCAGGGTGCTGTCGGGGTTGCGCGCGAAGGCCTGGCTCCGCCCGGCGAAGAGCACCTCCACACCGTCGAAGTCCGTGGGCGCGAACGGCTGCAGGTCCCGCTGCAGCAGCCGCACCGGGGCGCCGGAGAGGTCCTGCAGCAGGCGCGGCTCGAGGACGTAGACCCCGCCCGGCCCGAGCTCCTGCGCGTAGCGCAGCCCGGAGCCGAGCACCGTGCCGCCCAGGGCGAGGCGCCGCTCGCCCGCCGCGGTGACCACGGTGAGCGTCTCCTGCGGCTCGGCCAGGCCCAGCTCCGCGAGCTTCGGCGCCGGGAGCTCCCCCAGCGCCCGCTTGCCGGCCAGCCGGACGAGCTCCGTGACGATCTCCCGGGCCCGGGGGGTGCCGACGAACTCCTCCGTCCGCGCGGGGGCGCTGGCCGGGGACGCGGCCGGGGACGCCTCCGGGGTGCCGGCCGGGGACGGGATCGG
Source organism: Myxococcota bacterium (assembly GCA_034005005.1). GTDB lineage: Bacteria > Myxococcota_A > JAVEVO01 > JAVEVO01 > JAVEVO01 > JAVEVO01. The sequence goes on from JAVEVO010000088.1 coordinate 16,533, forward strand.
GGGAGCGACCGGGGTGGTCACCCGCACCCAGACCGGGCCCGTCTCCGCTGCGGCGGGCCGCAGGGCGATCGTCCCCGCGGGACGCTCGAGCCGCACCTCCTGGATCGCACCGAGCTGGCCCAGGTCCCAGACGAGCGCGCCGGGCCGGGGAGGCTCCGGCGCCCTGGTCCAGCCGAGGTAGGCGAGGGTCAGGCCGACGAGCAGCAGCCCCCCGTAGACGAAGGTCGAGACGAAGCGCTTCATCGGGGCCTCCGGCGCCGGCTGATCAGCAGCCCGAGGCCGAGCACCAGGGCCGGCGGCAAGAACACCGTGCCGTAGAACCAGGCCGCGTTCCCCCGCCGGGTGTGCTGGACCGGCACGTCCTGCTCCGACTCGATAAGGCCGGCGAAGGCCTCCTGGCCTCCCAGCCAGCGGAGCAGGTCCGCGGCGAGGAGCTGGTTGCCGGGGTTGCCCATGACGGCGTCGGTGAGCCCGTCCGCGTCCGCGAGCACCGCCGCCCGCCCCTCGGGAGCGGCCGGGGCGGAGGCGGCCGTCCCGGGTGCGGCGCCGGGAGGGGGCGCGGCCGGCTCCGCCGGCTGGTGGACGACCGCGGCGAGGAGCGCGTGCTCCCCCCGCCGCTCGCTGCCGGAGAGGGTGAAGCTGCCGTCCAGGTCCTTCCAGACCTCGGGGAGGGAGGTGACGGGGAGGTCGACCCGCAGGGCCTCGCTCGGCGCGCCGTGACGCTGCAAGCTGCCCGCACCGGGGAGGATCACCGCGGCGCGCTGCGCCAGCCGGCCGAAGGACGCCACCGCGGCGTGGCCGGAGAGCCGGTCGGTGACGAGGTTCAGCCCGTCCGCGGGGCTGTAGCGCTGGCGCAGGAAGTTCTGGTCCGCGACCAGGGGCGTCGGATCGAAGCGCAGGCCGAAGGCGGCGAGCAGGGACGCGTGGGCCGCGCCGCCTTCGGGGTCGAGGGCCAGCAACAGTCGCCCGCCCGTGCGGAACCAGGTCGTCAGGGTGGCCACCTCCTCGGGGAGCAGCTCCTCCCGGGGCCCGAGGAGCACCACCAGCCCGGCGTCGGCCGGCACGCCGGAGCCGAGGCCCTGGGCCAGCCCGAGCTCCTCGACCCGGTACCCGACGACCTCGAGGATCTCCCGGAGCACCCGGATCCCGGGCACCTTGCCCTGCTCCCGGTCCTCGCTGCCCCGCTCCCGGTGGCCGGTGACGAGGTAGGCGGTGCGCTCGGCCTGGAGCACCCGCAGCAGGCGCTGCTGGAACTCGCCGTCGAGCTTGCGCAGCTTGCTGCGGGCCGGCGCGAGCTCTTCGCCGAGGAGGAGCTTCTCGAAGCGGGGGCCGCGGGCCAGGACCAAGGTCCCATCGGACCGCACCTCGAAGCGCTGGGCCTCGGCCGGCGAGAGCAGCCGGTCCACCCGGCGCACCCGGAGCTGGGGCGAGAAAGACTGCAGGGGCCGCAGGTAGCCGAGGACCTGCTCGCTGACCTCGTTGACCGCGGGGAAGAACAGCAGGGCGTCCACGGGCTCCACGAGGCTGCCGACGAGCTTGCGGGTCGCCTCGCCCGGCCGGGCGGTGCGGAAGTAGCTCAGGTCGGCCACGGGGTCGTGGACCGTGGCGAGGTAGTTGAGCACCACGAGCAGGGCCGCGGCGAGGGAGACCTCGCTGCCGGCCCGCAAGGCGTCCAGCACCCGCCCCCGCTCGGCCCGCCCGACCCGCCGCATGGGCCCGTAGGCGCGCTCGACGAAGAGCAGCACCGCGGCCGAGACCACCCACAGGATCACCCAGGCGACCTGCAGCACCACCTCGAGCCGGGTCCGGAGCACCTCGTCGGCCGGCCCCCAGGCCGCGAGGGCCGACCCGGTGGCCGCGACGCCGAGGAGGGCCGCGAGGGTCCCCCCGCCGGTCGCGGCGAGGAGCACCCGCTCCGCGAGGCGCGCCGGCCCCCGGCTGGACCGCAGGCCTCGAGCACGCAGCCCGAGGGCCAGCAGCAAGAGCAGCAGCCCACCGACGGTCAGCACGGGCCGGGCCGTCCCCCCGGCCACGACCCGCTGGCCGAGGTAGACCAGCAGCGAGCCGCCGAAGAACGCGGCCCCGGCCAGCCAGCCCGGGGAGCGGCTCGGGCGCGGGGCCGGCGCGGGGGAGGTGACGTCGGCGAGGACGGGGGCCATCACGACCACCTCCGCGCGGCCTCGATCCGCACCGCGAGGAGCAGGCCGAAGAAGGTGACGGAGAGGTAGTAGACGACGTCGCGCAGGTGCAGCAGCCCTCCCATGAAGGGCACGAAGTGCTTGTTGTACAGGGCGAAGGAGGCGAAGACCGCGTCCAGGGGCGGGTCGCTGACCCGGGCGAGCAGCCAGGAGACGAGCAGGGCCACGAGGATCGCCGCGCCGCTGACCGCGGCGAGGACCTGGTTCGGGGCCAGGGCCGAGGCGAGAATCCCGACGCCGAGGGAGGCCGAGCCGAGGAGCAGCAGCCCCAGGTAGCCCACCGCGAGGTGCCCCCAGCCGATCTTGCCGTTCACGAGGATCAGCAGGGGCAGGTACAGGGTGGCGAGGGTGATCAGCCCGAGGAAGATCAGGGCGGACAGGTACTTGCCGAGGACCACGGCCCACTCGGACAGGGGGGAGGTGCGCAGCAGGACGAAGGTCCCAGATTGCCGCTCCTCGGCCAGCAGACGCATGGAGAGCAGCAACGCGGCGATCATCGTCGTGCCGGAGGAGAAGTAGAAGAAGTCCCGCAGCACCTCCCCGGAGAGCCGCCGATCCGGGCCGAGCGCGAAGGCATTGAACAGCAGGCCGTCGACCAGCAGGACGATCGCGGCGATGACGTAGCCCAGGGGGGAGCGCAGATAGGCGCCCAGCTCCCGGCGGGCGATCAGCAGTACCTTGGTCATGTTCGCTCCTCCTCGGCCGGGAGCCCGGTCTCGGCGAGGCGGCTGCCCGTGAGCTGCAGGAACAACCCCTCGAGCTGGCCGCTGCCCGGCTGCAGGCGCAGGAGGTCGTGGCCCGCGGTGACGACGGCCCGGGCGAGCGCGGCGCGCACGTCGCCCGCCGTGGTCAGGGTCAAGGTGGTGACCCCCTGCTCCTCGCCCACGAGCCGCACCTCCCCCACCCCGGGCAGGCCCTGGACGAGCTGCCGCGCGGCCGCGGCCGGGGCGCGCAGCTCCAGCTCGAGGTGCTGGGCCCCCCGGTGCCGCCGCAGGAGGTCCTCCTCGGTGCCCTGGGCGACGAGGCGTCCGTCCTTGATGACCAGCAGCCGGTCGCAGGTCTGGCTGATCTCGGTGAGGATGTGGCTGGAGAGGATCACCGTCGCCTCGCCCCGCAGGCTCCGGATGCGGGAGCGGACGTCGACGATCTGCACCGGGTCGAGGCCCGTGATCGGCTCGTCGAGGATCAGCAGCCGGGGCCGGTGGATCGAGGCCTGGGCCAGGCCGAGCCGCTTGCGGTAGCCGTAGGACAGGGCGCCGACGGGCAAGGTGGCGACCTCGTCCAGGGCGAAGCGGGTGAGGGCCTCGGCCGTGCGGGTCGCCAGCTCCGCGGCCGGCACCTCCCGCAAGGCCGCGACGAAGCGCAGGAAGCCCACGACGGTCATCTCCGGGTACAGGGGCGGGGTCTCGGGGAGGAACCCGACCAGGCGCCGCCCCGCGGGCTCCCCCGGATCCACCGGCTCGCCCCCCACCTCGACCGTGCCGGCCGAGGCCGCGAGGTCGCCGGCCAGGATCCGCAAGATGGTGGTCTTGCCCGCCCCGTTGAGCCCGAGCAGCCCGAGGATCTCCCCCTCGGCCACCTCGAAGGAGACGTCGAGCACCGCGGCCCGGTCCCCGTAGTACTTGGTCAACCCGTCGACCTTGATCACCCGTGCGCTCCTCGCCCCGGCCCGCGGACCTCGTCGGCCCGGCCCGGCCGGGCATCCTCAACCAGGGGATCCGCCAGGCTATTCCCGCCGGCCAGGCCGCGGGTCCGACCGTCGCGACCCGGCTACTTCAACCACTGGTCCAGCCAGCCCGTGACCGTCTCGTGCCACTGGATGCTGTTGTGCGGCTTGAGGACCCAGTGATTCTCGTCAGGAAAGTACAGGAATTTCGAGGGGATTCCACGACGTTGCAGGACATTGAAGGTGGATATCCCCTGGGTATCGACGACTCGATAATCCAGTCCACCATGAATGACGAGCATCGGGGTCTTCCAGCGGGCGACGTGATCGACCGGATTGTGCTTTGCGTATCCCTCGGGATTCTCCCACGGGGTCCCGCCGTGCTCCCACTCGGGGAACCACAGCTCTTCGGTGTCGTAGTACGCCATCTTCTCGTCGAGATTGCCGTCGTGGACGACCAGACACCGGAAGCGATCGGTCTGGCCCGCGATCCAGTTGACCATATAGCCGCCGTAGGAAGCGCCGAGCGCGCACACCCGGCTCCCGTCGAGCCAGGGGTACCTCGCCAGGGCCGCGTCGAGCCCCTTCATCAGGTCCTCGTAGGGCGCGCCGCCCCAGTCGCCGCGGATCCGGTCGGTGAAGGCCTGGCCATATCCCGTGGAGCCGTGGAAGTCGATCATCACCGCGGCGTAGCCGGCACCGGCGTAAGTCTGCGGGTTCCAGCGGTAGTGGAAGTGGTTGCCGAACGAGCCCTGGGGACCGCCGTGGATCAGGAACGCGACCGGCACCGGGGCTGCCGGATCCCGCCAGACGGGCGGGACGAGGTAGCCGTACACCGTGTCCGCGTCGGCGCCGGTGAAGGTGAACTGCTCGGGCACGCCGAAGCCGACCCCCCGCAGGCGATCCTCGTTCAGCCGGGTGAGCTGGCGCAGGTTCTTGCCGTCGAGCTGGAGCGAGAAGAGGTCCGCGGGCGCGGTGAGGGTGTCCAGGGAGAACAGCAGCCGGTCCCGGCCGAGGAGCACGGGCATCCCCACGCTGCCCTGGGCCAGCAGGGTCGTGACCCGGCCCGCGGCCGGATCGATGGCGAACAGGGAGCGCTGGCCGAGGTTCTCGGCGACGGTGAACAGCCGCTTGCCGTCCGCGGCCCACAGCAGCCCCCCCGCGGAGCGGTCCCAGCCGTCCGCGACGGCGCGGACCCGGCCCGTGGCCAGGTCCCGCAGCTTGATCCCGAAGCGGTCGGCCTCGAAGCCGGGCCGGGCCATGGCCAGGTACGCGAGGGTCTTGCCGTCGGGCGAGTAGGCCGGCGTCGTGTCCCAGGCCAGGTTGTCGCAGGTCAGGCAGGTCGGCTCGCCGGGCTCCCCCAGGGAGACGCGCCAGAGGTTGAAATCGACGGACCAGGCCTCCTCCCGGCCGGCCACCCGGGCGGTGAGCACCGCCTCGCGGCCGTCGGGGGAGACGGCGACCTCCTCGACCCCGCCCCAGGGCTTGGACGGGCAGTCGCCATCGACGCCGGGCAGCAGGTCCCGGGGCGGGGGGCCGCCCGGCTGCCAGACGAAGGGGTGCCGCCGCTTGCCGTCCTTCCAGGTGTCCCAGTGGCGCACGAAGAGGCGGTCGTACAGCTTGCCCGAGGCCTTGACCGTGGCCCGGGCCGCGTCCCGGTCGATGGTGCACTGCAGCTCCCGGCAGTCGGGGTAGACCTCGAAGAACAGGAGCAGCCGGCCGTCGGGCAGCACCAGCAGCTCCTGGACGTCGAGGGGGAACGAGCCCACCGGCTGCGCCTCGCCGCCCCGCAGATCGAGCTGCCACACCTGGCTCGAGCCCCCGCGGCTGGACAGGAAGAACAGGGACTGGCCATCGGGGGCCCAGCGGGGGCTGGTGTCGGCCGCGGGATCGGCCGTGAGCCGGCGCAGCCCGGAGCCGTCCGCGGCCATCAGCCAGATATCGAAGCGCCCCCGGTTGGCGTCGAGATCGGTGGTGCGCAGCACGAACGCGACCTGCCGGCCCGTCGGGGAGACCTGGGGATCGCTGACCCGGGCGAGCTGCACGAGGTCGTGGACCGTGAAGGGCCGGTCGGTCGCGGCGGGCGCGGGGCCGGCGCGGTCCGGCAGGGGGGCGGCCTGGAGGCTGGCGCTCGCGAGGAGCAGACCCGTGAGCGCGAGCCAACTGGCGGGGAGGTGGCGGCAGGATCGGGGCGAGCAGCAAAACAGCGCAGACGGACCAGCAGTCACGGGCACCTCCTGTGGCCGGGTGGGCGACGGCGCGCGGCCGCGCCCGACCCGGCAACGTAGCGACGGACCGCGGCCAGGGCAAGGTGCCGTTGCCCCCGAGGCGAAGCTCTCCTATCCTGGCGACGATTCTGGCTGACGAGGAGGCAGGATGCGCGGGATCGGAGCCACGGGGCTGTTGCTGCTCTGGACGTGCGGGTTCGGTGGCGGGTGCGCGGCCCCGGAGGAGCCCGGCACGAGTGAGGGCGAGGGCGAGGGCGAGGGCGCCGAGGGCGAGGGCGCCGAGGGCGAGGGCGCCGAGGGCGAGGGCGAGCCCCCCGACGGCGGGCTCGGGGACGGCGGCGAGCCCGACGGGGGAGCTCCCGACGGCGGCGACCCCGACGGGGGAGCTCCCGACGGCGGCGAACCCCTGCTGCCGGGCAAGCTCGCGCCCTTCACCCGCTTCTGCCGGGACCGGGCGTCCTGGGACGCGGACCTGACCCCCGGCGTCCTCGGGGAGCTGTCCGGGGCCATGAGCGGCGCGTACGAGGGGCTGCCGCCCGGGAGCCTGCTGAACATGAAGGTGATCCCCGACACCCCGTTCCAGGTCACGGGCCTGCGCTTCACCGTGGTCGGCGACCCTGGTCCCGTGCGCCTGCGGATCATGAAGAGCTTCGGCAACTCCTACCCCGATCTCGAGGACCCGGAGGGCGACCTGGTCCCCCCCCAGGAGCTCGAGGTCGCCGATCCCAACGGGGCCGAGCCGGTGATCCTGGACCTTTCCTCCTACGAACTCTACCTCCTCCCGAACGAAAGTTACATCCTGGTCTACGAGCAGCAGGACGACGCGCCCTTGCTGGCGGTGGAGGAGCTGCCGCCGGGGGAGATCTCCCGGGGGCAGATGCTCATCCCCGGGGAGGACACCCCCTACGGCGTGGACGGGAACTTCCGGCTGGAGCTGCTCGGCAACGGCTTCTGCCGCTGGTCCGCGGAGGAGCGCTGGTTCGGCCAGCGAGCGGACACGGGCTACGGCGAGGTCAACAGCCAGCGGGTGGCGGTCAGCGACCTCGACGGGGACGGCCACGACGACGTGGTGCTCAACGACGGCCGGCCCGTGCTCTTCCTGGGCGACGGCCGGGGCGGCCTCGCCCGGCCGGACGTCGACCCCTTCCCGCCGGAGCTGCGGGCGACGATGCTGGTCTTCGCCGACGTGGACAACGACGGCGACGAGGACGCGTTCGCGGCGGTCTACGTCGGCGCGGACGGGGACGGCGACGGGGTCACCCTCGACGACGAGGACTGCGACGACACCCAGGCGAGCGTCCAGCCCGGCGCGGACGAGGACCTCGCCAACGGACGCGACGACGACTGCGACCGGATCGCGGACGACGGCCTCGGTGAGGAGGACGAGGACGAGGACGGGGTGACGATCCTCGCGGGCGACTGCGACGACACCCGGGACGACGTCTTCCCGGGGGCGCCGGAGCTGCTCGACGCCCGTGACAACGACTGCGACGGGGAGGCCGACGAGGACTTCGTGCATCAGATCCTGCTCAACGATGGCACGGGCCGCTTCACGGTCCTCGCGGACAGCGGAGTGGAGTACCGCGAGCCGACGGCCGCGGCCGCGTTCGGCGACGGCGACGCGGACGGGCTGCTCGACCTGTACTGGGGCAACTGGCTGGTGCACTACCCCGAGCCGGAGGCCATGCCCGACCGCTACGCCCGAGGCACCGGCGCGGGCATCTTCGACGAGGTCACCGCCCGGGCCGGGATGGAGCCGGGCATGGGCCCCTCGCCCTGCTACGGGGTGCTGTGGAGCGACTACGACAACGACGCGGACCAGGACGTCCTGGTGCTCAACTACGGGTATTCCTTGAACTATCTCTGGCAGAACGACGGCACCGGCGGGTTCCGCGACGTCGGCAACCGGGTCGGCATCGCCCGGGACGGGCTCGGCGTGCAGGGGGGCAACACCTTCGGCGGGGACTGGGGGGACATCGACAACGACGGCGACCTCGATCTGTTCGAGGCCAACATCGCCCACCCCCGCTACCGCCCCTGGAGCGACCCGAGCCTGCTGCTGATCAACCAGGGCCCCCCCGACTACACCTTCGTCGAGAGCCGGGAGGCCCTCGGGGTGCGCCACGACGAAGGCGACGTCAACGCCGCGTTCGGGGATTTCGACAACGACATGGACCTCGATCTGGTGGTCTGCTCCCTGTACCCGACCCACTACTCCCGGCTGTACCGCAACGACGGGCCGCGCGGCTTCACCAACGTCACTTACGAGACCGGGACCGCGGTCCACGAAAGCGTCAGCCCGGCCTGGGCCGACCTCGACGGTGACGGCGACCTCGACCTGCTGATCGCGGACCGGGCGGGCGTGCCCTACCTGCAGGTCTTCGAGAACCGAATCGGCCAGGAGCGCGGCTGGCTGCTCTTGCTGCTCCAAGGCACGACCAGCAACCGGGATGGCATCGGCGCCCGAGTGACCCTCACCGCGGACGGAGTCACCCAGATCCGGGAGGTGAAAGGCGGCGGCGGGCACTCCAACACCCAGGGCAGCCGCTGGGTGCACTTCGGCCTCGGCGACGAGGAGACCATCGAACGCCTGACCGTGCGCTGGGTCGGCGGGGAAACCGAAGAGATCACCGGGCTCCAGCCCCGGCAGCGCTACCGGATCGTCGAGGGGAGCGGCACGGGCGAGGTCGTGCCGACGAACGCGCGGTAGAGGCGGCAGCCAGGAGCGTGCCGTTGAACAGCACGAGCTTGCTGACGATCGACTCTGCTTCCTTGCTGGCCTCGTACTGCATGACGACGAGGTGGTCCCGGCGGTAGACCTCGAGGTGGCCGTTGAACGCCGAAGAGAGCCCGGGGACGAGCACCTTCAGCCCCGTGGCATCGGTCGCCATCCAAGTGCCGGCGAGCAGTTGCTTCCAGTGGTGGCCGTCGATCGGCCCGAGCAGGTCCGCGACCCGCGCGATGAGCGTCACCAGTGTGCTGGTCGCCATCACGATGCCGCGGGTGGCCAGCTCCCGCCGGATGCGGTCCAACGGGACGAACAGCACAAACTTCATCACCACCCGCCAGGCCAGCCAAGCCGAGGTCACCTTGGAGCGGGCGTAGGGCGCGGGCAGCGACATCGCGATCGTGCGCTCGCCGCACTCCTGGGAGCGGCACGTCTCGCGGCGCACGGTTGATGGGTCAAAGATACACGAAAGCGCCGGCACACGGCCTTCAATGCGCCCCCCTTCCAACTCAGGTATGCGGGTTTACGTCGCTTCCATGGCTTCCCGGCACTCGTCGCTGCTTTCGTACTCGCATTCCGGGGGCCAGTTCTGAATGGGACACTCCACCAGATTGTAATGGCGCCCGGGGCCAAGGGGGGCGGCAAGGTCCGTGATGGTCAACCGTTTGAAATCCGAGGTAAAGGTCCGCAGACAATCCGGCACGATGGTGTCGCTGTTTATGGTTTTCATGTCGCCGAATCTGGTGTTCTGGCTAAAGGCCCGTTTTCTCAGGTTCACCGCCACCACCCGGGTATCCGCCGCCAGGTCGGCGTACAGTTGCACGGCATTGGCGGACAGGGTGGAATCGTCCAGGGCCTGCTGTGTCCTGCCGAAATCCATCATGATGGCGGGCCCCATCTGGGCGTCGCCAGTCATAACATCCACCGTGGCCCGGGGATAGCGGCGGGAATAATCACCGGCTATGGCCTGGGCCTCTTCATTGCTGACCTCCTTGGAAAAGGTGAAAATGGCACCCAATGGATTACTGCCCACCTGACCCGGGCCCTTGTCCTTGACCCCCGTCACCAGAATATCGATGCTCCCGTCAAGGGCCCAGATCACGGCGACATAGGTGTACTGAGGCCGGGGCTTGAATTCGTCGGGCAGCATCACCCGGTAGGCGAGATAACTGTCTTCCATGGTGCAGGGGATTGCCTCTTCCCGTATTTCCTGAAATAGCGCTGTTCCGTCTTCGAATCCCGTGTCCACGCCGTAAAAGGTCCGCAGGGCGTCAACGGAGGCCTGCGCCAGTTCGGCCCTGCCGAGGGACAACCCTTCTTTGCAGCCCTCCGGCGGCTGTTCCGTACTCTGTATCCGCCAACGAGGTTGACACTTGGCTGCCCTGGAAATCCCCCGGGCAGGTGGTGTACGACCGGGCGTGGGGGATCAACGTGGGAGTCGGTGACAGGGCGGAACCGTGGATCAGAACG
>JAVEVO010000089.1:0-26681 GCA_034005005.1 Myxococcota bacterium
AGCTGCGTCAGCTCGTCCTCGAGGGCCGGGACGCGGTCGGCCTGGGTGCGGAGCTGCGCCAGCTCGTCCTCGAGGGCCGGGACGCGGTCGGCCTGGGTGCGGAGCTGCGCCAGCTCGTCCTCGAGGGCCGGGACGCGGTCGGCCTGGGTGCGGAGCTGCGCCAGCTCGTCTGCGCGCTCCTGGGCGAGCTGCTCGGCGGCCTGGCGGCGCTCGGTCAGCTCGGTCCCCTGCTCCTCGAGCTGCCGGCCGAGGGTCGCGACCTGCGCGGCCAGCTCTGCCTGGCGTCGCTGCAGCTCCTCGTGCTCCTGCTCCCGGGTGAGCTGTGCGGCGCGTGCGGTGGCCAGGGCCTCCTCGGCCGCCACGTGAGCCTTCTGCAGCTCCTCGTGCGCGGCCTGCTGCTCCGCGAGCTGGCGCTCGAGCGCGTGGCGTGCTTCGTCCTGGGCCGTGAGCTGCTGGCTCGCGGCCTGCTCGCGCGCGGCTTCCTCCGCTCGACGCCGGGTCAGCTCACCCTGGGCCTGTTCGTGCGCTGTCTGGAGCTCGCCGACGTGCGCCCGGAGGGCCTCGAGTTCGGTGTCCTGCTGGGCGGCCCGCTCCGAGAGCGTCTGCAGTTGCTGCTGGAGCTCGGCCCTCCGGGTGCGGAGCTGCTCCGCCTCGGCCGTGAGCTCTCCGGCGGCCGCGGTGGCTCCTTGCTCGAGCTGCGCCTGCAGGTCCGCACGCTCGCCCTCCAGGGCCTCGGCGCGCTCCTCCAGACCATCCAGCCGCTCCAGCAGCTCGTCCTGCTCTCGGACCAGCTTGTCGCGCTGGGCGAGGGCCAGGCCGTGGGCCTCGATCAGGCCCTCGAGCCGCTCCCGGAGCGTCGTGCGGGCGGTGCCGTCCTCGGCCTGGGGGAGCAGGTCGAGCCTGGCGCTCAAGCCCGCCAGTCCGGCCAGGGTCCCCTCGAGCTCCGCCAGTCGGTCCTGCAGCGGCGTGATGCTGGCCCTGGCCTCGGCGAGCTGTTGCTCCGCCTGCTCCGTGGCGGCCGTCCTCGTGGCCAGGAGGAGCTCGGCGGCGTGCTGCGCGTCGCGGGCGGCCGTCAGGTCGCGCTCGCTCTGCTCCCGGGCCGTCTGCAGCGCAGCCAGCTCCTGTCGCTGGGCCTCCTGCCGCCCCTGCAAGGTCGTCAGCTTGTCCGCCTGGGCCTTGCCCTCGGCTCGCAGCCAGCTCAGCTCGTCCCGCAAGGCGTCGATCTCCGCGTTGCGGGTCGCGACCTCCGCGACGAAGGTCTGCTCCCGGAGGTGGGCCTGCTCCAGCTCGCGCTGGAGCGCGAGCAGCTCGGCCGCTGGGGGGGGCGGCTCGGCTGGCGCGAGGTCGACGGCCGGCCCGGAGAGCGCGTCGGGGAGGGGCGCACTGGTCGGTTCGGCGGCGGTCGGTCCCGCGGGCTCGGCGACCGGCGCGGGCTCGGCGACCGGCGCGGGCTCGGCGACCGGCGCGGGCTCGGCGACCGTCACCGGCTCGGCGACCGGCGCGGGCTCGGCGACCGTCACCGGCTCGGCGACCGGCGCGGGTGTGACCGGGGTGGCGACGGGCTCGAGGACCGCTGGAGCGCTCTCGACCGCACCGAGGCTCGCCAGGGAGCTCGCCAGGGCGGCCGGGGTGCCGAGCAGCTCGGGCTGGAGGCTGTCCAGGTCGAGGGCGATCCCCTCCACCGGCAGCGCCTCGCCGGCGTCGCCGCGCGCCTGGGCCGGTTCGAAGACGACCTCGAGGAGGTCGCCACCCACCGTCGGGACGACCGGCCCCGGAGGCGGGCCGGCGGGCACGGCCGCCTCGCCCGGCGCCGCCGTCAGCGGGAGGAGCAGCTTCTGTAGGTCGTCTCCTGCTCCGGCCGGGAGGGAGGCGGGCGGGCGCGCACCGACAGCGGGGGAGGAGGCCGGCGTGCCCCCGAGGATCTGCTCCAGGTCGAGGAGGGCGCCGAGCATCCCGCCCGCGTCCTCCGGGACCGGGGCGCTCGCGACCGCCGGGCTGGCGACCGCCGGGCTCGGGACCGCCGGGCTGGCGACCGCCGGGCTGGCGACCGCCGGGCTGGCGACCGCCGGGCTCGGGATCAGGCCGAAGAGGGGCTTGGTGGTCGACGGCGGTGGGGTGGTGGGCGGCGCGGGTGGCGCGGGCGGCGCGACGGCGCCGAGCTCGCCGGGCAGCTCCTCGGCCTCGAACCGCAGGAGGAAGTCGCCGCAGAGGAAGCGCTCGGCGTCCTTCAGCGGGTGGGGAGTGCGGGGGGCCAGGCGGTCTCCCTGGACGAAAGTACCGTTCGAGGAGCCCAGGTCCATGAGATAGAAGGTCGACCCCGAGAGGAAGATCTTGCAGTGGACCCGGGAGATGGCCGCATCTTTGATCCGGATGTCGGCCTCCTTCCCCCGACCGATCACCGCCTCCAGCGCGGCCTTCGGGAACGCCTGAGCCTCCTCCACACCCTCGCGCGTCTTGTAGTGAACTCGTGGCACCAGCAGTCCCTCTACCCAGCGAAGCGGCCGGTCCGGGGAGGCGGCAGAGCCTCTCTCCGTCACCGTCGTCCGGCCCGTCTTCAGCGCCGCTGCGTTGCGCAGCCAAGCCCCGGAGCCTGGAGCCTATACCGGTTGAGGGCCGGGTGTAAAGGCCGGGCCGGCGGTCGCGACCGTCGTCGGCGGAGGGCGGCGCCATTCGCGGATCCCGCCCCGGGCCGGCGGGGAGGTCGAGGGACGGGATGGGACCGGGTCGCTCCCCGCCGCTGGACGGACCGGCCTCGCTGGACCCGCGGGCTACCCGCGGTCGGCCAGCGCCGCGTAGCCGGCCACCAGGCGCGCCATCTCCGGCGCCGCGTTGTACTTCGTCTCGGCCCAGCGTCGGGCCTCGGCGCCGAGCTGCTGGCGCTGCCTCTCGTCCTGCAACAGGCTCCGGATGGCCGCCGCGATGGCGGCCGGCGAGGTCGGGTCGCACACCGCGAGCACTCCGGTCTCCGCGGCCAGGGCCGCATGGCTCGCGATGTCGCTGGCCACCACCGGCAGCCCGGCCATGAGGTACTCGAAGACCTTGTTGCCGAGGGAGAGGGCGTAGGATCGGCACACGGGCTGGGTCAGGACGACGCCCAGGGACGCGCTCGCGGTGAGGGCCGGCAGCTCCGCGAGGGGGAGGTGGGGCAGCAGGAAGACGTTGGCCCGGCCCTGGGCCCGGGCCGCGACCTCTTGCCGGAAGGGCGAGTCGCCTCCCACCAGCACGAAGTCGACGTCGGGCAGCTCCTCGGCCGCCGCGACCAGCTCGAGCAGGCCCCGGCCGGTGTGGAAGCCACCCTGGTACAGGACGATGGGCCGCCGGGGGTCACCCCCGAGGCGCCGCCGCAGCCCGTCCCCCGGCTCGTGGGGGGTCAGGGGCGGACAGTTGCGCACCACCAGCGGCCGGGGGATCCCGTACAGGCGCACCAGCTCGTCGGCGATCCCGTCGCTGACCGTGATCACCAGATCGGCTGCAGCCGTGCCCCGCACCTCCTGGGTGCGCCAGCGGGCGATCCGCCAGGCCGGCAAGCGACCCTTGGTCTCCTTCCACTCGACCCACAGCTCGTGGCTGTCGTAGACGAGCCGGGCGCGGCCGAGGCGGGCGCAGAGCCGGGCGACCTCGAGGGTGTCGAGGTCGTGCGCGTGGTAGGCCGCGGCCCGGCAGGCGAGCCCGGCCGCGACCGCCTGCAGCAGGTAGCCCGCCTCCGCGGCCTCGACGCGCACCCGCTCCCGGAGGCCCGCCGATGGGGTGGCTTCTCGGGCGAGGCCCGGGGGGGCGGTCTCGGGCGCGTTTTCCGGGGGGCGCGGGGGCACCCGCCGGCCGAGCCGCTGCGCCAGGTCCTGCAGCGGCGTGCGCAGCCGGCCGCCGAGGCGGGGGAGGCGCTGGATCGCGACGCCCTGCCAGACCTCGCGCGCCAGGTGGCCGGGCGCGGCCTGGCCGATCACCGTGACCTGGTGGCCGGCCTGGACGAGGGCCAGGGCCTCCCGCTGGACCCGGGGGTCCTGGGAGACCGGGTTGCGGACGAACATGCAGATCTTCATGGGGACTGGCCCTCGGGGGCTACGTCGCCGGGCGCCCGGGCCGGGTCGGGGGCGCGCAGCCGCTCCAGCGCCGCGACCAGCCCCCGCAGCATCCAGGCCTGCCCCCAGCGCAGGTAGGCGATCTCCACCCGGCGCAACCCGCCGCGGGTGCGCACCAGCTTGTACGGGAACGCGCCGTCGGGCCGCGGCAGCTCCCGCAGGATCCAGTCCAGGGTGCGCGCGAGCAGGGCCCCGGCCTCGGGGAGGGTCGCCGCGAGCTGGGCGGTGCAGAGCAGGGCTTCGGCGCACCCGTGGACGTCGATGCGCGTCGGGTCGTCGGGGTTGCGCCAGGGCTCGCCCGCGGGCCCGAAGAAGTGGGCGGCGTAGTAGCGGAGGTAGCGGTCCGCGGCCTGCCGGAAGCGGGGATCGCCCGTGAGCCGGGCGAGGGAGTCCAGGCCGCGGATCTCGAAGCCGCTGTGGTAGGCGTCGTGGGCGCCGGTGGTGTCCTGGTCCTGGCCCCAGTAGGTGAGGTAGCCCTCGGGCCGCAGGTCCTGCAGGGCGTAGTTGCCGGCCTGCACGCCCAGGTCGACCAGGTCCGGGCGGTGCGCGGCCTGCCCGATCTTCACCAGGTACGCGCCGATCCAGAGGTTGGGGTTGTGGACGTGGAAGCGGTCCAGGGGGGTGAAGCTGAAGCAGATCGCGTCCGGGCCGACCCGGTCGATGTGCAGGTCCTCGGTGAAGCCCCGGCAGACGCCGAGGCAGTGGTCGAGCCAGCGGGCCTCGCCGCCGTCCTCGTACTGCCTCCAGAAGGCCTCGCCGCAGATCACGGAGACGATGCCGCAGGGGGTGCCCGCGGGGACGCGCTGGCGGGACTGCCAGTCGATGGGCAGCCCCCAGCCCAGGCCCCGGTAGCCGGGCGCCGGGTGAGCGAGGAGCCAGCGCAGGGCCTCGTCCGCGAGCAGCCGGGCCTCCGGGCGGTCCGGCAGCAAGGCGGGCAGCCGCAGGAAGCCGTCCGCGAGCAGGCCCAGGGCCTTGGGGTAGATCCGGCGGGGCAGGCGGAGGAGCCGACGCACGAGCAGGGGCCAGCGCTCGGCGAGGTGGGCTGGTAGTCCAAAAGGACTATGGCCGCGCAGGGTGATCCGGTCGGCCCAGCCGGGGAGCTGCAGCCGCCAGTGGTGCAGGTCGTAGGGATCGTAGCCGGCCCAGCCGTGCTGCACGATCCAGTCGTACAGCCGGCCCAGCGCGGCGGCGGTCCGGGGGGCGAGCCGGGGGTCGGGCGTCTGCGCCATCACGCTCTCCTGCCACGGCGCCACCGGCGCAGCAGCGCCAGCACGGCCTGGCGATCCTCGGGGGCGAGGCCGTAGCCGACCAGGAACAGGCCCTCGGCCAGCCCCGCGACCAGGGTGATGCCGACGAGCTGGGGCAGCGTCGCGCCGAGCCCGAGCAGGCGGCCGGCCAGGTAGACCAGGGCCAGGGGCAGGCAGGACAAGAGCGGCCGCACCGTGCTGCGCCAGGCGTAGGTGAGGCCGTCGACCTGCAGCAGCCGCGCCACCAGCCAGTTCCAGAAGATCCCCTTGTAGACGATCCAGGTGACCAAGGTCCCGGCGGCCACGCCGGGCAGCCCCCAGTCCAGACCGACCGCGAAGAGCACGCTGAGCAGGACGGTGGTCGAGGCCGCGGTGAAACCACCGAGGGAGGCCAGCTTCATCTTGCCGAAGGCGATGGGGATCTGGCCGGGGGCCTGCTGGGTCGCGGAGATCAGGAAGGCGCCCGCGACGATGGGGAAGAGCCCGCCGAAGGAGCGGAAGGCCTCGCCGACGTACAGCACGAGGAGCTCCTCGCCGTAGAACGCGCCGAGCAGCAGGGGCCAGGCGCCCAGGGGCACGACAGCCCGGTTGGTGCGCTGGACCGCGCGCTCGATGCGGGCGAGATCGCCCTGGGCGTGGAGGATGGTCAAGGCGGGGGCGAGCGCGGTGCAGCCGAGGGTGGTCAGGGAGGCCGCGCTCAGGCCGAGGGTGGCGACGATGGAGTAGCCCGCGACGAGGGTCGGATCGAGCAGCTTGTTGATGATCACGTTGTCGGTCTGCCAGTACAGCAGCACCGAGACCGAGGAGAGGAAGAGCCACGCGGAGAAGCCGACCACCCGGCGCAGGGTCTGCCGGTTGGCCGCGGCGAGGGAGATCCGCTGCCAGGGCAGCGCGCGCCGGCCGAGCCAGGTCAGCAGGCCCGCGGTGACGAACGCGTCCGCCAGGGAGACCGCGGCCAACAGCACCAGGCTCGGGCCCAGCAGGGAGAACAGCAGCACGGTCAGCACCACCCGCAGCACGTAGATGCCGGTGGTCACGCTGTTGAGCAGTACGAGCCGCTGCGTGGCCACCAGCCCGCCCTGGAACACGGCGAACGGGATGCCGACCACTCCGCCCAGGCCGGCCAGGAGCATGGCCCAGGGGCCGATGCCCGCGGTCCCGGTCGGCACGTCGAAGAGGCGCTCGAAGCCCAGGCTGAGGCCGAGCACCGCGAGGAGGCTGACCCCGGCAGCGGCCAGCAGGGCGAAGAACAGGCTGGAGGTGATGGCCGTGACCTCGTCGGTCCGACCCTCCCCCAGGGCGTGGGTCAGGAAGCGGCCGACCCCCGCGCCGATGCCGCGTGGGATCAGGGCGACCGCGGCGATGCAGGTGCCGACGATGGGCCACAGGGAGTACTCGGCCGCGCCCAGGGAGCGCACCAGGTAGGACTGGAGGAACAGCCCCAGGAGCATGGTCACCGCGGCCCGGCCGTAGTTGGCCAGGGCGTTGCCGACCGTCCGCCGCCGGCTCACCTCGGTCATCCCCGCCAGGGGCGGGGAGGCGGGGCGCGCAGGCGGGGGGGCTGCCAGCGGGGCGGGATCGCCCTCCTCCGGCAGCGCGGCGCTCAAAACCGGCTGTCCAGGCGGAGCAGGAAGGCGCGTCCGTTGAGGCGGTAGTCGTTGTAGTAGCTGGCGCTGCGGTCCTTCTCGAGGATGTACACGATGGGCTGGTCGAGCACGTTGGTCGCGGACAGGGTGGCGGTGAGCTTGCCGCCGAGCAGGCCGGTCGCGCTCAGATGCAGGTCCAGGTCCGCGAAGGGCTCGCCGTCCGCGAAGGCCGAGCCGTCGGGCTGGGTCTTGTCCGCGCGCCACTCGGCGCGGGGCTGAGTGCCGACGTAGTGGCCGACGACCCCGGCCGCCAGGTGCTCGCCGAGGCGGTAGGTGAACGCCGCGTTGGCGAGGACCGCCGGCACGCCGTACTGGGGGAGGTCCGCGCCCCGGTCCAGCGCGTCGGTGAAGCTGAAGTTGACCTTCCCGTCGAAGCCCTTGCCCTGCACGCGGACCTCCGTGTCGATTCCCCGCACGGTGAAGCCGTCGGAGCGCATGTACTTCTTGAGGGTGCCGTCCTCGGTGATCTCGTCCTCCACCAGGTTGAGGTAGCCGGAGGTGACCCAGGTCAAATAGGGCAGGGGACGCAGGGTGATCTCGGCCTCGAGGGTGCGGATCTCCTCCGGCTGCAGGGTCGGGTCGCCCGAGGTCCACTCCCCGCTCGACTCGAGGAGCAGCTCGCGGGCGGTGGGGGCCCGGTAGGCTTGCCCGTAGAGGAGCTTGGCGACCCAGCGGTCCTTGGCGTCGAAGCTGTAGACCAGGCCCGCCCGGGGGCTGAAGTGGTTGAAGGTCTGGGTGTCGAAGTCGCCCTGCGCGTCGTTCCAGCGGGGGATGCGGTGGCTGCCCAGCCGGGCGCCGGCGGTGATCCCCAGCCCGGCGCTGGGGAACGGCCGCACCGTGTCCTGCAGGTACAGGGCGAGATCGTGGATGGCCAGGGGGGTGTGGGGGATGCGGTAGCCCTCGAGGTTCGGGACGTAAGTACCACTGACGTAGGCCGCGTCCTCCACCTCCAGGATCTGCTCGCTCTCCCACTCGAAGCCCAGCACCAGCCGGTTGATCTCGGCCCAGGAGTGCTGCACCTCCAGGCCTGCGCCCAGCCGCTGCGTCTGCTTCACGGGCTCGACGACCTCCTCCCAGGTGGCGCCGCCCCGGGAGTCGGGGGTGCAGCTCCCCGCGCTGGCGTTGATGTTCGGCGAGATCCCGAGCACCTTCTCGGCCGAGGCGCACTTGGGATACCCGCCGCCGTTGTCGTAGCGCTGGAAGAGCACCCGGGGCTGCAGGTGGATGCGCCCGGGGAGGTCGATGTCATAGCGTAAATCTAGGAAATGATTGAGGTAATTGTAGTTGAACTGGGTGGGGTTGGCCGCCACCACGTCGCGGAAGGTGTTGACCCCGCCGTCGAAGCGGGCGTGGCGGTAGCTGACCGTGTCCCACTTCAGGGTGAGCCCGGCGAGGCTCAGGCGGAAGCCGCCGCTCAGGCCGCCGTGGGGGTCCTTGGCGCCGATCCGGCGGATCTCCTTGGAGGAGAAGGGGGGGCCGTCGCCGGCCTCGTCGAACAGCCGGAAGTAGGTCGCGACGTCGGCCTTGCCGAGGGGCGTGTCGAAGAGCTCGCCGCCGTTGGCCCACAGCTCCTGGCGCCAGAACGAGCCCACCGCGAGCCCGGCCGTCACTCCCTGGAGGTGTTCACCCCGCTTGGTGATGACGTTGACCACCCCGGCGAAGGCGTTGGAGCCGTACAGGGCGGAGCCGGGGCCCCGGATGACCTCGATCTGGCGGACGTTGGTGAGGGCGAGGTAGCGATCGATCCAGGCGAAGCCGTAGACGCCGTCCCGCCAGGGTACGCCGTCGACGAGCAGCAGGAACTTGTTGTTGTCGCCGCTGAGGGTGCCCCGGAAGACCGCGCTCCACTGGGAGGTCCGCCAGGGCCGCACGAACACGCCGCTGACCAGGGCGAGCGCGTCGGCCACGGTCTCGATGCCCAGCTCCCGGAAGCGGCGGGCCGAGAAGATCTGCACGATCGCCGGCGCCTCCGTGACCCGCTGCTCGAAGCGGGTGGCGGTGATCACCCGCTCCTCGGTGAGCTCGAACTCCTCGAGCTCGAGGGTCGGCCCCTGCCCCGGCTCACCGATGGGGGCTCCCATCGGCCTGGCGGCTGGGCCGTCCGCGGCGTCCTCGTCGAGCAGCGGGAGGGGCAGGTCGTAGCCCCGGGCGGGGGCCGGGGGACTGCTGGCCGGCGAGACGGGGGTGCCGGTCGGTGGCGGCGGCGGGTCGGGCAGGGCCGGCGGCGGGTACGTCTGCGGGGGCGGGTTCAGGGGCGGCGGGGAATCGAGGGACAGGGGCGGCGGCGGATCGGTCAACGAGATGGGCTGGGGCTGGGCCGCTGCCGGTGTGGCCAGGGCGGCCAGCAGCAGCGACCCGGTCAGGAGCAGGGCCGCGAGGGACGGCGTCGTCGACCGGAGGGCTGCTGCCGACATGGTCTCTCCTCTCTCTCCCCGGCGGCGGTGGCGCGACGCGGGGCGGAGGCCCTGGGCCGGGCCTCCGGCTCAGCGGTTGAGGTAGTTCACCGAGTAGGTCGCCTTCCCGGTGAGGGAGAGGGGGCCGGCGCCCTCGCTCTCCAGGGTGAAGTGGTAGCCGCACCGGAAGTTGTAGTCCACGGGCTCGGCCACCTGGCGGATCACCAGCCGCTCCATGACGCCGGATTCCTCCAGCATGGCGCTGCGCCGGTACAGCTCGGTCGCGTCGAGGGTCCCGCGCAGCACCTGGCCCGGGGCGCGCGCCTCGATGCGGATCCGGCGGGGCACGACGTAGCGGGCGGCCGTCTTGGCGTCCACCGAGGTCTCCTCGGCGCCCAGGGCCACGCCGTAGCTCTGGAAGACCACCCGCTCCCCGCGGGTGACCAGCAAGAACGAGACGGGCTGCGGGGCCCAGCCGGCAGCCGGCACGAAGTGGCGCAGGTAGATGCTGGTGTCGCCTTCCCGGGCGTCGAACTGGACCCAGCGCCGGGCGATGCGGTGGGGGGGGACGTCGGAGGCGGAGTGCAGGGCGAAACCGGTCCCTTTGACCTGGTGAGTCTCTTCGCCTGTGACGATGGTCCCCTCGACGCGGGCCAGGGGGAAGAGGATCTGCGTCAGGTAGTACCCCTCCCCGGGCAGGCCGATGCGCCCCGAGCCGGGCTGCCAGCCGGTGACCAGCCGGTGGAAGCGCAGGTCGTAGCGGAAACCGGTGCCGGCTCCCTGGACCTGGACCTCTTCGGGAGTGCCCGCGACCCGCGTCTGGCCGGCGCGGATCTCGAAGCTCTGCCGCTCGTAGCTCCACTCGCTCCGCTTCAGCTTCGCGGACCCCCGCAGCCGGGCGCCGCTGGTCGGGTGGCCGACGCGGGTGGTCACCTCGAGCCGGCCGTCACCGGGGCCGAGGTTGGCGATCCGCAGCCGCAGGTAGAACTCCCGTCCGCCCTCGAGGGTCGCCTCGAAGTTGTACTGCTCGTAGTAGTTCTCGGCCGAGCTGATGCGGGGGATCAAGCTGGCGGTGGTGATCGGCTGGGGCTGCCCCGCGAAGCCCTGGAGCGCGACCTCGGCGGCCGCGGGGCCGGCCTGGCCGAGGACGAACAGCGCCAGGGCCAGGGAGAGGACGGGGCCCCCGGCGGCGATCGTCGGCTGTCTGCGGTTCACCATGTCTTCCCTTCGGGGGCCGTGCGCCCGGGTCGGCCACGGGGCCGGCGCGCGCCGCCGTCACCCATTGTACCTTTCGACGAGCCCTCCTGTCCCGGATTCAGTCGCTGCGACCGGTGCGGGGGTCGGCGCGGCCGAAGGCGGCAGGGCCGGAGCCCGCCGCCACCCCGGGGCCCCGCTCACTTGCGCGAGCTGCTGGGTCAGCCCTACCGCCAGGGCCAGGGACAGCCAGAACAGGGGCGAGGCCATCCCCGACTTGGAGAGCTGGGAGACGAGCTGCTGGACCAGGATCGCGGAGGCGGTGACCGCGACCGTGCGCTCGGCGGCGGGGAGGCTGGCGTGCAGGAGGCCCCGGAGCAGCCCGACCGCGATCCGGGCCAGGTACGTCAAGAAGGCGATCAGGCCGAAGATCCCCATCTCGACACCGATCTTCAGGTAGAGATTGTGCGGGGCTCGTTGATAGGCTCCTCGTGGTACCCAGATGTATTCATACAGGCGCGTGAACTGGTCGAAGCCGATGCCTACGATCGGCCGTTCGAGGATACTGCGAAGTGCATATGTGTAAGTAGCGAAACGATTTGTGCTGGACTTGTCGACCAACCAGGATCTTTTGCCTATGATCTCGAGGATACGGTCGTCAACGGTGACTATAAGTACCACAGCGATGACTATCAGGGATATCCAGCGGATGTCGATGCGGCTCACGATCATCCAGTAGACCAATCCGCAGGAGAATGCGATCCATCCCCAGCGTGAGTAGGTGTTCAACAGCAGGAATAGTAGAAATCCAATGATCATGAATGTGAGAACCTTGACCGATCGCCGCTTCGTCAGCGAAAGGAGGCCCACCGTGATCAAGCTCGTGGCTCCGAGCATGTCTGCGAAAACATTTGGATTTTTTGATCCAGCCGTCACCCGGTGAAAGACCGATGAGCTCAGCACGCGCAGCTCGGCGATGTTGAAGACGGTCATCGCCAGAAGACCGCAGAAGAAGCTGAACATGATCTTCTTCACGGTCTCGATCGAATCGATCTCCCCGATGAGGATGAAGAAGATCGCAACGATGAGGATGAATCTCATGAAGAATGATATGCTGTTGACCTTGTTGGTGCTCACCAGGATGTGAATTGCGCAGATCGCGATGAAGATCAGCAGGTGACCGAGGTAGGGGATTGGCCGAAGCTGCTTCTTGCCGATCAGGACCCGGACGGTGTGGACGGTCAGGAAGGCGATCGTCGTCAGGTCGCTGACCGACAGCGCGAGCCCGGGCAGGTTCAGGACGACGACGTTGACGAAGGGGAAGCTCGCCACCAGCAGGAAGAGCCCGAGCCGCTCGCGGGTGACCAGCAAGAAGAGGAAGACGGCACCTGCGAGGCTCCCCGCGACCAGCTTGAGGTGCTCGGGGCCGGCAACCGCCAGCACCCCGGCGAGGGGGACGCAGACCAGCAGCAGCAGCAGCGGCAGGAGGCGGGCCATCCCCGGCATCCTACCCGGAGATCGTGGCCGGCGCCATCGCGTCCCGCGGGAAGGCGGCCGCGGCGCGCAACAGCTCGGCGAACCGGTGGGTCGTGCTCCGGGCGGTGTAGGGCTCGAGGCTCCCGGGCCGGGGGGCGGTGGGCAGGAGGAGCTCGCCGATCAGCACGAGGCGTAGCCACCGGGCGATGGCCGCGTGCTCCGGGAAGTCGAAGTTGACCCCCATCCCCAGCTCCGCGATGGTCGCCGCCATCACCGAGCCCGGGGGGGAGATCCCCAGGACCGGCCGCCCCAGGGCGACGGACTCGAGCACCTTGCTCGGCAGGCCGTACGCGAAGCTCTCCTCCTGCACCGCGACCGTCAGCCGGCTGCCCTTGGCGCGGCGCAGCAGCTCGCCGCGCGGGAGGTGGCCGCCGTACTGCACCAGGGCGCCGAGGCCGAGCCGCGCGGCCGTGGCGAAGGTCGCGGGGTGGTGCTGGCCGTAGTGGATCAAGGCGAAGCGGTCCGGGTGGAGCAGGCCCTCGCGCTGTAGGCTGGCGAGGGCCAACAGCAGCGGCTCGAGGGTCCGGCCGCCGACCAGGTTGCCGAGGTGGGCGATGACGAAGCGCTCCTCGGGGTAGGGGAGGACGTCAGTGGTCAGGTGGAGGTCGGCCGCGTTCGGCACCACCGCGATGCGCCCCCGGTACGCCGGTCCGAGGAAGTCCTCGATCAGCCGGGCGTGGGGGGCGGAGACCGCGCCGAGGCCCGCGGCCCGACCCGCGAGGAGTCGCTCGAGCGCGGCGTGCGCGGCCAGGCGGGGCCGGGAGGGGCGCAGGGTCGCGAGGCTGGGGGTCCAGGCGTCGCGGTAGTCGATGACGTAGGGGATCCTGCTGATCCGGCTGACGGCCGCGGCCAGCAAGGCGGTGCTGTAGTGCGGCAGGCTGGCCACGAGCACGTCCACGCGTTCCCGCTGCACCAGGCGCAGGGCCACGGGCAGGGCGGCCGCGGCCCAGGTCACCAGGGCGTCGGGGAAGAGGACGCGGGCGGTCCCCTGGGTCAGCACCCGGCCCCCGAAGCGCAGCAGGCGGTCCTGCGGCGACGGCCCCGCCGGCAGCCGCCGGGCGACGTGGATCACCGGGTTGAGGCAGGGCAGCCGCACCACCCGCAGGTCCGCGGGCAGCCCGGTCAGCCCGGCCGGGTCGTTGGGAGAGGTGCAGGCCTCGCGCAAGGTCAGCACCAGCGGCTGGATGCCCTCGTCCGGCAGCAAGGAGACGAAGCGGGTGATCCGGTTGGCGCTCGCCCGGGATTCGGGCGCGAAGTGGGTCACGAGGAAGAGCGCCTGCAGCGCGGCCGCGTCCTGAGCCACCGGGGATCACCTCCTGGCTGCTCCATAGAGCGGTCCGCGGGGCTTGGCAAGGGGGCGGCGTTCGCACGAGGGCCGAGATCGAGGCCCTCCCGGCGCGCTCGCACCGCCGCGCGCTCCCCGGCGTGCGGGTGTCGAGCCGCGACCGTACGCTCAGAGCCGGATGTCGCGCCGCACCGCCAGGGACCGGACCACGCCGCGGCGTGGATCGCGCTCGGCCTGGTCCAGCTTGACGAAGACGCTGCACGCGAAGGGCGTGGCCGGGTCCGGGTCCCAGTGGAACATCGCTTGGACCGGGGCTTCGGCGCTGACTCGCGGCGGAGTGGAGAAGGCGCCGAAGCGTCCCTCGACCTCGTCCAGGGTCACCGCGCCCGGGGTGGCGAGGAGCAGCTCGACGTGATCGACCTCGCCGCTGCTGCGGTCCTTGAGCAGGATGGCCTTGGACAACGCCGGACGTGTCGGCTGGACGTAGATCGCGGAGCGACCTTGGGACTGGATCGGACCGAGGGTGAGGGCGAGCTCCTCCGCGGCGAGCGGGGCGCGCGCGAGGGAGTCGCAGAGGGTCGCCACCAGCTCGAGCAGACCGTCATCGGACATCTTCGGCTCCTTGTGCCGTTCTTCGGCGAGACCGCTGCCGGGAGCGCCGGTGGCCGGCCGGGGCGGGGCGGTCGGCGCACAGGCGGTGGCGAGGAGGGCCAGCACGATCGGCGCGCCTCGGCGCCGGCAGAGCGAGGCCCACCGCCAGGCGTCACGACGAGGTGGTGACGTCCTGGCGCGTGGTGGGAAGACGTGAGGTGGCATCGGCGGCTCCCGTCGAGCGGCGGGGGCAGCGGCAGCCCCACCGCCCGGAGCGAACGACCTGGCGCTACTTCAGGTACGCGGCCTTGACGCCTTCACCAGCGACGCGGGCGTCGATCTCCTCGGGGAGATCCAGGTAGGCCTGGAACGCCGTCTTGTAGAGGGCGTACGCGGCTTCGTATTCGGTCTTTGGGGTAGCCATTGCTGCTTTTGCGGTATTATATGCAACCAGAGCGGCATCGAGTGATGCCTTGGCCTGCTTTGCTTCGGAAAGGGCCAGGCATGCTTTGTAGTAGACCGGCAATAGCGCCATTCCACCAATTCCTGGTGTGGCTTTGAGCGCCAAGAATGCTGCCATGGCTCCTTTATATGCAGTGAGCTTTTCATTGTATTTTTGATTGGCATTATTGTATGTTTCAACAGCCTTATTATTGATGATAACGGTTGACTTGTAGATAGCTAACTTGGCGTTTTGTGCTTCATATGTCGATTTTTTGTCGGCATACACCTGTTGCCTGTGGGCAGCCTTGGATCCATAGACGCTTTCGTTCCATGATTTTCCTTCAGTTGCCTCTTTGCTATCACCTGAGAGAGGTTTTGAGACAGCATCTGCCACGACTGAAGGCTTGATACCGGTATTCTTGGCGATCGTCGCGGCGTCCTTTCCAGCACCGGCCTGGATCCGGGCCATCCGATGCCATTGCTCGCCGTGGCGAGCCTCGTGGTAGGTGGTATTGGCCACGCTCGCCACAACAGTCTTGTCTGCTGTAGCAGCATTCAGCTTTTTTTCGTTGAGTGCGATGCTCCATGGACCGAAATCAAACTGACCGTTGTTCGTGCCGAGATCACCGACCGTGGTCGTCGTCTCCGGGACACCGACGGCCTTCAACTCGTCCGCCGCGGCGTCGCCCAGTTTCTCGGCGCGCTCTTCCGTGGTGAGGGTCGTCCACTCGGTCTCGACGGCCTTGGCCGCAGTGACGAAGCGGCCCATGGAGACCGGGCTCAGCAGCCCGGTGACCTCTTCTTCCTTGACCTTCGTCTCCGGCTGCGGCGCGGCCTGGGGTGGCTGCGGGTCCTGAGCCGGTGCCGGGGTCGTCACCGCACCGCTGGCCGCCTCCGCCTCCAGCGCCTCCGCATCCTCCGGCAACGGCTCCGGCTCGCAGAGATCCAGGGGCGGAGGAAAGGACGCCGGGTCCGGCAGATCCTCGAGATCCTCCCCGGGTGCGGCAGCCGCCCCCTCCGGCGTCACCGCGGCCGACTGCTCCTCGTAGCTCAGGCCACCGAGCTCCTTCTTGGTCCGGTCCTTCTTCGAGGCAGGTCCGGTCGCCGCGTCCGGAGAGGCTTCCTGGGCGGTGCCCGTCGTGTGCTCCAGCATCCCCTCGGACATGTCTCCCCCTCGGCTGAGTCGTGGTCGGTTGCCTGCTGCACTCGTGAACTGCTGCTGCACCCAGTCTTGCAGAAGCAGGCGGCGGAGGCAATCCACGGTGCCCCCAACGCGGCTCGCGGCACGTCTCGGCGCAAGCGGCGGAGGTCGGTTCCGCGGGGGATCCCGCCGACACGCAGCACCTTCCCGGAGCTTCCCCGGGGGTCACCTGGCGGGACTCCTCGCCAGCGCCCGCCAGGTGCTGGAGCAGGAGGCTGGTCGCCGGCGGGATGTCCCCGCCCGGATTGCGGGACGCCCGGGCGCCAGGGTGCGAGGAGCTGCGGGGCTTGACCTCGCTGGCCCCCACCCGTACGCTGCCCGCGGTGCCATCCGTCGGGGAGGTCCGGTGTCGTCGATCCGCCTGCTCTTCGTCCAGCCGGTGCTGGCTGGCTACCGACTCCCGTTCCTGGAGCGCCTGGCCCAGGTGCCGGGGATCGAGCTGCGGGTCGCGGCCAGCCCCCGGGTGCCGGGCTCCGACTTCGCGTCCGTGGCCGCCTCGCCCTCGTTCCCGCTGGCGCAGCCCCTCTGCTCGGGCTGGCTCGGCAACCGGCTCTTCTGGCAGCACGGGCTGCGTGTGCCGGCCGAGTGGGGCCCCGGCGACGTGGTGGTGATCCCGGGGATGCCGCGTTTCCTCAGCAATTTCAAGTTATTCGTCGATGCGAGCGGCCAGGGGCTGGGAGTCGTGGTGGCCAGCCACGGCTGGACCGCCCACGGCAACCCGCTCGGCGCTTTGCTGCGCCGACGGCTGCTGCGCTTCGCCGATGCCGTGGTGCTGTACACCGACAAGGAGGTGGACCGCTACCGCTGGCTCGGCTTCCCGTCGGCGCGGCTGTTCGCGATGAACAACGCGCTCGATCAGGAGCCCATCCAGCGGGCGATCGCCGGCTGGGACGAGGCACGGCTCGCGGCCTTCCGGCAGGAGCAGGGGCTCGCGCCCGATTCCCGGCAGCTCCTCTTCTGCGGCCGGCTGACCCCGAAGACCGGGCTGCCCGTGCTGCTGCACGCCCTGCGCGAGCTCGGCCCCGGGTACCGGCTGGTGGTGGTAGGCGGCGGCGGGGAGCTCGTCCGGCTGCAGCAGCAGGCGGTCCGCCTTGGCCTCGAGGACCGGATCCGCTGGCTGGGCCCGATCTACGAGGAGGAGCGGCTCGCCCCCTGGTTCCTCACCTCCGAGCTCTTCGTCTACCCGGGAGCCATCGGGCTGAGCCTGCTGCACGCGTTCGGCTACGGGCTGCCGGTGGTCACCCACGACAACCTGCACCACCAGATGCCCGAGATCGCCGCGCTGGAGTCCGGTCGCAACGGCCTGCTCTTTCGTGAAGGCGACGCGGGCGATCTCGCCCGGCAGATCCGCCAGGTTTGCGCGGACGAGTCCCGGCGCCGCCTCCTCGCGCAGGACGCGCGACGCACGGTGGCCGAGGTCTACACCCTGGACGCCATGGTCGCCCGCTTCGCCGCGGCCGTGCGCTGCGCCAGCGCGGAGAGCCGGCAGCGAGCCAGCCGCTGACTGGCGGAGGAGGGGAGATGGCAACGGATCTGGGCTCCTTCGGGGAGCGGCTGGCCCGGGGGGACGCGCTCGTGATCGCCGGCCTCGGCGATTCCCTGACCCAGGGCTGGCTGGTGCAGGCCGGCTTCTTCGCCCGGTTCGGCGAGGGGCTGCAACGGCGCTTTCCCTCAGCGCGCCTGGAGTTCCACAACTTCGGCGTGCCCGGCGACACGGTCTTCGACGGGCTGGCGCGGCTGGAGCCGGTGCTGGCGGTCCACCCCGACCTGGTCGTCGTCCAGTTCGGGATCAACGACTGCTTCTCGGGCGTGTACCGCCACGAGTTCCAGGAGACGCTGGGCATCCTGGTCGACCGGCTGCAGCAGGCCGGCGCCCTGGTCCTGCTCGCAACCTCCAACCCGCTGCGCGCCCCCGTCGACCAGGACGCGGTGCGGCACTTCTACACCGCGATCCGGGAGGTCGGCCGCAGCCGCGGGGCGCCGGTCGCGCACCTCGACCAGCTCTGGCTCGCCCACACCACCGCGGCCGCCGGCGCGGAGGGCCTGTACCAGCCCGACGGGGTCCACCCTAGCGACGCGGGGCACGAGATCCTCGCGCTCGGGCTGCTCAACCTCTTCGAGGAGCCCTCGCCGCCGGCCTGAGCGGGGCTAGCGGGGATCCGGTGGCGCCGGGTGGGCGAGCTGCCGGTCCAGCCGGCGGTAGAGCGCGGCGAGGGCTCGCCCGGCCGCGGCGGGAGTGTGCGCGGCGAGGAAGTGCGCCCGGCCCAGCTCACCTCGCCGGCGGGCCGCGGCCGGGTCTGCGAGCTGGCGGGTCAGGGCTGCAGTGAGGCCCGGGACGTCGCCCCGCTCGACGAGATCGATGAAGCGCTCCCCCGGGTCGAGGGTCGTGATCCCGGGGATCCGGCTCCCGACCACGGGCAGGCCGCAGGCCAGGGCCTCGATGACCGAACGGGGGCTCCCCTCGTTGTACGACGGGAAGACGAAGACCTGGCAGGAAGACAGCAGCCGGGGCAGCTCCTCCCGGGGCAGCCCCTCGCGGATGCGCACGCGCTCGCCCAGCCCCAGACCGGCCACCAGGTCGACCAGCCGGCGCAGCTCCGGCGGGTGCGCCTGGCCGACGAGCAGCAGCCGGGCCTGGGGAAAGGCCGCGGCGACCCGGGAGAACGCGATGACGAGGTCGAAGATGCCTTTGTGGCGGAAGAGCGCGCCGGTGTACAGCAGCACCTGACTCCCGGGGGGGAAGCCCGTGATCGCGGGGTCCGGCGGCTGCGGCGCGAAGCGCGCGGGATCGACGCAGTTGGGCAGGGAGAAGACCCGCTCCCGGTCGAGGCCGTGGAAGGCCGCGAAGGGGTTGAGGTGCCCCTCCCCGAAGAGGGTGCAGGCGTCCGCGGTCGCGGCCTGCAGCCGCTCCAGCCCGAGCGCGCGCCAGCGCGCCACCAGGAACTTGCCCCAATCGTAGGGCCAGCGGTGGCGGACCACCTGCTCCCAGTCGTACAGCGCGGCGAAGATCGAGGTCAGCAGCACCCGCCGGCGGGGGCGGCGCAGCCGCTCGGCGACGAAGGTCGGCAGAAAGAACCCATGGGAATCATGGAGGATCCGGGCGTCGGTCGTGGCGAGGAGCTGGCGCACCCGGCGGGCCAGCAGGAGCTGCAGCCGTGCCCGGCGGACGGGCCGCGGGGAGACGGGGATCACCTGGAAGCGGGGGGTCTCCACCTCCCGGGGGTCCCAGCCCGGCGGCAACGAGCTCGTGAGCAGCCGGATCCCGCCCAGCTCCGCCGACGCCGCGCGCAGCATCAGCATCCGGTCCCGGTAGCCGACCACGTCGACGAGGAACGCGAGGACCTGGAGCTCGTCGGCACCGCTGGGCAACGGATCACCTCGGTGAGGCAGCGGGGGGCCTGCTGCTGCTCCGGGTGGCTGTACCCGCGGGGAGGGGGGCTGTCAATCCGGGGGGCGGGGGCGGGGGCTCATGATCCAACACATCTCAGCGATCGCCCTTTCGGAGCGGGTTCGCGACCATGGCGGCGAGTCGCGCATCGGCGCGCTGAGCGAGCGGGGTGATCACGATGCCGGATCGTCGAGGGGTGGGTAGCACGGGGATGTCGGACTTCAACCCAGGCCAGGAGTTCGCCGTTGCGAGACTGGGCGACCAGCGGCGGACTGCCCGGGTGGTCACGACGGAGCTGTCGTTCCCGTTGCGAGGCGGCCAGCTTCGAGAGGGGTTGTCGACGCTGTCGACCAACGAGCAGGGGTTCGATCTCCACTCTTCGCTGGTGCTCGCGGATGACGGGACACGGTGGCGATCGACCTACCGCTGCGGCGCCACCTGGCCGCTGAGCAGCCGGACGCTCCGGCCGACCGGGTGCTCTCCGAGCTCGACCTGGCGGTGCTCGACATGGCGGTCGCGAACCGGATGAAGCTCCCGAACAAGGCCACCACCCTCCCGATGCGCGAAGTCATCGCCGCGCTCGGCGGGCACTTGGAGCACGACGAACCGCCGGGGGGGATCACCCTCCGGCGCGGTGACGGCGAGCTGCGGAGCTTGGTCGAGGGAGCACGAATCAGCTTGGCCCTGGCGGGACGAAAGGACGCATCCGGATAGGATAGCGGTGATCCCTGATGAGCACCAGACCCCGTCGCGGGCCCGCTCGCGGAGCGCGCCGGGCGGCAGTTGCGGACGGTCGGACGAGAGATCACCTCTCCGTGCAACGGAGCGTTGCATTCGATGACGATTGGACGACTGATCGCCCTTCAGTGCAACGGAGCGTTGCATTCGATGACGATTAGACGACAGATCGCCCATCAGTGCAACGGAGCGTTGCATTCGATGGCGATTTAGCGACTGATCGCCCCTCAGTGCAACGGAGCGTTGCATTCGATGACGATTTAGCGACTGATCGCCCCTCAGTGCAACGGAGCGTTGCATTCGATGGCGATTGGACGACTGATCGCCCGTCAATGCCACGAAGCGCTTTTCTCGAGGACGTTCAGCCATCCCACCGGCTCATGATCCTCAACATCTCGGCGATCGCCCTTTCCGCGCGGGGACGCGAACAAGAAACGGGATAGCGGTGCGGGCCGCACCATGCCTCGAACTGCTCCGTGGCCGCACCTCTATCCCGCTTCTTGTTCGCGCGGGTGCCGGCCTCCGCGCCGGCACGAGGTGCGTGCGTTGCCGGCTGTTGCCGGGTGGGTGCCGGCCGACAGGTCGGCACCAGCCCCACTACCCCTACCAGCGATCCAGCATCAGAACTCGACCACTTGTCTGAAAGAAGGCTTCTTCTTCCCATTCGGTGGAGCCACCGCCACGAAGTTCCGTCGCCATCTCGCTGCCGCCCCTCGTCAGAGCAGCCCGTGCTCGCCGCACCACACCACGAAGCCCTCGCCATCGCACGGCAGCCTCGCGCCTGCGGCCCGGAGCAGGTCGACGGTGACGGCCGCCTCGGGCAAGGTCGTCCGGCCGTTCCGGATCGCCAGAGCGAGGATGCCGAGGGTGCCGCGGTAGGCGATCCGGCGCTCCTGCGCGACGATCCGGCCGGTCTGATCGTCGAGGACGGCCACGGCCCCGTGCACCTCGGCCCAGGCGAGGACCGACGCCTCGCCGATGTCCCGTTTCCCGTGGCCAAAGCGACGCCGCAGGTCGCTGAAGACGATCAGCTCCGGCAAGCCGTCGATCGGCACCGCCTCCAACCAGTCGAGGTGCAGCAGCCCCTCCAGGGCAGGGTGCGCGGTCACGCCCGCTCTGATCTCGTCGAGCACGGCCCTGGTCGTCCGCCGCTCGCTGCCTTCCGTGAACCGTCGCAGGGTGTCCAGGCGGTCGGCCAGGGCGAAGGGGCAGAGGCAGGAGCTGTCGAAGACGAAGACCGGCATGGGTCAGTCCAGCGGCTCCAGGTCCTGCGCGAAGGAGTCGAGCGGGGCCTCCTCGGGGATCGGTAGATCTTCCTCCTGCAAGGTGCCTCGCAGCAGCTCGAGCGCGCGTCCTGCCGAGAGCTTGCCGCGGCGATGAGCCCGCACCGTTGCCGAGGACAACAGCGACGAGACGAAGGGCGGCGCGAGCTCCACGGGGGCCGTGACCCCTAGAGCAACGAACTCGCCTCGCCGGGGTTGCTCGCTGGCGAGCTTGGCATACTCGTCTCCGGTGATGAGCTCGAAACGCTGGAGCTGGGCGCAGGTCGCGGACCAGCTCGCGCCGTAGGAGGCAGCGATGGAGATGGCTCGCGAGCGGGCTTCCTGTTCAAGGGTGGCGAGGTCCCGCCACCGGCCCTGGACGCCGCGCCGCGGCAGGAGCAGGTGGATGGCGAAGGCATTGACGATCCGTTCGGTCTCGTCCTCGCCGACCTGCCAATCGATCCGGTACTCGTCTTCGAGCAGGTGATGCCCCAGCTCGTGGGCCAGCGTGAACCTCCGGCGGCCTGCCGGCTGGCCGCCGTCGAGCCATGCCACGCCGAGCTGCCCCCGGTTGATGTAGAGTCCATCCGGGACATCCCCGACCAGTTGGACCGCGACGCTGACCAGCGCCAGTCGTTCGGCCAGGGCCGGCAGGTCGAGCAGCGGTTCCGTCGGGCAGCCGAGCCACCTCCGGACCTCCTGCGCGGCGCCTTCCGCGTGCTCGAGGCTCGTCACGGCCGACTGGAGCTTGAACCGGGAAGGAGGCTTCAACACGCCGAGGTCGAGCAGCAGATCCACATCGCTCGCCAACTCCTCGGCGAGGGCGTCGATCCGCGGCTGCGCTTCCCCGCTGCCCGAGGCCTCACGCTGGCTGACCACCGCTGGGCTCGGGAGGTGGAGGAACGACTCGACGGGCCGCCCGAGCGCACGGGCGATTGCGGCCAGCTCCACGACGTCGACGCGGCGGTTGCCCGTCTCCACCCGGCTCAACGACGTGCGGTCCAGCTCGACTCGGGACGCGAGCTCTGCTTGCGTCAGGCCAGCGGCCTGGCGAGCCTCCGCGATCCGGGCGCCGAGCTGCTCTTGGGTCTGGATGGGTTCGTGCTTCATGGCTGTGCGATAATAGCACACGAAAAGGAAGTAATCCAGCAATCGGCCGAGGCAAGGGCACGGTCGGTGCTCTTTTAGCACAGCGCCAGTCCGGGAACGGGTCTGCGACAGAGGTCCACCGTCCAGGAGGCCCCACCCCCGACCGTCGGCGTGGGCCTACCAGCCGGGGATGGGGCGGTGCTGTTCGCCCGACACGCAGTCGGGACTGGACGCGGTGCGGGTCACCCCCTGCACGGCCGACGGGTCCGTGGACGCGCCGCGCCACCTCCCGGCCCTGGATCCTCCCCGCTCCGTCACGCTCCGGGACCCGGCAGGGCCGGCTGGCGCGACGGCCCTTCGCCGGGCCCCTCCGCGCGCCTCCGCTCCCGTCAGCGCTCCATTGCGTGCGGGCATCGCCGATGCCCGCAGGCCAAGGGCAACAGGGTAACAGAGCCAAGCGCAAGGCACTACCTGCAGAGGCGAAAGCCGAGGAGGCCGTAGCGGAGGCCGGGGTCGAGCCAGCCGCGATACGACGCCCGCAGGCTGTCGGCCGCGTTGCCCCAGCTACCGCCGCGTAGCACCCGGACGGAGCCCGCTGGATTCTCCCAGGCCGAGCCATCCGTTGGCGCTCCCTCGTAGATCGAGTGGAACCAATCCTGGACCCACTCCCACACGTTGCCCGCCAGGTCGCACACCCCCTGGTCGCTGTTGCCCGTCATCCGCGAGCACACGGGCTGCGTGTCGCCCGCGCAGCCAGTCATCACCGCCCGATCGCAGGTGGGCGTCGCATCGCCCCACGGGTAGGTCCGGTCCTGGCCCCCCGAGCGGGCCGCGTACTCCCACTCGGCCTCCGTGCAGAGCCGCGCGCCCCCGCCGACCCACGCGGCGAACGCCCGGGCCTGGTCCCAGTCCACGCAGTTGATGGGGTGGTCCTCCTGCGCGCCGGCCGAGCTCGACCAGGTGCACGAGCCGCCCGTGTCCGGCGTCGAGCAGCTCCCGGCCGTTTGACACGCCCGGTACATCGCCACGGTCACCTCGGTCTTCAGGATCTCGAAGGCCGGGACCGTCACCGGGTGGACGGGGCGTTCGTCGAAATCGCCGTCGTTCGAGCCCATCTGGAAGGTGCCGCGGGGGAGGGCCGCCCACGGATCGCAGGCATCCCCCACCCGGTCCCCGTTGGCGTCGGCCTGGGTCGGGTTCTTGTGACGCGGGCAGTTGTCCTCCCCGTTGGCCACCCCGTCCCCGTCGAAGTCCAGGCTCGCGTTCTCCGGCTCCAGGGGGTGCACCCGGGGGTAGTCGTCCAGGCTCAGGCAGCCCCCGAGCAAGAGCAGGGGCCAGAGTGACAGCTTACGTGCCCCGCGCATCAGAACGACCCTCCCACGCCCAGCCCGACCTCTCCTCCGTGACCGAGCAGCAGGGGCACGAGCGTCTCGCCTCCTGAGCCGGCCGGGGCCGCCGCGGGCATGCTGGCGTATTCGTAGATCGAGATGATCAGCAGCGCCGCGGCCGCGCCCAGGCCGCCCCAGCCGAGTGCGGCGTAGCCCCGCTGGTTGCCCACGGCCGCTTCCACCGCCTCGTACCGCACGTCGAGGTGCTTGGCCTGGGGCTCGGCCAGGTACTCGGCGTAGCGATCGTCGGCCGTGGTGCGCTTGCCGTCCGCGACGTACAGCCCGTAGCCCCCCGCGCCCGCGGCGAGCAGGCTCGCGACCAGCGCCACCGTGCCCCAGCGGCGCTTGCTGGTCCGGGCCTCCGCGAGGAAGTTGCGCGTCGTCAGCCGGCACTCGACCCGCGTCACCTCGCCGTCACGAACCGCCACCGTCTGCTCCTGCGGCAGGTGCCCGGCGAGGGCGCAGCGCACGGGGTAGCTGCCCGCGTCCAGGCCGCCGACGCGCACTGGCGCGGGCTGCGCCGGCCGATCCGCCACGCGGACCGCGGCGCCGGGGGGCGTCGACACGACCTCGAGGCCTCCCTTGGTCGACAGCGCCAGCACCACCGTCTGCAGCTTGCCCTCGGCCACCTCGACCGTCTGCTCGGTCGACGAGTACCCGGCTTGCTCGGCCCGGAGCCGGTGCCGGCCCACCAGCAGCGAGTCCAGCTTCACGGGCTCCCCGGCCTGGGGCTGGCCGTCCACCAGGATGTGCGCACCGGCCGGCTCGGTGGTGATCAGCAGGCCCCCGGTCCGGGGGGGGAGGGTCGGCGTCACCTGCGCCGCGCCCCCCTTCGGGACGGCCACGGACTCCCGGTGCGGGCGGTAGCGGGCGTCCGCGGGGCGCACCTCCACCACGTGCGGGCCCGGCGGCACCCGGAAGGCTTGGGGGGGGCCGAGGTCCTGGTCGTCCAGCCAGACCCGGGCCGGCTGCCCCGGCTCGGCCACGGTCAAGGTGCCGTAGTCCGGGGCCAGCTCGTAGCGCAGGGTGCGGGTGTCGCCCGCGGCCACCGTCAGGGGGGCCTCCAGGCGCTCGTGCAGGTGCAACTGCAGGGCCAGCCGGTGCTGCCCCAGCGGCACCTCCCGCAAGGTCGCCGGGGTCTGGCCCACGGGCCGGCCGTCCAGCAGCACGTCCGCGCCCGGCGGCACGCTCACGATCTCGAAGGTGCCATAGGCCGGGGTCAGGGTCTCGGACAGCTCCAGCTTGCCGCCTCGAGCCAGCTCCACCTCCTTGCTGGCCTCCAGGTGCAGCGGGTAGCGCAGGGTGATCCGCAGCCGCCCCGCGGTCTGCTGCGGGCGGTGCAGCGGGGTCTTGCCCACGGTCTGCCCGTCGATGAGCACCTCCGCTCCCGGCGGGCGCGAGGCCACGTGCAGCTCGCCGAAGTTGGCGGTGAGCGTCTCCTCGTGCACCACCATGTCGCCGGCCCGCAGGTCGAGGACCTTCTCGGGCCCCGGCAGGTAGAGGTCCTTGGTGACCTGCAGCACGTAGCGCCCGGGAGGCAGCCTCAGGTTCGTGTCGGTGAGCTTCCCCGTGTCCTGCCCATCCACGAGGATGCGGGCCCGGGGGGGCGTCGAGCGCACCGCGAGCACCCCGGGCTGGCCGCTGGCGTCCAGGTCGCCCGGGCCGTCGCTGGCCACCGGGACCAGGGCGACGCTCACCTCGCGCTCCGCGCCCGCCACCACCTCGGCCTCGGCGCGCTTGTCCTGGTGCCCCGGGAGCTGGAAGCGCAGCCCGTGGCGGCCGGGGTCCAGCGCCACGGACACGCCCCCGGGCCCGCAGCGGCCGAGCTCCGCGCGGCCCAGCCAGACCGTGGCGCCGGGCGGGGTCGAGCGCAGCACCAGGCGGCCCTTGCCCGCGGGCAGGGGTTGCTGCCGCGGGGCCGGGTCTCCCGCCCCCACTGCCTGGCCCGGCAGCTCGAGCGCGCCCACCAGGGGCTGCAGCAGCTTGTCCACCGCCTCGGCCACTGCGGGCGCGTCCTCCGTGCCCAGGGGGGCGTGCGCGGACGACAGCAGGCAGCCCGTCTCGAGGGACACCAGCTCGAGCCCCAGCCGCCCCCCCGGGCGGCCCTCCCGGTCGACGAAGACCTTCAGCAGGGAGTTCGGCGGCAGCGCGGCGCCGAGCTTGCACTTGGCCTCCTCGTCGTACAGATCGCCGTGGAGGCGCCGCTGTTCCTGGACCAGCCGCTTCAGCTCGGCCTTGCTCGCCACCAGGTCGAAGCGCGCCGAGCGGTTCAGCTCGGCCTGCACCAGCCCCCGCAGCGCCTTGGCCCCCGCGACCGCCTGGCCGTTGCGGGTGCGCGGCGTGTCGACCGCGATGCGCGGAGTGGTCCGAAAGTACTCTTCGATGCGCGCCTCGACCTGCTCCGCGGTCGCGTGCGCGGCCAGGAGCTGCCCCTGCCACGACCACAGGAACGCCTGGGGCAGGGAGCCGGCCTCCCACTGCTCCTGGATGCGGCCCTCCTCGTCGCACACCGTCTGGTCGGGGACCCACCCGGGATCCGTGCACGCGCGCTCGGACCTCACCGAGACCACGATCAGGCGCAGCCCGCGGCTCCGGTAGCGCTCCTGCAGCGCCTTCCACTTGGGGATCGCCGCGATGCAGGGCGGGCACCAGGTCGCGTAGAAGTCTACCGCGACCAGCTTGACGCCCGGGCGGCGCAGCATGGCCGGCACGTCGAGGCTCTCCCAGGCCTCGGCGCGGGCTGGCAGCAGAGACAGCGCCACCGCGAGGAGTGGCGCGAGCGCGCCCGGGACCGCCCACGCACGGCGCTCTCGCCGTGCCCGGCTCGGTCGGCAGGGGGTGAGCGCAAGGTTCGGTCCAGGTCGCAGCATCGGCCATGGCTCCTGCGGGGTCGTCCGGCTCGAGGGCCAACCTTAGTACAGGGGCCGCACTGCCGGCAACCGCGAAGGGGCCAGCGGCGACCCCGTCGACCAGCCAGTGGGTCCGCGGGCCGGTCGCCACCCGAATTGCTGCTCGGGCGAAGCTGCTGCCTGGTGGGTGCCGGCCGGTGTGCCGGCATACCAGCGACCGGCGCGGAGGCCGGTCGCCACCCGGATTGCTGCTCGGGCGAAGCTGCTGCCTGGTGGGTGCCGGCGGGTGGGCCGGCACACCCGCGACCGCCGCGGAGGCCGGTCGCCACCCGGCTTGCGGCCCGGGCGAAG
>JAVEVO010000090.1:0-26670 GCA_034005005.1 Myxococcota bacterium
GCCCCGGACGGCACCCTCGACCTGACCGGCCTCGCCCTGGGCGAGGACGGCTTCCTGCTCCTCGCCCACCCCGCGGCCGACCCGTCCCTGGCCCTGCTGGCCGACCTGCTCGACCCCCTCGCGGACGCCCGGGACGACGGCCAGAGCCTTCGGCTGGTGGAGGGTGGCCTGGTCCACGACGCCCTGGCCTACGGCGCAGTCGGCGTGGGCCGCGGCGAGGGCCGGCCCGCCCCGGCCGCGGCCCCGGGCCACGCCCTGTCCCGCCGGGGCTTCACGGACACGGGAGACAACCTCCTCGATTTCCACGAGGCGACTCCGCCTTCGCCCCGCGCCGAGGCCGGGCTGGCCAGCATCGGCTACGCGGCGCTCCGTGACCCCCTCGATCCCCTCACCCTCCTCCCCGGCCAGCTCTGGGTCTGGACCGGCCAGGTCCACGTGGCCGACCGCACCCCCGGACCGGGCCAGGGCCCGGGCATCGACGCGCAGCTCTGCTCCGGGCCGCGGGACACCGACCCCGCGACCTGGGCCCCCACGAGCTGCGGCCCGGCCGAGTACGGCGGCGACCTCGACGGCACCACGGGTGCAGTCAGCGACGACGTCTACGTCGCGCTCCTCGCGCGGGACGAGCCTGGCGACTACGACGTCGCGTTCCGCTTCCGGGTGGACGACGGCCCCTGGGTCTGGGGGGACCGCATCCCCGGAGGCAGCACCGACGGCTACCACCCTGCGGATGCGGGCAAGCTGCGGGTGAAGGCCGACGACCCCGTGACGATCCAGTCCTTCACGGCCCTCCCGGCCGTGATCCTGGCGGGCGAAGAGGTCACCCTCACCTGGCAGACCGCCGGCGCCACGAGCCTGCAACTCACTGCCAATGGCCTGCCCGTCGACCTCCAGGGGCAACCCGTCGACGTGGGTACTCTGCGCCTCGTGCTCGAGATGGACACGACCTTCGTCCTGGTGGCAGGCAATGATCTGGGCAATCAGGTCCAGGCCACCGCCACGGTCACGGTCCAGCCCCGGCCGCGGATCCGGGTCTTCACTGCGCAGCCCGACCAGCTCGTGGCTGGCGACGCGACGACCCTCACCTGGCAGACCACCGGGGCCACGAGCCTGACCCTGCTGGCCGGTGACGAGCCGGTGGACCTGCAGGGCCAGCCCGTGGGCCAGGGCCAGGTGACCGACACCCCCGACCTCGACACGACCTACACCCTCGTCGCCCGGGACGACCTCGGGCACGAGGCCGTGGCCACCCTCACCGTCCAGGTCTTCCCCCGCCCGGAGATCGTCGCGTTCGTCGCCACCCCGGGGCAGATCCTGGTCGGCGAGACGTCCGAGCTGAGCTGGGAGACCACCGCCGCGACCGAGATCCGCCTCACCGACGACCAGGGGGAGGTCCTCGATCTCACCGGCCAGGTGGCGAGCAGCGGCCGCCTCACCGTGCATCCCGAGGTCACGCGCACCTACACCCTCACCGCGACCGGTGCGCTGGGCTCCCAGGTCCAGGCCACGGTGCTGCTCCCGGTCTGGCCCCGCCCGGAGATCCACTCCTTCACGACGACCCGGGACCGACTCTGCGCCGGGAGCAGCACGACTCTGGCCTGGGAGATGGCGAACACCACGGGCTTCAACTTGCGGGATCCCCTGGGCAACCTGGTGGAGACGAGCTCTGTCCATGGGCAGCTCGGGGAGCTCCAGCTCATCCCCGAGACCAGCGGCCTCTGGACCCTGACGGCCGAGGGCGCGCTGGGGGCCACGGTCAGCGCGCAGGTCACGGTGACGGTGGATGCAGTCCCCGTCATCGAGGCCTTCACCGCGTCACCGGAGAGCTCGGTCTCGGGCCAGCCCGTGACCCTGACCTGGCAAACCAGCGGGGCCACGAGCCTGGTCCTCACGGCTGACGGACAGCCAGTGGACCTCACCGGGCAACCGGTGGACGGGGGGACGGTCGTCGTCAAGCCGCAGATCGCCACGAGCTACCAGCTCGTCGCCCGGACCGCATACTGCCAGGCGAGCACACCGACGGTCGACGTGGACGTCAGCGCGGCGAGGCTGCAACTCTCGGAGGTCCTCTACGACCCAACCGGCGAGGACGGTGGTCGGCAGTGGGTCGAGATCTACAACGCCGGTGACACGGTGGTGGACCTGGGGCACTACAGCCTGGGCGCAGGGTACGCAGACTACACGAACACCCGGATTCAACTGCAAGGTCGGGTACCTCCGGGAGGTTGCTTCGTGGTCGGCGGTCCGGTCACAGACCCGGACAACGGCAGCCCGATCCTCGACCAGCCAATCGATTTCGCGCCCGTTCTCATGGCCCCGCCGCTGGACGGGGCGACCGGGATCGCGCTCTTCTTCTCTCCGGCCGACCAGATCGCCGCGGCCAGCCGTCCCATCGATGCGCTGGTCATCGGCACTGCGAACACGGGCAACTTGCTCGACGAAGCGGGGCAACCGGCGCCCGTGCTGGTGACTGGCGCTGCAGAAGCCTCGCTTCACCGGTTCAGCGATTCGCCCAAGGTGTGGCAGCCCATGCAGCACCCGACCCCCGGACGCTGCTGGGCGCTCGCCTCCGACGACACCCCGCTCGTCCCGAACTGGGGCTCCCAAGGCGGCCAGTCGGAGACGATCCTGCGAGGCTTTGGACTGCGGCCCGAGA
The DNA here is from genome assembly GCA_034005005.1 of Myxococcota bacterium. Taxonomy (GTDB): domain Bacteria; phylum Myxococcota_A; class JAVEVO01; order JAVEVO01; family JAVEVO01; genus JAVEVO01. The sequence continues at coordinate 2,657 of JAVEVO010000090.1, forward strand.
TGTTCCAGATCGATTTCGGCAGTAACCCAGCGAGCTGCGTCCCTATCCCTGAAGGGTTACGATGCACGACCCCGCAGGCAGCCGCCGCGGGCTACGTGGAGCTGGGAGTAACCCAGGTCAAGCGAGCTGCGCAGCAGGGGGACGAGGGGATCTTCGTGGAGCTGGAGCCAGAGGAATACCTACATGAAATCTATCCGGGCGGATATCGATATGACTGGTGCCAAGTGCAACCACCAGAGATAGTGGAGGTCGCTCGAGGAAATCAATCTGCAGTGATTAGTACTCATGTTTTGATTGTCGGCATCACCACCGATGGAAACGAACCTGGTGACGAAATCATTGTACAGGTTGGCAGAATGGCCACGGAACAATATCCAAATGAGCGTTTCAACTATCTCGGCAATTGGTACAAACAAATCTACACGTCAGATTTCAATGACATCATGATTGATGAATTCCAAGGATTTTTTCTCCCATCGATCAATGACGCACCAGCAGATTATTGGATATTCTCACGAGTATCATCTGATTCAGGTCTTCATTGGATGTATTGTGATTTTGGAGTGGATGGGAATTCGAATGGTATCAATCAACCCGGTTATCTGGTGATATATTGAAAATGAATAACCATTCATTAGCATGGAGCACGAGATGACAACTATTTTTCAAATAAATCCAGTTAGATTTAAGCCCAAAAGCGTCAATCCAATGCTATTTTTATTTTTCATCTTGCCCATTTTTTTTATCCAATCCACCTCTGCCTTTGCAGCCGAGGTCCTTGTTTTTGACGAAAACTCAAGCGCCCAGTCTGCTCTAACTGCGTGTGCGCGTCGAGGGCACACTTGCACTCGAGCATATGCCTCCGATCTGGCCACTAAGATTACATCAAAAGCATGGGCATTGATCATCATCGATTTACCATCAAATAGACCAACTGGAGCTTGGGATACTGCTCTTGTCAACTATGTGAACGGTGGAGGAAGAGCAATTTACTCCGACTGGCAAACAGCCGGATCCATTCCTTCAACATTTCAAGTGTCGATTGGTTCAGCAAAAGATGCACTTCCTATGTATGCTTGGACATCGACTCTATTCGATACTCCTGTGAATTGTCCAAATAATTTCACAAGCACTACAGACTATTGGGGAACAAATGGCTACAGGCTTACACCAACAGGAAGTGCATACGCCGCTGCTGGATGGACAGCTTCATCAACTGCAAATCAAGCTGCTATCGTTGTTGGAAATTCTGGACGAACAATCTACAATGGATTTCTTTTCGATGATTATCGAGTTGACCTAGATAGTGATGGTGTTCTAGACATCATTGAGCTTCTAGAAAATCAAATCCAACTTTTAACAGTCATCCCAAATCGGGCCCCCACCGCCAAGAACGACTCCTACAACGCCACCGAGGACACCACCCTCAGCATCGCGGCCTCGGGCGTGCTAGGCAACGACACCGACCCCGACGGCAACGCGCTCACCGCGGTCAAGGACACCAACCCCGGCCATGGGTCCGTGACGTTGAACGCCAACGGCTCCTTCAGCTACACCCCCACGGCCAACTGGTGCGGCAACGACAGCTTCACCTACCACGCCCGAGACGGCTCGCTCGACTCGAACACCGCCACGGTCTCCATCGCGGTCGCCTGCGTCAACGACTCGCCCACGGGCGTCAACGCGGGCGCTGACAAGTCGGGCAACGAGGGCTCGAGCTTCAGCTTCAGCGGCAGCTACTCCGACGTGGACAGCACGGGCACGGTCACCTGGACCTTCGGGGACGGCGGCACGGGTACGGGGCTGTCTCCCAGCTACACGTACACGCAGAACGGCACCTTCACCGCGACGATGAAGGTCGTGGACGGCGCATACGCCCCCACGGACTCCCTGATCGTGACGGTCAACAACGTCGCCCCCTCGGTCACCAACCCGGGGAACAAGACCCTCAACGAGGGCGACACCCTCGAGCTGAAGGTCAACTTCTCCGACCCGGGCAATGACGCCCACACGGTGACCTTCAACTGGGGCGGCAGCGAGGGCTCGAGCACGGTGAACGTCGCCCAGGGATCGGGCAGCAAGAGCGCGACCGCGACCCACAAGTACCCGCAGCAGGGCAGCTACGCGGCGAGCGTGTCGGTCCACGACGGCACCACCTCCACCCCGGCGAACTTCACCGTCACCGTCGGCAACGTCGGGCCGACCCTCAACGATATCGGCACGATCAACGGCTCGGAAGGAGCCACGTTCACCTTGCCCATCACCTTCAGCGACCCGGGATCCGACGCGCACACCGTCACCATCGTCTGGGGCGACGGCTCGACCAACACAGTGGTCAACCGGGCCGCGGCCTCGGGCTCGCAAACCTTCTCCACCACCCACACCTACGCCGACAACAAGGACTACACGGGCTCGGTCAAGGTGGACGACGGGACGACCAGCGTCACCAAGGCCTTCACCGCGAAGATCGCCAACGTCGCGCCCTCCTTCGAGGCGGGCGCGGCGCGCACCATCAACGAGGGCGGCGAGGTGAGCGTCAGCTTCACGGTCACCGACCCCGGCTTGAACAAGGAGGTCTACGTCGCCAGCGTCGACTGGGGCGACGGCACCGTGGAGAGTTCCCTGCCCATCAGCGCCGACACCCGGAGCTTCTCCCGCTCCCACACCTACCAGGACAACCGCGCCACCGCGTATCCGGTGAGCATCTCGGTGACCGACGGGGACGGCGGCACGGGCACGGACGGCTTCAACGTCACCGTCAACAACGTCGCGCCGACCCTCTCCGTGGCCGGCGCGCCGACGACCGTCAACGAGGGTGCGGTCTACACCCTCTCCGGCGTCACCTACGCCGACGTGGGCGTGCTGGACTGGCACACCGCCAAGGTCAACTGGGGGTGTGGCACGGCCGACGTGGACGCCACGGTGAACTCCGGCACCAAGACGATCACTGCCAGCCGCACCTACACCGACAACACCGCGTGCACCGTGACGGTCAAGGTGACGGACAAGGACGGCGCGCAGACCACCGCCAGCTTCACCTTGACGATCAACAACGTCGACCCGACGGTCACCCTGAGCTCGAACCAGCCGATCAACGAGGGCAGCGCGCTCAGCCTGACGATCAACGTGAGCGACCCCGGCGCGGCCAACGAGGTCTACACGGCCAGCGTCAACTGGGGCGACGGCTCCGCGGTCCAGTCCGGCATCGGCATCGACGCCACGACCCGCAGCAAGGTCCTCACCCACACCTACGTCGACAGCAAGAGCACGGCCTACGTCGTCACGGTGACCGTCACCGACGGCGACAGCGGCTCGGGCAGCAAGACCCACAACGTCACGGTCAACAACGTCGCCCCCGTCGTCGAGGCCGGCGCGAACCAGACCGTGGTCGAGGGCCAGACCGTCTACCTCACGGGCGTCACCATCACCGACCCCGCCCTGACCCACGACGTCTATGCCGCGACCATCGACTGGGGTGACAGCACCGGGACCGTCGCGGGGACCGTGACCCAGGCCACCCGCAAGGTCGATGGCAGCCACGTCTACCAGGACAACGGCACCTACACCGTCAAGGTCACCGTCACCGACGGCGACGGCGGCACGGGCGACGACACCTTCACCGTCACGGTCAACAACGCCCTGCCCGTGGTCGAGGCCGGCGCGGACAAGTCCGTCAACGAGGGCACGACCGTCTCCCTCAACCCGGCGACCTTCACGGACGACGGCGTCCTGGACACCCACTCCGCGACCATCGACTGGGGCGATAACACGGCCACCGAGGTCGGAACGGTCAACCAGGCAGCGGACACCGTCTCCGGCAGCCACGTCTACGCGGACGACGGCGTCTACACCGTCACGGTCACCGTCAAGGACAACAACGGCGGGACGGCCACGGACACCATGAAGGTGACCGTCGCCAACGTGGCCCCGACCGTGGCGGCCGGGAGCAACCAGTCCGTCGCCGAGGGCACGACCGTCAGCCTGGCCCCCGCTACCTTCAACGATAAAGGTACCAAGGACACCCACACCGCCACGGTGGACTGGGGCGATGGTACCGGCGCTGTGGCCGCCACCGTGACCGAGAGCCCATTCGGCCCCCCGGGCAGCACCAGCGGCGTCAGCGGGACCGTCGCAGGCAGCCACGTCTACGCGGACGACGGCCCCTACACCGTCAAGGTATGCGTCAAGGACAAGAACTTCGCCGTGACCTGCGGCCAGTTCACCGTGACGGTGACCAACGCCATCCCGACGCTCAATGCCGGCGGCAACCAGACCGTCAACGAGGGCGCGACCGTCAACCTGGCGCCCGCGACCTTCAACGACAAGGGCACCAAGGACACCCACACCGCAACGGTCAACTGGGGCGACAACACCGGCACTGTCGCCGCGACGGTCACCGAGACGCCCACCGGGCCGCCCGGCTCGACCGTGGGCCTCAACGGGACGATCAGCGCCAGCCACGTCTACGCGGACAACGGGGTCTACACCGTCACCGTCACCGTCACCGACGACAACGGCGGCGCCAAGTCCGGCACCTTCACCGTCACCGTCGACAACGTGCTGCCCGTGGTGGAGGCCGGTCCCAACCGCTCGATCTTCGTCGTCGTGGACACCCTGAACCTCGCACCTGCGACCTTCTCCGATGCGGGCGCGGGCGACACCCACGACGCAACGATCAACTGGGGCGACGGCTCGCCCGTGACGGTCGGCACCGTGGACCAGGCCGCGGACAAGGTCACCGCCAGCCACGTCTACCAGGCCACCGGCACCTACACCGTCACCGTCACCGTCACCGACGACGACGGCGGTGCCAAGAGCGACACCTTCCAGGTCGTCGTCAAGAACGTCGCGCCGACCATCGACCTGATCTCCCCCAACGGCGGCGAGATCGTCCACGGTATCCGCCAGATCCGCTTCAACGTCAGCCAGTTGCAGGGCAAGGGCCTGACCATCGAGGCCTTCCTGGGCGCGCTCCCCATCCCGCTGATCGAGGGCAGCGCCGTGACCCCGCCGGCCAACGGCTCCGTCCTCGAGGTGGTCCGCACCTTCGACTCGACCCAGTTCGCCGACGGCAAGGGCTACCCGCTGCGGCTCGTGGCCAAGGTCACCAGCGACCCTGCGACCCAGGCCCTGGACGACTCCACGGGCACCTTCGTCATCGACAACACCCCGCCGGTGCTCACGATCCCCGCGGACGAGCTGGCGCCGATCCTCGAGCAGGAGTACCTCTCCGGCACCGCCCTGACCTTCCACCCCCAGGTCTACGACGCGCTCGACCCCGCGCCCAAGCTCGTCGTCACCGGCTCCCGGGGTTACTACCCCCTGGGCGAGACCACCGTGACCTTCACCCTCACGGACTGGGGGACCAACACCACGGTCCGCACTGCCAAGGTCAAGGTCCGGGACACCACCAAGCCCAACCTGTCCCCCGGAAGCCCCATCACCAAGGAGGCCACCTCCCCCGCGGGCACCCCGGTGGACCTGCAGCCCACCACGTCCGACATCTGCGACACCTCCGTCTCGCTGGTCAACAACGCGCCCGCGCTCTTCCCCCTCGGCCTGACCACGGTGACCTTCACCGCGACCGACGACTCGGCCAACACGATCAGCAAGACCCTGCCCGTGACGATCACCGACCTCACCCCGCCCGTGCTGATCCTGCCCGACCCGCCGGCCATGGTCGTGGAGAAGCTCGAGGCCATCGGCACCGCGGGGAGCGCGGTGTCCCTCCCCCTGCCCACGACCAGCGACAACGGCTGGGGCCCGACCGGGCTCGCCTGCACCGCCCAGGCCAACCTCGTGGACGCCGCGGGGCAGCCTCAGCTCGTCACCGTGCTCTGCGGCCAGGCCTTGCCGGCCAACCGCTACTTCGTCCCCGGCACCACGACCGTCACCTACCGGCTCGTCGACGGCTCCGGCAACAGCACCGAGAAGACCTACCTCGTCACCGTCGTCGACACCATCCCGCCCGACGTCGCGGTGGACACCGAGTCCCCCGGCAACGGCCCGTCCGACTGGACCGTCACGCCGGTGGTCATCCAGCTCGACGCCACCGACGCGGGCGACCCCGACCCCGGCGTCGTCGTCAGCCCGCCCCCCGCGGGCACCGACGGCCACGTGCAGCTCAACCCGGATGGCTCCGTGAACCTCGTCTACGACGAGGACGGCGTCTACGACGTCACCATCACCGTCACCGACGCCGACGGCAACTCCACCACCCTCGAGCTGACCCGCTTCTACGTCGACCTCACGCCGCCCGTGACGACCATCGATCACCTCGCGCCGCCGGGCGACCCCTCCCTGCCCGACGGCCGCCCCGTCTACTTCCAGGGCGAGCAGCTCACCCCGAAGTTCGTCGCCACCGACGCCACCGCCGGCCTGAAGCACGCGGTCGTCCGCTGCGAGCCCGGCGCCGAGTACGGCGGGGTGGTGACCCTCGTCGAGCGCACCTACCCGACCTCCGGCAACCCGCCCTACGGCGCGGCCACCACCGGGACCTTGGTCTGTGACGACCAGGAGGGCCTCTGCACCGCCGGCGTCTTCGACCTGGCCCGCATCGCGCTCGGCGACCAGGCCCTGGTCCTGCGCGCCACCGACGTCCTCGACCACGAGCAGGTCAGCACTGACCCCTTCCGGCTCATCGACCTCGCCGAGGGGCTCACCCTGATGCGCGGCCGGCTGCTGGCCTACCTCGCCGCCACCGCGGACGAGGACACCCAGGCCGCCCTGCGGCAGATCGACGGCTTCCTCGCCACCGGCCAGCTCTCCCTCGGCCACGGCTACCTCGGTGGCGCCTTGCTGCGGATCAACGTGGCCATCAAGGCCATGCTCGCCCCGACCCTGCTGGCCGCAGTGCCCGAGCTGGCCGCGGACGCCGAGTTCCTCGCCCGCGGGGCCGTCGCCCAGACCCGGCTGTACCGCCTGGACGTCGCGGGCGACACCGACGACGGCGTGGTCGCGTCGAGCTACCTGCAGGTCGGCCTGTCCCTGATCACCGCGGACCAGCACTCCGCCGCGGTGCTCGCGGCCCAGAACGCGTTCTTCTACGCCCGCAACGCGGAGCGGCCCTTCCTCGCCACGGACATCCCCAGCAGCATCGACACCATCCACCTGCTGCTGCTCGAGCTGGACGCGTACGAGGGCCTCGAGACCCTGCCCGGCATGGAGCTCATCGCCGAGGCCCGCCGCCAGCTCCTCGGCGACGTGCTCTGGAAGTACGAGAACATGCTCGACGGCATCGAGCTGACGGCCTTCCACATGATCCACCTCCTGCTCGACCTGCAGGACCTCGCCACGGGCCTGTTTTTGGCCCAGAGCGAGGGCGCCTGGGTCCGCAACTGGCAGTGGGGGCTCGCCCAGCTCTCCCGGGAGGCCATCGACATCGCCAAGGAGGGCATCGAGGTCGACGTCCCCGAGGGGCACGAGGGCTACTGCAAGATCGAGGAGGCCGACCTCCAGTACACCATCGGCATGGCCTGGCTCGACAGCCGCGACGTCGACCGGATGATGGGGCTGTACGCCAGCCAGAACATCCGCTGCCTGATGCTCGAGCTGTACCAGATCGGCCAGTACGTGCCGGCCCTGAACCTGGAAGCCTACCAGTGCGTGCCCACGGGCTGCGAGGAGGACGACGCAAACTGATCCCCGGAGGCGCGGGCCGGCGCGCGCGTCGGTCCGCGGACTCCCCTCCCCCTCCCCTCTCTTCTCGCACCCCGCCTGGGCCACGGTACGCGAGCACGAGCACGAGCACGAGCACGAACGGGACACGGTGACGGTTGCGGCAGCGCCGGCGACGCCGACCGCGACGAGGCCAGTGTCGGGGATGGGGGTGGGGAGAGTGCGGGGGGGGGGCGGGTCAGTCCGGACGGAGGAAGGTCAACGAATAGGCCGTGCCGGTGGCCAGGACGGGGACGCCGAGGACGCGCAGGAAGCACAGCGGCTGGGTGGTGACGTCGAAGATCAGGTGCTCGCCGTTGTCCTGGCCGTCGCTGGTGGCCACCAGGGTCTTGCGCCCGTCACCTTCGTCGCAGATCAGCTCGAGGGCCAGATCGCCCTGGAACTGGAAGAACTGGCAGAGGATCTCGAGGCGATCGCCGGGCCGCGTCAGGAAGCGGAACCAGTCCTTGTCCTCGGCGTCGCAGATCCGCAGATCCGCGAGCTCCAGGGTCGCCGGGGCCTCGGGGTCGCCGCTCCGGGGCAGCTCCAGGGTGGTCGCGCGGTCGATGGTGTTGTTGGGCTCGAGCGCATCGGGCGCGCAGGGCAAGGCCTCCGGGACACACTCGAGCTGGAGGGTGTAGCGAGTCGGAATGCCGTCCAGCGCGGAGACGCGGACCAGGTAGGTCCCGGGAGGCAGACCGCGCCGGCGCGCGGTCGTGACGCCCTCGAGGGGGCCGCCGGATTCCGCCAGGACGGTCCCCTGACGGTCGAGGAGGACCACGTCCAGCGCGCCTGGCGAGCGCGCCTGCACACGCGCGATCAGCTCGCCGAGGCTCGGGAGCTGGACCTGGTAGTAGTCCACGTCCCCGTCGCAGACCACCCGCTCGTCCACGAGCGCGCTGCACTCCGTCGGCGTGGCCTCGTCCGGCTGGTCATCGGGCTCCAGCCGGTCGACGGGGCAGCTCTCGAGCCGCACGCTGACCCAGAGGTCGTAGCTCGCCTGGCCGCCAGGTACGGGGCTGAAGATCCGGAGCAGGTAGGAGCCGGCCGGCAGGTCCGGCAGCTCGAGGTGCTCCATCGCCTCGTCGAGGGGAGCCGTGACGACCAGGGTGTCTCCCCGCCGGACCTCCAGCGCCAGGGGGTCGCCCGCCGGGTCCCGGGCCAGGTCCAGCCGCAGGGTGTCGCCCTGCTGGAGCTCGATCTGCCACCAGTCCTCGTCGTCGGGGCAGAGCCGGAGCCCCGCGTGGGAGTCGCCGTCCTGCAGCTCGCCGGCCTGGAGGGGACCGTCGTCGTCCTCGAAGGCGTCGTCCGCGCACGGCGGGTGGACCCGGACGAGGTCCAGATGGAGCTGGTAGGCCGCACCGAGCAACGCGACCTCCGGCGAGGCGGGGATCGCCAGGTAGTAGCGCCCGGTCATCAAGACGAAAGGCACGTCGATACACAGATCGCCGGGACTATCGTCGCATGCCTCCCCGAGGAGCACACGCTCGAGCCCCGTCGCACCGCTGGCGAGCAGCTCGAAGCGAAAGGCCGGATCCTCGTCCGTACTCACCCGGGCGCGCAAGGAATCTCCCTCCTCGAGGTCGAGCACGAACCAGTCCGCGTCCCCCGGGCAGAGGCGCAGGGCGTACTGGCCCGGATCGGTGAGGACGCGGGCCGACTCCGGGGTGTCATTGGGCGCGGGGAGCTCCGCAGCATCGGGCTCGCAGGTGATGGCCGCGGTCTGCACGATCTCGAGGGCGTAGGCGATCCCCCGGAGGGGCTCGAGGTCGGACGCCAGGACCCGCACGAGCAGCGGGTCGACCTCCGCCACGCTGGCGACCTGGACCAGCAGCTCGCCGGGAGTCAGAACCTCAGCCGTGGCCAGGAGGTCCGGGCCGGCCCCCGCGAGCAGCTCCAGGCGGAGGTCGCCGAGGGTCGGATCGAAGCGGAGGTAGGCCTCGAAGCTGCGCGTCGGATCCGGGGAGAGCTCGCTCCAGTCCTCGTCGCCCGAGCACAGCACCAGCGCTTCGTCCAGGAACTGGCCCTCGCGCAGCTCGATGCGGCGGGCCACTCGAGGCGAGCCGTCCGGCTCGTGCGCATCGTCCTGGCACCCCGGCTCACAGAGCCCGTCGTCGATCCGACAGACCCGGTCGCGCGGGCAATCGGCGTCCGTGCGGCACGCGGTGACGCAGATGTGCTGCTCGTCGCAGACGGAGTTCGCGTCGGCGCAGTCGGAGGAATCCCGGCAGCCGACCTGGCAGGTCTGCGTGCCGAGGTCGCAGTACGAGCCCGGGTAAGGCTCGGGAGGCTCCGGGCAGTCCTCGTCGGAACCGCAGGTGAAGGGCTGGCACGTGCGCTCGGTGCAGGACTGCAGCGGCGGGCACGGCCAGGAGGCGCTGCACCCCGGGAGGCACTGGAAGACGTCCAGGTTGCAGTACGTGTAGGACTCGGTGCACTCCCGGTCCCGGCGGCAGCCCTCCCGGCAGCGCCCCCCGAGGCAGCGCTCGGGCAGGACGCACTGCGCGTCTCCCAGGCAGCCGTCGTGGCAATGGCCGTCCTCACCGCAGTAGCGGGCCGGCTCACCGGGCAACGTGGCCGGGCAGCGGTAGCCGTCCGCGTCGAGGCAGGTGCGGATGCAGCGGGGTAGCGGGCACGCATCACCCGGCCCGCAGCAGACGAACCCGGCCCCGAGGCTGCGCCGACAGGCCTCGTCCGACGCGCAGGGGAGCTCGCAGGCGTTCTCCTCATTGCAGAACCGGTCGGCCGGGCAGCGGGTCGCGTCGCCGTAGGGGATCGCCTCGCAGCGCACGGGGCAGTCCGGGCAATTGCGGCAAGAGTGCGCCACGCAGAAGGGCGTGGCTTCCGGGCAGTCCTGGTAGCTCCGGCAGCCGGCGAGGCACGCGCCGCAGTCCACCGTGGGGTCGCAGTACGTCCCGTCAGGGCAATCCGCGTCCTGGCTGCACCCCCGGGCGTCCACGCACTGGTGCGTCTCCAGGTCGCAGGCGGTGCAGGGTAGCGGACAGGCCGCGTCGTCCGCGCAGCCGGGCAGGCAACGACCGGTGGCTTCGTCGCAGTAGCAGACTCCACCTGCCGCGGAGCAGAACCGATCCTCGCAGCCCGTCTCCTGGCAGGGTCGGAACACCTCCACGCAGAGGTGCTGCTCGTTGCAGCGCATCCCCTCGCCGCAGGAACCCGCCTCGAGCCGACAACCTGGCTGGCAGCTCCCACTCAGCTCCTTCAACTGGCAGTAGTGGGTGGGATCCTCGCAATCGGTGTCCCGGAGACAGGAACCGGGCTCGGGCCCCGTCACCTCCCCGTCGTCGTCCCCCTGGCACCCGAGACCGATCGCCAGCGCCCAGAGCAAGCTGAGCACGGTCCAGAGCCCGGGGCGAATCCTCGGGGGACGTACCAGCGACGGATGCTTCAGGGAAGTCATGTACAGCCCTACCTCCCACGCCAGGAGCCGGCAGTCGCTCGATGGATATAGCATGGAAGTGCGGCGGGCGGCCATGGTCCCTGCCGACCTGCCGCTACGGCTCGTCGCGGACCGCGTCGAAGACCAGCCCGCGGCGGGGTGCCGCCGGCCTCGCTGGTATCGAGCGCTCGAGTGGCGTACGCTTCCCGGGGCAGACGTCATGACGGAGGAGGAGGCCATGGGGCGCACGCTGAGCGGTTCACGAGCGCTGCTGCTTCTCACCGGGCTGCTGCTCGGGGTCACGTGCAACTGGGACAGCGCGCACCGCACCGGGAGTGAAGGTGAGGGCGAGGGTGAGGGCGAAGGGGCCGAGGGCGAGGGCGAGGGCGAGGGGGCCGAGGGCGAAGGCGAGGGGGCCGAGGGCGAGGGCTGCCTGGCCGGCCAGGAGGAGGCCTGCCTGTGCGCGTCCGGATCGCTCGGGCGGCGGGTCTGCCTCGACGAGGGCCACTGGAGCGCTTGCGTCTGCCCGGGCGAAGGCGAAGGCGAGGGCGGGGGGGCCGAGGGCGAGGGCGAGGGGGCCGTGGGCGAGGGCGAGGGCGGGGGGGCCGGGGGCGAGGGCGAGGGGGCCGAGGGCGAGGGCGAGGGGGCCGAGGGCGAGGGCGAGGGGGCCGAGGGCGAGGGCGAGGGGGCCGAGGGCGAGGGCGAGGCCTGCTCCGTGAACCAGGACTGCCTGCTCGCGGAGTTCTGCGAGCTGCCCGCAGGGGCCTGTCTCGGGAGCGGCGCGTGCCGGCCACGTCCTGCGGCGTGCGACGCGGTCCACGACCCCGTCTGCGGCTGCGACGGGCGCACCTACTCCAACGACTGCGTGCGGCAGGCCGCGGGCATCGCCCGGGCGGCGGTGGGCGAGTGCCCGGTCGAGTGCCTCCCCGAGGGGGCGAGCCGCCCCGTGGTGCCCGACGCCCTGCCCTGCTGCCCGGGCCTCGCGCCCATCCCCTGCGACCAGCCGGACGAGGCCGGAGGCTGCCCCGCGGGCTGCCGCGGCAGCGCGATCTGCGCGCGCTGCGGGGACGGCCGCTGCGGCCGCGGCGAGAACCTCTGCAACTGCCCAGCGGACTGCCTCGGGCAGGCGTGCGTCGCAGCGGCCGACTGCGACCGCGACGCGGCCTGCCCCGCGGTCGGCGGCTGCGACCTCGACTCCTGCACCGTGGACGCCTGCGAACGGGGCCAGTGCGTGCTGATCGTCGCGGACTGGTGCACCCGCTGCACCGGCCAGTGCCTCGCGGACGGCCAGCCCCCACCGGCCCTCTGCGAGTGCGACGAGTTCGGCCACAGCCTCGGGATCCTGGGCACTTACGACGCGATCGAGTGGTGCGTGCCGACGCCCGGACCGACCGCGGAGGAGGTGCTGCGGCTGCTGCCCGAGGCCCACTGCGCTCCCGGCCGGGGGCGCATCGGCTGCGATCCGGAAGGTACGCTGCTCTGCCTGTGGGAGCCACGGCGGGAGCCGGCGGGGGAGCACCTCCCCTGCGGCGAGTGGGCGAGGCTGTGCGCGGTCGGGCGGATCCCGGGGGTGGACAAGATCCGGGGCACTTTCTTCGAGTGACTGCCCGGCAGCAGGGCCGTGGTCAGTTCTTGTTGCCCTTGGCCGGGACGGGGGCCCGGGGCTTCGTGCGGGTCACGGTGACCTCGATGGGATCGGTGGTCGTGAAGGTGAAGGTCCCGATCCAGCCTCCGGTGTCCGTGGCCCGGAAGTCCGCCTCGACGAACTCGTCGCAGGCTCCCTCCGGACAGAAGAACAGCCCCCGGAACCGTAGGTCCGGCCGGTCCTTCCCTTCACTACCCCGCAGCAGGATCGGCCCGCTGAAGCGCTGGGATCCGCCGGTCTTCTCGAACAGCAAGGCGCCGGCCGGCGACTTGTGGATCCGGCAGGGTTGCGCGGGGTAGGAGAACTCCCCGGTCCGGAAGGCGCAGAAGTACTGCCCCACCACGGATCGGGGAGGGGCCGCGTCGGCGACGGCGGGGAGGAGCCAGGCCACGCCCGCGAGGAGGAGGAACGCGAGCAGCGGTGCCGACGAGGACGAGGACGAGGCGAAACGACGGGACATGGCGACCTCCGGGGTGCGCGCAGCCGCGCGGATGTTCCAGTCCGACGCCGCGCCGGGTCATTCATTCAATCTGCCGTAGATCACCGAGTTGCCCTCTCGTCGCGTGGGCCAGGCCGGATCGTCGAGCAGCTCGAGGTCGATCACTCCCTCACCCGGCGGGAGCCCGAGGGTCTCGCTGAGGTCGATGGCCGGCAGGGCGAAGGAGAACAGGGGCTCACCACCGCCGAGCAGGCCCTCGAGGGCCGGACCGAGCTGGCAGCGGAGCAGCTCGCGGAGCGTCGGCTCGAGGCTGATCAGGGCCTCCTGCTGCACGTCGACCTGCAGCTCCAGCTCCTGCAGGCCGGTCACGGTGACGCCGACCTCGCCCTCGGCGGTGGCGAGCTCGAGCCCAGCACGCAGGCTGGCGAAGACCACCAGGTCGATGGGCTGGCCGTAGAAATCGCAGGAAGCGTCGACCCGCAGGTCGCCGGCGTGCAGCGAGAGCTCCTCGTCCGGGCCACAGTCCGAGGCCAAAGGCGGCAACCAGGCCGACACCAACAGGACGAGGTCCGAGATCCCGTAGGCGGAGAGGTCGACGTCCCCGAGCAGCTCGGGGCCGACGGGGAACTCGAGCAGGCCGCCCAGCCAGGCCGCGTGCAGGACCTGGTTGAGGGTGTCGTCGGCCAGCACCACCTCCAGCGGCGCGACTCCCGGCACGACCAGGGTCTGCGGCCGGCGACCACAGCCGACGCGGCCCGGGACGCCGCGGTTGTCGTCGAAGGGCGCGCCCGTGGGCACCGCACGCTGGGGGGTGGTGGCCCGGGCCCGCAAGGCGAAGGCGATGCCCTCGCCCGCGGTGGCGTCCACCGCCGCGAAGTCGCTCTGCAGCAGCACGGGGACGCTCGCGGGCTCCCCGGTGTCCGGATCGGTGGCGCCGTCGAGGCGGGGCAGATCCACCGGAAAGGCGAGCGCCAGGCCGGCGAGGGCCTCCGCAAGCCGGGGGGCGAGCTCCTCCTCCAGGGCAGCGAGGAACTCGGCCTGCAACGACGCCTGGAGCTGCGGCACGAAGACCCCGAGCAGCAGGTCGACCAGCGCGCCGAGGGTGCCGCCGAGGTCGAGGTTTAGGTTGATGAGGGTCACCCGGGGGTTGGCGGGCACGACCGTCAGGATGTGTGCGGGGCTCACCGCCAGCAGCAGGTCTGCTTCCAGCACGATGCGGGTGATGGACAGGGTGCCGGGATACTCGGCCCCGCCCCAGCACGGCTCGAGGAAGCCACTGCCGCAGCCCGTCTTGCTCACCCGCAGGTTCGCCCGGACATCGGGGACCGTGAGCTGGACGTGCAGCCCCCCGTCGACGGCCGCCAGCGCGACCTCGTTGGGCGAGGTGGTGAGGTCCTCCACGAAGACCGAGTAGACGCCGAAGCCCCAGATCGCCTGGTTCGTGAGCGCGGGGTCGGGGATCAGGGCCCCGAGGTCGAACTGCCCGAGCAGCCCCTCGAGCAGGGTCGCGAGGTCGTCCGGCGGCGGGGTGTGCTCGCCATCGTCCAGGGTCTCTTGGCCCAGCCACAGGCCGAGCCCCGGATCGACCCAGCCCCGCTCGGGGTCCAGGGGATCGGGCTGGGCGTAGGCCGTGGACCAGTGGTAGGCCTGCACCCGGCGACGCGCGGCGCCGATGGCGTCCACGGCCTCGAGGACCAGGGTGTTGCCGCCCACCAGGCCGGCGTGGGAGTGGCTGAACTGACCGGATTCCGGGTCCACCGGCACCTCGACGCCGTTGATCGTGAAGGAGACGATGGGCCCGCCGCCGCTGCGCACCGACCCCGTGACCACGACCGTGGGCTCCCCTACTCCGAGGACGGTGGCGGCCCGGGCGGGGGTGTCGACGACGATCTCCGGCCGGCAGCTCGCGGAGACGAAGGGCGTGGACACGCAGCCACGCACCCGGTTGCAGGTGTCCGTGGTGCAGTCGTTCCCGTCGTCACAGTGGACTGGCACTCCGACGCACTCCCCCTCCCGGCAGGTGTCGTCGGTGGTGCACTCCGAGCCGTCGCTGCAGGGGGCGGTGTTGAACTCGTGGACACAGCCCTGGCCCGGGACGCAGCGGTTGTCGGTGCAGACGTCCTCGTCGTCGCAGGCCAGCGCGGCCTCGCCCGGGAGGCAGCGGCCCTCGTGGCAGGCGTCGCCGACCGTGCAGGGGTCCGCGTCGTCGCAGGCGCCCCCGAGCGGCGTGGACACGCAGCCGACCCCAGGCTCACACTGCTCCTGGGTGCAGGCCTCGCCGTCGTCGCAGGGGAGGGCTCCCGGGCCCGGGAGGCAGCGGCCCGCCTCGCAGAGATCGCCGAGGGTGCAGGGGTCGCCGTCGTCACACTCCCCCTCCCGGGGATCGTGCAGACAGGCTCCGGTCCCGGGCTCGCAGCGGTCCAGGGTACACCACTCGCCGTCGTCGCAGGCCTTGGGCAGCCCGACGCAGCGCCCCTCGAGGCAGGTCGACTGCTCGGTGCAGGGGTTCGCGTCGTCGCAGGGGTCGCCCTCCCGGGTGCTCCAGCCCGCCGGGTCCACGGCCACCAGGCAGCGCCGGCAGGGGTCGTCGGGATGAACGACCTCGTCGTCCCAGCACTGGCCGTCGATGGCGCACTGCGCGGGGCTGCAGCGGGAGGGCCCCCCGTCGGGCGAGGTCGGGTCGGACGCGTCCCCCCCGTCGACCGCCCCGTCGACCGCCAGGTCGCCGCCTCCGTCCGGCGCCTCTCCATCGGTCGGACCGGGACGTGAGCCGCCCGGGGCGCTGTCCTCGCCGCAGCCGGCGAGGAGGGCCAGCCCAGCGACAGCGACCAGGGAGGTAATCCAGAGGATGGATCGGCAGAGCAGATGAGGGTACTTTCGCCTTGGTTGATCCACGGCTCGTTTCCTGCGGCGAGGGTGTGCTGGCGGCCTCGACATCCGGACGACGGACGCGACGCCCCGACCATCATCGAGGAGCGCGTGGGCGGATGCAAGCGCACCGTCGAGCGACCGAGAGGCCCGCACGAGCGGGGCCGGGGCCACGCGGCCCCGAGGAGGAGGTCGTGGACCGGGTGCTGGACGAGGTGCTGCGGCGACGGCCAAGCCTGGTGCGGCTGCCGGCCGGCCAGGGGTCGCTGACCCGCCTCCCGGAGACGCCGGCGAGAGGGAGTGGCGACACCCCGCCGGCTGCGCGAAGATCGTCGGGGGAACAGTCGACGAGGGGTGCCATGCGCTGGGAGCCAGGGAAGCGGAGCGCGGACGTCGAGGACCGACGGGGTCTCCGCTCGACGAAGGGCAAGGTCGGGATCGGACTGGGCGGGGTGGTGGTCCTGGTGGCCCTGTCCCTGCTCACGGGGAAGGACTTCCTCTCGGGGGTCGCGCTGCAGTCACCCAGCCCTGCGGCCACCGGGGTCGGGTCGACGGCCCCGGCGAGCCCGGAGGAGGAGCGGACGGTCCAGTTCATGCACTTCGTCATCGACGACGTGCAGACCGCCTGGGACCGGCTGCTGCCCGGTTACCGCCACGCGAAGCTGGTGCTGTTCCGGGAGGCGGTGGATTCGGCCTGCGGTGCGGCCGAGTCGGCCACCGGCCCCTTCTACTGCCCGGGCGACGAGAAGGTCTACCTCGACGTCAGCTTCTTCGAGGAGCTGAAGCGGCGCTTCGGCGCGCCGGGCGATTTCGCCCAGGCCTACGTCATCGCCCACGAGATCGGGCATCACGTCCAGCGGCTCGACGGCACCAACGCCCGCGTGCGGGCCCTGCAGCGGCAGGACCCCGCGCAAGCCAACGCCCTCTCGGTGCTGATGGAGCTGCAGGCCGACTGCTACGCCGGGGTCTACGGCGCAGCCACGGCCCGAAAGGGCACCCTCGAACCGGGCGACGTCGAGGAGGGGCTGGCCGCGGCCGCCGCGATCGGCGACGACCGGATCCAGCGCCAGGCGGGACGCCGGGTCGTGCCCGACTCCTTCACCCACGGGTCCTCCGCACAGCGCACGAGCTGGCTGCGCCGCGGCCTGACCACGGGCCAGCCGGGCGCCTGTGACACCTTCGCAGCCATCGGCGGCCTCGGCGCCCGCTGATCCGGAGTCCCCGTCGTGCCACGACCGAACCGCCGGTGGTGAACCGGCGCCACCCCCGAGGTAGCCCATGACGTTCGCAGATCCCGACTGGCTGGGCCTCTGGCGCGAGCTGGTCGAGCGCGCGACCCGCTACGACGCCGACGCCGAGCGCTCCCGCCACCGGGCCCACCGGCTCGTGAAGGACAAGCCGGACCCGCTGGTGGAGACCGTGTGCCGCATGCTCGGCCCCGAGCAGACAGTGGTCGAGATCGGCCCGGCTACGGGTCGCTGGACCCTCCCCCTGGCCCGTGTGGTCCGCCGGGTGACGGCGATCGACTCGTCTCCGGTGATGATCCAGCGGCTGCGGCACAACGTTGCGGAGGCCGGACTGGACAATGTGGACATCCGGAAGGGTGCCTGGGAGGAGACCGACCTCGAGCCCCACGATGCGGTCCTCGGCTCGCACTCCATGTACGCGGCGAGCGACCTGGCCGCCTTCGTCCTCTCCATGCAGCGGGCCTCCCGGCGCTACTGCTTCCTCTCCATGCGGGTGACCAGCCCCGCGGGGGTCATGGCCGAGCTGTCGCGCCAGGTCCATGGCCACAGCCACGACAGCGCCAACTTCGTGATCGGCTACAACGCCTTGCTTTCTCTGGGGATCTTCCCCAACGTGCTCATCGAGCCCGCGGTCAAGCGCTGGGCGGACGACAGCCTCGACGCGGCCCTGCGCCGGGCCAAGCGCCACCTGCACCTCTCCGAGGCCGACACGCGCTGGGACGCGGCGATCCACGAGACGCTGGCCCGCCGGCTCTTTGCGCAGGACGGCGGCCTCCGCTGGCCCGACTGGATGCGCTCGGCGCTGATGTGGTGGGAGGTGGAGCCCGAGATGAACGTAGGTCGAGGTCCGGCCTAAAAGTACCAATCACTCCTGCCAGGGAGCGACCTTCTGCTCGGCGGTCTCGAGCACCTGGAGGATCTGGGCGAGATCCGGCTTCGCGGTGTCCTGGATGATGGGACGGAACCGCTCGGGGACGACCTCCGAGGCGGCGGTGAGCAGCCTCTGGGCATGGCCCCGGCCCATCTCGAGGTTCAGCCGGGTGTCGCGGGAGCGGAGCGTCTGCAAGGCCTCCCGGACGATGTCGCCGACGAGCTCGACCTGCGCGGGACCGGCTCCTCGGGCCAGGGCCTGGGTGGCGTCCTGCTGCGCCTGCTTGGCCTCGGCGGCGCCCTTGCCGCGGGAGCGTTGGCCCTTGGCCTGCTTCTCCCCGGACGCGGGCGACGCGGTGAAGCCGGCGATCACCCCTTGCTGGTGCACGACCCCTTGCCGCAGCAGCTTCACCACCTCGACCTGCGCGTCGACGGCGATCCGCTGCCGCCGGATGAAGGCCCGCTCCATGTCGTAGGCTTCGTCGCCGGCCTGCTGCCGCTCCTGCGAGCTCTGCCGGAAGAGGCCCTTGGTGTCCTGGGCGCGGACCTCCTTCTCGGCGACCTGGCTCGCGAGCTCGGGGTCCATCCCCCGGTTGCCGAACGCATAGCGGCGGACCTCGAACAGCTCGACGGCCTCGGCGAAGTTCTGCTTGTGCTTCTTGATGCCTTCGTTGGGCTCCAGCTCGGGCACGGTGAACTGGCGGTCACCCTTGCGGTAGACGAGCTTGCTGGGCTCACCCGCGGCCTCGGCGAAGAGCTTCGCCACGCGCTGCGCCTTGTCCTCGGGGAGGTGCTGCTCGTCGCGCAGCTCCGCGAACTTGGCCGCCTCGACCTGCTTCATCCGCTCCGGCGCCTCGAGCGCGTCCCGGTAGGCCTGCGCGAGATCGGCGCCCATCAGCGCCCGGGTGACCGTCACCTCCGCGCAGCGCTCGTAGTAGGCGATGGAGCGAGCCGCTGACCGGGGGAAGCCCTGGCCCACGAGCTCGGCGGCCCGGGTGCCGATGACCTTCTCGGTCTCGTTGATCAGCTCGATCTCACGCTTGATCTCATCGGCGCGGGTCGGCGCGCCCATCAGCCACTCGATGAACTGACGCAGGGCCTCCTGGACTTGCGGCAGGACCGTCAGCCCGTCGAAGCTGAGGCCCTGGTCCGGGACGTAGCCGAACTCGAACTCGGCGAGGGGCAGCTCGAGCAGGCCGATCTTGTAGTCCAGCGCGCCGTCCAGGAGGCTGAAGACGAGGTCGGTGGAGCCCTTGGCCTCGACGATGATCGGCATGCGGGCCATCGCGCGCGTGAAGGTCGCCTCGGCCTTGACCTCGACCTTGTTGTCGAGCTTCAGCTCGAAGCCCACGCCTTCGACCAGCTTCTGCAGCATCGGGATCTTCTTGAGCAGGGTGTCCGAGTCGAGGCCGACTCCCAGGGCGAGCTCCCCGCCGAGCCCGACCTTGCACCACTCGAACTGCTCCTGCTGCTCGGCGGCGCCTTCACTGGCCCCACCACCGCCGGCCTTGGGGCCGAGGGCCTTCGCGCCGGTCGCCAGCAGCGACCGGGTGGCGGTGACCACCGAGGCGGCGACCTTGCCGCCGCCGCTGAAGGTGATCGGGACGCCCCAGATCGGTACCGAGACCTTCGCCTCCCCGAGGGACAGGGCGAACTCCTTGGTGGTCTCGTGCTGGCCGTCCTTGCAGACGGTGCTGGAGTTCGCCTTGAACGCCATGCCCTGGGCGGTGGGCTTGTACTGCTCCCGCTGCACCTGCCGCCCGACGCGCGGCTGAAGACCGGCCACCTGGCGGGCTGCCGGGTCCCCGGCGACCACCGCGGCCGCGAGCCCATCGGCCTGCTGCTCGGGATCGCCACCGGCCTCGCCCGCCCCTGCAGGGGGGGCCGGAACGGCGCCCTGCTGGATGGTGTGCGCGGCCTCGTGGGCCTGGAGCGCCAGACCGGGACTCGAGGTGGCAAAGGCGATGGCGTCGCCCAGGGTGTAGGCCTCGGCGCCCAGGGCCTCGCAGGCGGCGGTCGCGGCAGGGCCGAAGTGGGCGCTGACTCCCGAGAAATCGATGCCGGTGGCGGCCTGCAGCCGGCCCGCGGCGGGCAGCGGCCGCCCGGGCTCGGTCAGCCCGCGGGTCGCGATGGCCTCCGGTGAGCCGACCCCGGCCTCCTCCGCCGGCGCCAGTGCCGCTCCCTGATCCTCGTAGTCCAGCCCGCGCAAAGCCCGGCGCTGCCGGCCGCGCGCACTCGAGGCCCCGGCCTCGACCGGGCCCGGCTGGGCCTGACCCGTCTCACCAGTCTGCGGTGCGGCTTCCGACGATCCGGCCATCTTGCCCCCCGACGCAGCGCTCACCCATCCCACCGCCGGGGGCGGGATCCTCGAAATCGGTGCGAGATCTCAGGGAGGACGATAGCGGCCGGGGAAGGCCGATTCAAGGGAAAGCGTCCGGAGATCCTGCCGATCGCCGGGGGCGACGACAGCACCCCGGCACACCGGAGAGGACCGGTCGAGCATCTGGTGACGGTCGGCCTCCGCCGGGTGGCGACCGGCCTCCGCGCCGGTCGCTCTGCTCCTCTTCCCGCCAGGGCCAGGATCTGAAGGGGGAGGAGGCTGGTGCCGACCTGTCGGCCGGCACCCACCAGGCCGGAGGCAACCAGTCGAAACCATTGTGGCGGAGGACTATTCGCAGGAGACCCGGTAGACGCCCCAACCCTCCTCCTCATCCTCGGGACACGGCAGCAGGCACTCCCGCCTGTTGGAGCGAACGTCCTGGCAGATGACGTTGTTGTAGTCGCAATCGACGCACTCCCCCGCGACGCAGTCCTCCTGCTCCTCGCAGGGGTCCCCGAGCTCCGACTTGCAGCGGGCCTCCTGGCAGAGTTCCGTGCGGCAGTCCGCGGCCACCTCGCAGATATCCCCGGGATCCCCCTCGCCGACCCGGCGACAGACACCGTCCTCCGGGTCGCAGGCGTAGCGATTGCCTGCGGGGTCGGGCCCACAGCCGATCTCGGCGGTGCAGAGGGTCGCCGGGGTGCTCCGGCAACGCTCCAGCTCGAGGTTGCACGCGCCGCTGACGCACTGCCCGTCGGCCGTGCACTCGGTGCGGTCCGCCCGGGAGCGATCCGCGTAGCAAGTAGCTTGCCGGCGGCCGTCGAAGGCCGCGCAGAACAAGCCCGCGCCGCACGCGTCGATGCCGTACCCGCGGCAGCAGGGCTCCGACAACCCCTGGGTCATGGGGATCTCCCCGCAGTCGGCAGCGCTCCCCTCCCCTTCCCCCTCGCCCTCGCTCCCCTCGCCCTCGCCCTCGCTCCCTTCCCCCTCGCCCTCGCTCCCCTCGCCCTCGCCCTCCGCCGGCTTCTCGCCGAACACGCAAGAGCGCTTCCCCGAGGTCGACACCAGGCAGTACTCCCCGTCACCACACGAGTCCGGGTCCGTGGCGCAGCCGCTGACGCAGACCCCCTCCCCGGTGGCGTGATCACAGAGCTGCCGCTCGGGGCAATCCGCGTGGTCCTCGCACTCGCCGTCCCCCGCCGGCCCTCCGCCGGCCCGGCGGTCGGGACCGCAGCCGACCGCGACCACGACCAGCGACGAGATCAAGCAGATTCGTAGCCCCAAAGAATGACCCGAGGTGCCCATCCTGGTACCTTCAGCATAGAAGTCCGTGACCGTGGGAACACCGCCCGCCGCTCTCGGGGGCTGCCACACGCCCCAGGATGGCGTGGCCGAGCCTCCGGGTCAATGGACCGCTCCCCGCATCCCCGGGCGGCCCAGCGGGAGCGAGGAAACCTGCGCACCAGCAAGCAATTCCCTTGCTCTCGCCCCGACATGCCCATAAGAAGACTAGACAATCGCGCGGCGAGCCCCGCCGCGGGGGAGGTCCGAGATGTCCGCTGCCCGAAACGGCCTGTTTCACCTGCCCGGTCTCCTGCTGCTCGCCGGGGGCCTCGTGGCCTGCGACGACGGGGCGGATCCCGCCCCGCCCCGGGACGTCACGGTCCGCGGCGTGCTCGCCGGGAGCGGGGCGGCCGGCAGCACGGGCGAGGTGCTCCAGCAGTTGCGCCAGGGGCTCGACGCGAGTGGACTCGCGATCGTCGCGCTCGGCACCGACAGCAGCACCGAGCGCTTCCCAGTGGACGCGGACGGCTCCTTCGCGCTCGCCCTGCAGCCCGATGCGTCCTACACCCTCAACGTGCTGGACACCGTGCAGGAGAGCTACGTCGGCTCGTTCCTCTACCGCACGGGCGACAACCTCTCCCTGGCCTTGCGGGTGGGCCACGAGGACCTCGACCTCGGGAGCTGCCAGCTCGTCCAGGGCGAGGTCTGGTGCTCCAACGGCTTCTTCGACGCGCCCCAGGGCAGCGCCGCGCTCCAGCCGGTGGACGGCTTCTTCGGCGGCTTCCGGATGACCATCGCCGAGGGCGACGGCCCGGACGACGTGGTGGAGCGGCTGCTCGGTGGCCGGGAGATCGAGCTGGAGGCGGCCCCCAACCCGCTGAACAAGTACCACATCGCGATGTTCAACAAGACCAACGACGGCTGCGACGCGCCCCTGTTCGGCACCGCCGAGCGCATCGACGACGAGCTGTACATGTACCTCTCGCTGGCCAAGTCCAACGCGAGCTGCAGCGCCACGGTGCGCTATCAGGCGGTCTGCACCCTGGAGGGGGCGTCCCGCTGCAACGGCTTTCTGCGCGTCGACGTCACCTCCTCGGGCGCAGACTGCCGGGAGCTCCCCGCGATCCACGTCGCCCGGCCCTTCAGCGCCCACTGGCACTCCCCGGACGTGCTGAGCTGCAAGCTGCCCACCACCTGCAGCCAGCACACCGACTGCCCGAGCGGGGCCTGCGACAGCGCGGTCAACTTCTGCGCCGCAGCCAGCCGGGATCAGGCCCTGCGGATCTTCCTGTTCGACGTCGGCAACGGTCAGTCCCTGCTCGCGATCACCCCCTCTGGTACTTCGGTACTCATGGACGCGGGCCGCCCTTCGGCAGGTCGACTCACCGCCGCGGTGCTCCGGCGGCTGGTCCCCCGCCTGGACTACATGGTGATCAGCCACTTCGACGACGACCACGGTGGCGGCGCCGTGCCCATCTTCCTCGGCCCCGACGGCGCCCCGGGACGGCGGGGGATCGACGACGACGGCCAGAACGGCATCGACGACGAGGCCGAGGTCGGCGCCCCGAACAGCGACGACCTGCTGCCCTCCGTGGTGCTCGATCGGGGTCTGACCCCCATGCCGAGCGGCTACGAGCAGTATGAGCGCCTGCTCGGGGAACGCCGCCGGGAGGCCATCGCCGGGGAAGAGCTCGACCTCGGCGGTGGGGTGACCCTGACGATCCTCACGGTCAACGGCCGGATCAA
Source organism: Myxococcota bacterium (assembly GCA_034005005.1). GTDB lineage: Bacteria > Myxococcota_A > JAVEVO01 > JAVEVO01 > JAVEVO01 > JAVEVO01. The sequence goes on from JAVEVO010000090.1 coordinate 26,129, forward strand.
GGGCGGCGCGGCCTTCGCGGTGAAGGACGAGAACGAGCGCAGCGTGGGCCTGATCCTCCGGCACGGCGAGTTCTCCTTCGTGAACCTCGGCGATCTGCCCGGCGGCGGGATCGGCTCGCTGAAGATGGAGCAGGCCGTCGGGCCCCAGCTCGTCGCGGACGCGCCGGTGGATGTCCACCTCCTCTCCCACCACGGCAGCGCGGCGTCGAGCCCCATCGACCTGCTGCGTGCGCTCAAGCCCCGCACCGCCCTGGTCTCGGTCGGTGACAGCGACCGCTGCGGCGCGGGCTTCAACAGCTACGGCTTGCCCGCGCAGCGGGTGCTCGACGACCTCGCCGCGGTCGGCGGGGTGCGACGGGTCTACCAGACCCAGGCCGGGGGCGCCTCCTTCTCGGGCGCCTGCGTGGTGGAGAGCGGCCAGACCTGCCCGCGCGACTACCGGGAGCTCGACCCGGCCTTCGCGTACTCGGTGCTGACCATCGAGGCCTACACCGAGACCTTCCGCATCAGCGGCCTGACCTTCGACGACCACTACAATGCGG
>JAVEVO010000003.1:0-102305 GCA_034005005.1 Myxococcota bacterium
CCGAGAAGAAGGCCGCGAAGAAGGCCGAGAAGCCCGCCGAGAAGTAGGCCGAGAAGAAGGCCGAGAAGAAGGCCGAGAAGCCCGCCGAGAAGAAGGCGGAGAAGAAGGCCGAGAAGAAGGCCGAGAAGCCCGCCGAGAAGAAGGCGGAGAAGAAGGCGGAGAAGAAGGCCGAGAAGAAGGCCGAGAAGAAGGCCGAGAAGCCCGCCGAGAAGAAGGCGGAGAAGAAGGCCGAGAAGCCCGCCGAGAAGAAGGCCGAGAAGAAGGCGGAGAAGAAGGCCGAGAAGAAGGCCGAGAAGAAGGCCGAGAAGCCCGCCGAGAAGAAGGCCGAGAAGCCCGCCGAGAAGAAGGCCGAGAAGAAGGCCGCGAAGCCCGCCGAGAAGAAGGCCGAGAAGAAGGCCGAGAAGAAGTAGGCGGAGGATCCTTGCTCCCTGGCTGCTCCGGCAGCCGCGGTCGACGATCCAGACACCGGGGAGCTTCGCGAGGGGCTCCCCGGTGTCGCGTTTCTGCGAGGCTGCGATGATCCTCTCTCCGGCAGCCCCCGCGCATCAAGGCGACACCATCCATGCCCACTCTCCTGCCTGAGGTCACCGCCGGGCGCGCCGACCCCGTGCCGCACGACGATCTGCTCCTGCTGCGTCAGGCCGTCCGCTTTCGCCACTTGCTGCTCCGCCGGCTCGATGAGCTCGGCTACGAGGTCGACGAGCCCCCACCCGAGCCGAGCCTGGAGGAGGTCGAGGCGGAGCTGGCGACCTCGCGGGCGAGCGCCGGTGAGCGGTTGGGGATCGACCTGCTCGCTCGTCGCTGCGAGCTCGACCCTCTGGAGCAGGAGCTCCTGCTCTTCGGCGTCGCGGTCGAGCAGGACGCGGAGCTGCGCAGCCTGCTCGAGCAGTGGCCCGGCTCGACGCACTCCCGCCCCACCGTGCGCCAGGCCCAGGAGATCTGGGGGGCCGACTACGGTCTGGCCCGGGTGCGCGCGTGCTTCGGCGCCGCAGCGCGACTTCGCCGCCAGGCGCTGCTCGCGCTCGTCGACCACGAGGAGTGGGACGACGCCACCAGCGCTGCGGACAGCGAGTATCAGGTCAGCGATCGGGTCGTCCGCTTCCTCCTCGGCGAGCGTGGTCTGGCCCCCTACCTGCAGACCTATGCCCGGCTCACCGCCCCCTCGGTCTCGTTCGCCGACCTGCGCATGCCGCGCCGGATCCCCGATTCCCTGCGGCTGCTGCTCACCGACGAAGCGCAGGGTCAGGGCCGCTGGTGGGGGCAGTACCTGGCGGCCGGGCCCTTGCTGATCCAGGCGGTCGGGCTCCCCGGGGCCGGGCGCTTCGCGCTCGCCGAGGCGGTCGCGCACGAGCTCGGCTTGCAGGTGCTCGAGGTGGACTACGAGGCGCTCTCCCAGGAATCCGCCGACTTCGGCCACTACCTCACCCGGCTGTACCGCGAGGCTGCGCTCCAGGGGGCGCTCGTCGTCTTCGTCAACTGCCAGCGGCTGCTCCCGGGCGAGGACTTCGACAGCACCGGCTTCTGGGTGCTCAGCCGCAAGCTGGAGCTCCATGACGCGCCGACGGTGCTCTGCCTCGAGAAGCCGCTCCACTTCCACCTCTTCCCGCGCAACCGGCGGATCCTGCGGGCCGACATGGAGATCCCGCCGGCGCCCTTCCGCCGGGAGATGTGGCAGGAGCTGCTGCCGGCGGACGGGATCGCCTCCGACATCGACATCTGGAACCTGGCGAAGATCTTCAACTTCGGCGGCGGCGGCGTGCGGGAGATGATCCGGGAGGCGGCCAACCTGGTGCTGATCAAGGAGGGGCCCGAGGGCAAGATCAAGATGGATGACCTGATGGCCGCCGGCCGCGAGCTGCAGTCGCGGCGGATGGGCAAGCTCACCCGGCGGATGATCCCCCGGCAAGGCCTCAAGGACCTCATCGTCCAGCCACGGGTCCGCCGCTCGATCGAGGAGATCGTCCAGACGGTCCGCTACCGGCACATCGTGCTGCAGGACTGGGGGTTCGGCGAGAAGATCTCCACCGGCAAGGGGATGTCCGCCCTCTTCTCCGGTCCGCCCGGCACCGGCAAGTCCATGGCCGCCGGGGTCATCGCCCACGAGTGCGGGATGAACCTCTTCCGGGTCAACCTGGCGATGGTGGTCTCGAAGTGGGTCGGTGAGACCGAGGAGCGACTCTCCAAGGTCTTCGAGCAAGCCCGGGAGAGCCACTCCATCCTGCTGTTCGACGAGGCCGACGCGCTCTTCGCCAAGCGGTCCAAGGTGAAGAGCGCCCAGGACAAGTACGCCAACCTCGAGGTCAACCACCTGCTGCAAGAAGTGGAGAGCTTCGAGGGGATGGTCATCCTGACCACCAACCTGGAGTCGAGCATCGACAAGGCCTTCATGCGGCGGCTGAACTTCCGCGTCTTCTTCCCCAAGCCGGAGGCCGAGGACCGGGCGCTGATCTGGCGCGCCCACATGCCGGCGCGAGCCCCCTTCGCTCCCGACATCGACTGGAAGGCCCTCGCCGAGGATTTCGATTTTACCGGCGGCTACATCAAGAATGCGATGTTGCGGGCCGCGCAGTGGGCCGCCGAGAAGGAAGGGGTCATCACCCAGGAGTTCCTGTGCCGGGCAGCCGAGGCCGAGATGGCCGAGACCGGGCGGGTGATCCGGGAGGTCTACCAGGAGCCATGAGCGTGACCGTACTCCGGGCGCTGGCCGGGGCGTCCATGTTGCTCGGCCTCGGGGGAGCCGGCTGCCTCGGCGGCGAGCGGGTCGCCGCGGACGGGGGCCTCCCCGATCCCGGACAGATCGGGGAGGGGGAGGGCGAGGGTGCGGAGGGGGAGGGGGCAGAGGGGGAGGGCGAGGGGGCGGAGGGGGAGGGCGAGGGAGCGGAGGGGGAGGGCGCAGGGCCTTGCCAGCCGCTGCCGGTCACCGAGCACCCGGATGCGCGGACCTTCGGCTCGGCCTGCACGAGCGAGGCCGACTGCATCTCGGGCGTGTGCACCCAGACCGCGATCGGCTGGCTCTGCTCCAAGTTCTGCGAGGACGACCGCGGCTGTCCGGTCGGTCAGGGCTGGCACTGTCGTGCCGAGAGCCTGCTCGAAGACGGACGGCGAGCCTGCCTCTGCCTGTATGATCCGGGTTGAGGCGTGCTGCCGGCCCGGGCCGGCCGGATCAAGGCTGGCGGAGCGTCACCGGACGGTCGGGCGCGAAGGGGCCGGGGTAGCGCACGGGCTGGCGGGTGCCGGGCCAGGTCACCTCGATCCAGGCCGCGGGCCGTCCCTCCGGCAGGCCGAAGACCGGCCAGTCGCTGCCGTTGCCGAGGTAGCCCTGCCCGGCGAGGATCCAGCGCTCCTGGATCCCTCCTGGTCCGCCCAGGCGCACCCGCGCACCCACCGCGAAGGGGTTCGGGGGGCGGCCGGCCAGGCGGACGTGCAGGCTGCCTCCCCCCCGTTGCGAGTCGTTGCGCAGGAAGCGTAGTCCCTGGCCGTGCCGGCAGATCACGATGTCCTCGTCGCCGTCGCCGTCGAGGTCGACGAAGGCCGCTCCGCGCCCGACGCCGGCCGCCTCCAGCGCGACGCCCGCCCGCGTGCCTTCCAGATGCTCGAAGACGGGGCCGCCGAGAGCCCGGAAGAGGGAGTCGGTCTGCGGGCCGAGCCGCGTCGGATCGTCGACCAGGTTCCGGATGTGTCCGTGGGTCTCGTAGAGGTCGAGGTCGCCGTCGAGGTCGAGATCGTGCAGCCCGACCGACCAGCCGACCCGGCCGAGGGTCGAGTCGACCAAGCGCGCCATCTCCTCCCCCCGGCGATAGCGGGGGATCCCGTCCTGCAGGCCGGCCGACAGGTACAGAGCCAGGCCGTCGGTGGAGTAGTTGGCGATGATCACGTCGGGCAGCCCGTCCTGGTTGAGCTCGGCGATGGTCGCGCCCATGGCCCCGCGCGGATCGAGCAGCCCCGAGGGGAGGCTGGCCTCCTGGAACCGCCCGTCCCCGCGGTTGAGGAACAGCCGGTTTTCGGACACGTCGTTGGCGACGAAGAGGTCGAGGTCGCCGTCGCCGTCGAGGTCGACGAGGAGCGACTGCAAGGACCGGCCGCCCGCGTCCGCGACGCCGGCCGTCGCGGTGATGTCGGTGAAGCGGAACCCACCGTCGTTGCGCCAGAGGTGGTTCGGCACGGGGCGGAAGTTGACCGGGAGGATCCCGTAGGGGGGGGGCGTCTCGAACAGCTCGTCCTCGGCCTGCAGCAGCCGCTGGACCTTGGGCGCGAGGGGCGGCGGCGGTCCGGAGGAGGCCGGCGGGGCGGGCGGCACGTGCAGATCGAAGTGGACGTAGCTCGGGATGTACAGGTCGAGATCGCCATCGCCGTCCACGTCGCCGCAGCTCGCGCCCCCGGAGAACCCCGCGCCGGAGAAGCCGGGGTCGGCGACCCGGGCGAAGCGCCCGTCGCCGAGGTTCCGGTAGAGCAGATCGGGGCCGAAGTTGGTGACGAGCAGGTCGAGCCAGCCGTCGCCGTCGAGGTCGACGAACAGGGCGCCCATGCCCACGCCCCGGAAGCGCAGGCCGGCCTGCTCCGTGACGTCGACGAGCTGGCCGCCGCCGTCGTTGCGCAGCAGCAGGTTGCTCACCTGGGGGGTGCCGGGCCGCAGGAAGGACCGCAGCGCGTTGATCGCCGGGACGAAGAGGTCGGGATCACCGTCGCCGTCGTAGTCGCCGATCGCGATGCCCGAGCCCATGTCCTCGGGCAGCAGGTTCTCCCGCCGGCCACCGAAGTGGGGGAAGGGTACGCCCCACTCCGCCGTGACGTCCGTGAGGAGGATCGCGGCGCCGACGGCCTCTGGTTCTTTGGTACTGGAATCCCGGGCAGGCAGCAGCAGGCGCACCGTCCCGAAGGCGGCCAGCGCGGTGCCCAGCAGCACCAGGATGGTGAGGAGCCGTCTCACGCACGCAGTGTACCCAGCGCGGCTGCCGACCGCCAGTTGCGGAGGGTCGGCCGGGGCGGCCGGGCGGCGGGGTGCGGATCGGGGCTTGCCAGCGAGTCCCGGAGCGGGTAGGGATCCCTCGGGGTCACCAGCCGGCGGGGCAAAGAACGCTTGACAGGCTGGAGGCCCGACCCTACCTTTGAGCACTTTCCGGGCTCCTGGTGCGGCCCTGGGCCGCCGAACACCGGAAAGATCGGGAGGTTTCGAGAGGATGGCCGTCAAGCTGAGGCTGACCAGGTTGGGAGCCAAGAAGAACCCCTATTACCGCGTCATCGCGATCGACGGCCGGGCCCGTCGTGACGGCCGGTGCCTCGAGTTCCTCGGGCACTATCGCCCCACGGGCGGCGCGGCCGAGATCAAGCTGGACCTCGCGCGGGTCGACTACTGGCTGGGCGTCGGGGCGCAGCCCTCGGACACCGTGCAGCGGGTGATCGGCATCGCCCGGTCGGCGCAGCCCGCCCAGAAGTAGGCCGGATCCGCCTGGCCGTGGGCTGCCCGGCGGCCCCGCCCAGGAACGCGCCGGCGGCGGTCGAGGTGAGGGGACGCTTCCCCGGGCTGAGAGGTCAGCATGGCCGATCCGATCAGCATGAAGGATCTGGTCACCTACGTCGCCCAGGCGCTCGTGGACCATCCGGAGCAGGTCGCGGTCTCCGAGCTCGAGGGGGAGCAGACCTCCGTCTTCGAGCTGCGGGTCGCCCCGGAGGACCTGGGCAAGGTGATCGGCAAGCAGGGACGGACGGCGCGGGCGCTCCGGACCATCCTCAGCGCCGCCTCGACCAAGCTCCGCAAGCGGTCCGTGCTGGAGATCCTGGAGTAGGCTCCGGCGCGCGCCGGGGTCGGAGAGTGGGTGTGACGGAGCCTCTCATCGCGGTCGGTCGGGCCCTGGGCGGGCACGGGATCCGGGGCGAGGTGCGCGTCCGCCTGGACAACGAGACGTCCTCGCTGCTCGCCGAGCTGGACGCCATCTACGTCGGTGGGAGCAGCGGGGAGGCGGCCCCCCGCCAGTATCGGCTCGAGGCCGCGCGGCCGGCGCCCCGGGGCTGGGTGCTGCGGCTGGCGGGGATCACCGACCGGAACGGGGCCGATGAGCTGGCGGGCCGGGAGCTCCTCGTCGAGGAGCGCTGGCTGCCGCCGGTCGCCGAGGGCGAGTACTACTACCGGTCCCTGATCGGCCTGAGCGTCCATGACGTGCAGGGGAACCGGCTCGGCGAGGTGGTGGACCTGTTCGACAACGGCGCCAGCGACGTCCTGGTCATCGATCGCGACGGCCGGGAGGTGCTGATCCCGTTCGTCGACGCCCTGGTGCCGGAGGTGCTGATCGCCGAGGGCCGGCTGGTGGTCGATCCGCCGGACGGGCTCCTCGATCCGTGAGCCGGCGAGTTCTTTGACGTGCAGTTCACGATCCTGACCCTGTTCCCCGGGATGCTGGCCGGACCGCTCCGGGAGAGCATCCTCGGGAGGGCCGTCGCCCGCGGGCTCGTCGACCTCCACCTGGAGGACATCCGGGCCCACACCCACGACCGGCACCGGACCGTGGACGACGTGCCCTTCGGCGGCGGGAGCGGGATGGTGTTGAAGCCCGAGCCGGTGGCCCGGGCGGTGAGCTGGGCCCGGGCGAACCGCCGGATGGACCGGCTCTTCCTCCTCTCTCCCCAGGGAGAGCGGTTCGACCAGGCGATGGCTCGCCGGCTCGCCCGCCTCGACGGCATCGGGCTGCTCTGCGGGCACTACGAGGGGGTCGACGAGCGCATCCGCCTCGACCTGGTCGATGGCGAGATCTCGGTGGGCGACTTCGTGCTCACCGGCGGAGAGCCGGCGGCGTGGATCGTGATGGACGCCGTCACCCGGCTGGTGCCGGGAGTGCTGGGCAACGACGAGAGCTCCCACGAGGAGTCTTTCGAAGAGGGGTTGCTGGAGTACCCCCAGTACACGCGTCCCCGCACCTTTCAGGGGCGGGCGGTGCCCGAGGTGCTGCTGTCGGGGGATCATGGGCGGATCCGCCGCTGGCGGAGGCAGCAGGCCTTGCTGCGTACCCGGCAACGGCGTCCGGACCTGTTCCGGAGCCTCGACCTGAGTGAGCAGGATTGGCAGCTACTGGCCGAGTTCTCGTCGGCCGGAGCTGAAGGAGAGCGGAGATGAACGTCATCAACCTCGTCGAACGCCGCCAGATGAAGATGGACCTGACCCCGTTCCGGGTCGGCGACACGGTGCGGGTGCAGTTGAAGATCACCGAAGGCGAGAAGGAGCGGCTGCAGGCCTTCGAGGGGGTGGTGATCCGGATTCACCGCAACGGCCTCGGCTCCACCTTCACCGTGCGGAAGATCTCTTACGGGGTCGGCGTGGAGCGCGTCTTCCCGATCCACTCTCCCCGCGTCGCCGCGGTCGAGGTCATCAGCTCCGGCCGCGTCCGGCGCTCCCGGCTGTACTACCTGCGCGAGCTGTCGGGCAAGAAGGCCCGGCTCAAGGAGCGGCGCACCGTCGCCCCCTCGACCTGAGCCGTGCGCCGGCCACCGCGACCGGCCGGCGGCTCGACCACGTCTCGCCTCGTCCCCTCAGCCGGGGCCTCGTGATCCCATGCCCAAGTCCTCCTCCCGGAACTCGGCTGTTGGCCGCGCGCGGCCGTCGGTCCAGGGTGAGCTGTTCGCCGACACCCTGGACTCCTCTTCTGGTACTTTCGTCATGGGCGAGGCCGAGCGCTGGGCCCGTCGTCACGGGCTGGTGCGGATCGCCGGCGTCGACGAGGCGGGGCGCGGCCCGCTGGCCGGACCCGTCGTCGCGGCCTGCGTCGTGCTCGATCCCGAGCGACCGGTACCGGCGGGGGTCGCGGACTCGAAGCGGTTGACCGCGGCGGCCCGTGAGCGGCTGGAGGAGGTGATCCTCGCCGAGGCGCTCGCCTGGGGGCTCCTCGCCGTCTCCGCTCGCCGCATCGACGAGACCGACATCCTGCGGGCGACTCTCGAGGCCATGGCCGGGGCCTTCTCGCAGATCCCCCTCCCCGTCGACCTCGTCCTGGTCGACGGCCCCATCCCCTTCGGCTGCGCGACCCTGCTCAAGCCGCTCGTGCGCGGCGACCAGCGCAGCGCCAACGTCGCCGCGGCGAGCATCCTGGCCAAGGTGCACCGGGATCGGGAGCTCGTCGCGCTCGACCGGCGATACCCCGGGTACGGCTTCGCCCGCCACAAGGGGTACGGGACCGCGGAGCACCTCGCGGCCCTGCAACGGCTCGGCCCCTGCCCCGAGCACCGGCTCTCCTTCCGCGGCGTCCAGCCCGCACGCTGAAAAAAAAGCGCGCTCTCGCGCAATCGCCTCCCCGGGTGGCCGAGAAGAGGGTTGCGGGCCACCCTCAGCACGGTGGTGAGGGCCAGCCCCCGCAGCACCGGGAGGGACCATGGCCACGAACCCGACCACGGACGAGGGCTGGCGCCAGGAGATCGCCCGGCGCGGCGAGGATCTGGCGGCGCGCTACCTCGAGGCCCAGGGGGTGACCCTCGTCGCCCGCAACGTGCGCACCCGCCACGGCGAGCTCGACCTGATCGGGCGCGCGGGGGGGACCTTGCTGGTGGTGGAGGTGCGGACGGTCTGGCAGGCCCGCTTCCTGGGTCACCCCGTCGCGTCGATCACCTTGACCAAGGCCCGTCAGGTGCTGCGCGCCACGCGGCAGCTCGTCGCGTCGTGGGGCCTGCGGGGCTGCGATCTGCGCATCGACGCCATCGGCGTCGAGCTGTCCACGGGGCGCGTGGAGCACCTGCCCGGGGGGATCCGCTGGGATCTGGAGCGCCCCGAGCGCTCGGACCGGTGGCGGTGCCGTGGTCGAGGTCGGGGGCCTGGCTGAAGGACCGGGGAGCGACCGCTACTGCTCGGGCTCGGCGGGGAGCTTGTCCTGGGGCACGCAGTACTGGTCCGAGTCGGGGAGCAGCAGGAAGGGCAGGCACCGGGAGCTGCCGGGGCAGTCGGTGTCCTGGGTGCACTTCGCGGAGCAGAAGGCGTTGCTGTCCTGGTAGACGACGCAGATCTTGGACGAGCAGTCGAGGTTCTCGTCCATGACGCAGTTGATGTGGCTCTCGAGGCTGCCCGAGGACTGGCCTTGCTGGCAGGCCTGGCGGACCTTGGTCGGGAGGGTGCATGGCGAGCCGTAGTCGTCCTCGCAGGCAGCGAGCGTCAGCCCACTGGCGAGCAGGAGCGCGGGGAGCAGCCAGCGACACCGGGGCATCGGCACCTTCCTCCAGTCCAGGTCCAGGGGGGAGGGTAGCCCTCCCCTGCGGCGGAGTCAATGTTGCTGCTCGGGGCGGGGACGGCCTGGCGGGTGCGGTGCGACCCGGCCCGGGAGCCCGAGGGCGATGGGCCGCAGCCAGCTTGACTCCTCTCTCGACCGGCGACTAGAATGCTGCCAGGTTGCGCTGACCTCATCGAGGTGCGGATGTCCACGGTTTATCGGCGTTTTCTTCCCTTGGCGCTCCTGGGTGGGCTCCTCCTGGTCCCGGCGGCACCCCTCGGCGCGCAGGAGATGACCTTCGGGGCCGAGGAGGCGCTCGACCTGGGCGCGTCCTCCAACGCCAGCAAGTTCCTCGACGACGGGCTGCGGCTCTACGACGCGAAGGACTACGCCGGCTCTTCCCTCGAGCTGTACAAGGTCGTCGCCGCGAAGGACCCCGAGAGCCAGCGGTTTCGCCCCAAGGCCGAGTACTCCCTGGGCAAGGCCCTGTACCGGATGGGCTTCTTGCAGAGCTCCCTGGGCTACTTCAACAAGATCGCCGAGGCCGGCAAGGAGCACAAGTACCACCGGGCGACCTTGAAGTGGCTGTACCTCATCCACCGTAGCCTCGGCGATCCCGCGATCCTCGAGAAGATCGCGGTCTACGACGTGGCTGACTACCCCGAGAACTACCGGGCCGACATCGCCTTTCTGGTCGGCCAGTACCACTACCGCCGGGGCAACCTCGACGATGCCTTGCGCTCCCTGGGGGCGATCCCGCGTGGCAACCCCGACTACGGCAAGGCGAAGTACCTCGAGGGCATCCTCTGGGTGCGGAAGAACCAGGCCCAGCCGGCCATCGAGGCCTTCAAGGAGATCCTGCGGGTCGTCACCGACGACCGTCGGTCCGTCGACGACGCGGACAAGCTCGAGTACATGGCCTGGCTCTCCATGGCGCGCATCTTTTACGCCACCGGGCAGTACGATCTGAGCATCAAGTACTACAACAAGGTTCCCCAGACCAGCGAGCTCTGGCTGGAGGCGCTGTTCGAGGAGTCCTGGTCCCACTACCAGCAGAATAACTTCGAGAAATCACTCGGGAATCTCCATACGTTGAACTCCCCCTTCTTCGACAATGCCTACTTCCCCGAGACGATGATCCTCCAGTCCGTGATCTACTTCACGAACTGCAAGTACGACCTCACCCGGAAGACCGTCGAGCAGTTCCTGCTCACGTATCCCGAGCTCGAGAAGCAGATCGAGACCTACCTCCAGCGGTACGCCGAGCCGAGCCAGTTCTGGGATTTCCTCGTCAAGCTGAACACCGAGGGCGGCCGCTTCAACTCCAAGCTGCAGCAGATTTTCAACGTCGCCTTCGACGACAAGAACCTCGTCAAGAGCCACCGGTACATCAAGCAACTGGACGCGGAGAGCCAGCGGCTCGGCACGGTCCAGGGCACCTGGGGCCGGAGCGAGCTCGCCGAGGCCCTGCTCGGGGACATCCAGGTCGTCCGCTCCATGGCCGTCCACGAGGCCGGCCGCTACGCCATGTCGTTGCTCGAGCGGGTGAAGCGGGATCTCCAGGAGCTCAAGAGCCAGGCCCTGAAGATCAAGTTCGAGGTCGCCAATGCCGAGGTCGGGCGGCTCGAGAACAAGATCAAGGACGAGCTCTTCGTCGAGACGAACGCGGCGCCGCGCGGCGACATCACCGCCACCGACGACGAGCACATCTACTGGCCGTTCCAGGGCGAGTACTGGAAGGACGAGCTCGGCTCGTATTACTACTACATCCGCTCGGAGTGCGGCCGATGACCAGGCCATGGATCGTGACGTTCGCACTCCTGTTCGTCGCCGGGCTGCTGCTGGTCGACGGACCCGCCTGGGCTGCGAACGATCCGGGCGGCACGACCGTCGAGAAGTCCGAGCAGCAGATCCAGGTCTTCAAGCGCAAGCGGGGTGAGGAGCCGGCGGCCACGGGGAAGGAGGGGCCCCAGCTCCGGGGTGAGGACGTCCTGCGGGTCTACCAGGCCCAGGCCCAGGCCAAGCGCGACGAGGCGATCCGTACCCTCGAGGAGATCATCCGCTCCACGTCGGCGAGCGACCCCCAGCTCCCCGACTACCAGTTCCGGCTCTCGGAGCAGTACTGGGGCAAGGCCAACTTCTTCAAGCTGCGTGCGTACGGGATGGACGACGAGATCTGGGCCACCGAGAAGACCGATCCGGCTCGCCACCAGCAGCTCAAGCGGATGAAGCAGGAGGACCTCGCCCGGGCCGACCAGTACCGGGAGAAGGCCATCGAGGTCTACAAGCAGATCATCCGGGACCACCCGACCTTCGCCAAGCTGGACGAGGTGCTCTTCTACCTCGGCTTCAACTACAAGGAGAAGGGGGACAGCGAGTCGGCGCAGAAGATCTTCACGATGCTGATCAAGAAGTACCCGAGCTCGCCGTTCATCCCCGACACCCTGCTCGCCTTCGGCGAGTTCTTCTTCGAGATCAACGAGGTGGAGTCGGCCCTGCGCTTCTACGAGAAGGCCGCCCGCTATACCGACTCCAAGGTGTACGGGTTCGCGCTCTACAAGATGGGGTGGTGCTACTACAACCTCGCGCAGTGGGACAAGGCCCTCGAGAAGTTCATCCAGGTCATCCGCTACTCGGAGACGAGCGCCGGCCAGTCCGACGCCAACCGGATCACCCTGCTGCGGGAAGCGCAGAACGACCTGGTGCGGACCTACAGCCACGTTGGTAGCGGGGCCAAGGCCATCGGCTTCTTCAAGCGGGTCGTGCCCAATGGCTACGTTCCCCTCGCCCGGCGGCTCGCAGAGATCTACGCCACCGATGGGAAGGGGGTCGAATCCAACGATCTGTACCGGCAGTTGATCAAGCTCAACCCGAACGACCCCGAGATCGTCGCCTTCCAGTACCAGATCACGGTCAACACCGAGAAGACTGGCAACAAAGAGGAGACCGTCACCGAGGTGAAGCGCCTGGGAAAGATCTATCGGCTCTTCCTCGACAAAAATGCCATTCCTGACGATAAAAAGCAGCGCTATAGCGAAGATATTCAGGATATGCTCCGTGATCTCGCAACGACCTGGCACCGTGAGGCACAGGTCACCAAGAACGACCTCTACCTGGCCTATGCCTACTCCATGTACAAGGAGTATGTCGATACCTTCAAGCAGGCGAAGGACATCTATCTGATGACCTTCTATTTCGCCGAGCTGCTCTACAAGATCCAGCGCTGGGAAGAGGCGGCGGCCTACTACGAGCGGGTCATCGAGATCGATCCCCGGGGGCAGTACGCCAAGGAGGCCGCGCACGCCACGGTGTTGGCCTACCAGCGGATGCTCAACGTCGGTGAGCGCCGGGAGACCCGCGCCACGCCGCCGAGCACCTCGGGGGCCGCCGCGGGCAAGGCCTCGGCCGTGCCGGCCGCGACCGAGATCTCCGGTCCGCAGAAGCGCTTCATCGACGCGTGCGACCGCTACACGCAGATGGTCCCGGACGGGGACCGGATCGTGGACGTGAAGTACTACGTTGCCTTGACGTACTACGATCACAACCAGTTCGATCAGGCCATCCGACGCTTCCTCGACATCATCGACAACCACGGGAATCATCGGCTGGCGATCTTTGCCGCCAACCTGACCCTCGACGCCTACAACCTCAAGCAGGATTACGAGGGCCTGAACAAGGCGGTCGAGAAGTTCATCGGCAACAAGAACGTCGCCAAGGGCGAGTTCCTCGAGACGCTGATGACCTTGCGCGAGGGAGCTACCTTCAAGGCCTGCGGCCAGCTCGAGGAGCAGAACCGCAACCGGGAGGCCGCGGAGGGCTTCTTGCGCTTCATCGTCGACTTCCCGACCTCGGCCCTGTACGACAAGGCGCTGTACAACGCCGCGCTGAACTTCGAGCGGGTCAACGACATCGCCAACGCGATCAAGGCCCGGCTGCGGCTCATCCGCGAGCGTCCCGGGTCGGACCTGGTCCCCAAGTCCCTGTTCGCCATCGCCGGGAACTTCCACGCCTCGGCGGTCTACAGCCAGGCCGCGCAGTCCTACGAGCTGTACGCCGAGCGTTACCCCGACACGCCCGAGGCCGAGATCTCCCTGGCCAACGCCGCGATCTTCCGCCAGGGCCTCGGCGAGGACCAGAAGGCGATCGAGAACTACCGCAAGTGGCTCACCAGCTACGGTCCCAAGAAGCCGAAGCAGGGCGCCTCGGTGCAGCTCACCATCGCCAAGGTCCACTTCGACCGCAAGGACTACCCCCGTGCCCTCCAGGAGATGCGGGAGTTCATGGCCAAGTGGCTGCGCCACGCCACCGATGACGAGGTCGTCATCGCGCACACGCGCCTCGGCCTGCTGTACAAGGCCATGGGCCAGGACAAAAACGCCGCCAAGTCCTTCGAGGCCGCGGTGAAGGCCTTCCAGGGCTTCCCCGAGGGGCGGCGCAAGGCCCTGGTGGACGGCCGGGAGGCGGCCGCCCAGGCTCGCTACGAGCAGGGCGAGGCGCTGTATGCGGCCTTTTTGGCCCTGCCGGTGAACAACGCCAAGCAGCTCGGCGAGCAGGTGCTGGCCAAGGTGAAGCAGATGGCCAAGGCCCAGGAGGTCTACGGCACGGTCATCGACTACGGCCACCCGAACTGGACCATCGCGGCCACCGGGCGCATCGGCCAGGGCTGGCAGGACCTCGCCGATGCGGTGCGCAAGTCGCCACCGCCCAAGGAGCTGCGCACCGAGGAAGAGCTCGACGTGTATCGTGACGAGCTGGACCAGAAGGCGCTACAGTTCGAGGAGAAGGCGATCCAGTTCTACCAGCGCTGCCTGGAGCTGGCGGCCCGATCCCAGTGGTTCAACGAGTTCTCGGTCCGCGCCGAGAAGAGCCTCGGCAAGCTCGATCCGACGAAGTTCCAGCCGATCAACGAGGTACGGACGGGTCCGGTGCACTTCGGCCAGACCTGGCACGCGGCGGGCTTCGCCACCGAGGTGCAGTGAGATGGCTGCCAGGAGGTCCATGGCCACCCGCATCCTGCGCCCGTCGGTGACCGGCGCCCTGCTCTGCTTCTTGCCGGGGCTGCTCGGCCTCGGCGGCTGCGCCACGACCACCGCCGCCGGCCCCGGCGGCGACGGGGATCGCGTGGCCTCGTCGGCGCCAGGCGTGCCGGCCCCCAAGGTCGTGGTCCCCGTCGGTGAGCAGGCCGCCGCTCGCTTTCGTGAGGCGGTCCAGCTCTACCAGTCCGGGCGCGCGGCCGGTCGACCGGACTACGCGGCCGTGGAGGGCCTGCTGCAGGAGGCCCTCGGGCTCGATCGCCGCTTCACCCGCGCGCAGTTCAACCTCGGGGTGATCTACGAGGAGCAGGGCCGCACCAAGGACGCCGAGGCCGCGTACCGCAAGACCCTCGAGCTCGATCCGCGCTATGTCGACGCCCTCGCCAACCTCGGACGGATCGCCATGCTGCGCGGGGACCGCCAGGGGGCCCTCGGCGACTTCCAGAAGGTCGTCGAGATCGATCCCTTCAACACGTACGCGCGCAACAACCTGGCGAGCGTCCATCGCCTGAACGCGGTCAAGCTCATGGGGAAGGGCGACACCGAGGGGGCGAACCGCTCCTTCGCCGAGGCGGTGGAGAACGTCCGCAAGGTGCTGGCGGCCGAGCCGCAGGACATGCTCGCCTACAACAACCTGGTGCTGATCTACTACGACCTCGAGAAGTACGAGCTGGCCCGGCTCGTGGCGCTCAGCGCGCTCAAGTTCAACAAGCCGGACGCGGCGATCCACAACAACCTCGGGCTCGTCCTGCTGAAGTTGAACAAGGTCACCCTCGCGACCGCCGAGTTCCAGGCCGCCCTGCAGGTCGATCCGAAGTTCGGCGCCGCGCACGTCAACCTCGGGGCCATCAGCTTGAACTATCGGGACTTCCAGGGGGCCTACGAGCGCTTCCGGGCCGCGCTCGAGGGGCAGCCCGACGATCCCGAGATCCTGATCGGCCTGGGGGTCGCGGCGCGGGGCCTCGGCAAGCTCGAGGAGGCCGAGAGTCTCTACCGCAAGGTGCTGCGGCTCCACGCCGACTACCCGGATGCGTGGTTCAATCTGGGTATTCTTTTCCAGGAGCACTGGAATAAACCCCAGCAGGCCCTCGAGTCCTTCCGCAGCTACCTCCGGGTGGCCCGACTCGAGACCGCCGACGACAAGGCCCGGGCCGACAACGTGCGCAGCCGGGTGGAGGGCCTGGTCCAGCTCCAGCGGATCATGGACCAGCAGGAGCAGCAGCGGCGAACCGCTCCCAAGGCTGCTCCGGCCGAGCCCGCCCCGGCCGAGCCCGCCCCGGCGGGTGCCGCGTCGGGGCCGGCCGCGACGGAGGCGGCCGCGGCGACACCGGTGGAGGCCGCAGCCGCGACCGGCCCCTGAGGGGATCCGTCCGGGTGTGGCGAGTGGACGCGGGGCCGGCGAGGCCTGCGTCCCAGGAGAGGTGAAGATGCGACGCGTGCTGATCGGAGCGTTCCTGGTGGCCTTTTTGGCCGGCGTGCCCCTCGCCTGGGGGCAGCAAGGTGGCGCGGACTCGGTCGTCGACCCCGAATCGGGGAAGGTCTACGCCAAGAAGACGGTCTACGACTTCGAGGACGACATCGTCGAGGGGGCCCTGGTCAAGCCCGAGGGCGACTACCTCGACAGCCGCCAGAAGAAGAAGCAGAGCTCCCTGATCAAGGTACGCGCCGATTTCGTCCCCGAGATGCTCAAGTCGGCGGAGGCCCTCTGAGGGAGGGCTGCCACCGTCACCTCGCGCAGAGCGGGGGAGCCAGCCTCCCTGCTCGACGGCAAGGCAAGATGATCACCGACCGCCACTCCATCGTCACGACCCCTCGCCAGCTCGTCGTCTCCCTCTTGCTGGTCCTCAGCGCCTTGCTCCTCGGCGGCGGCTGCGATCCGGCCGCGGTCGAGTCGACCAAGCAGCTCGCGCAGGGCAAGCGCGCCTACCACAAGGGCGACAACCTCAAAGCGCGTGAGCACCTGCGCGCCGCGGTGGTCGGCAACGCGAAGAACGACGAGGCCCACTTCTACCTCGGCATGCTGCTGTACCACCAGCTCGGCGACCTCGGAGACTCGGAGACGCACCTGCGGCGCGCCGTGGAGCTGCAGCCCGAGAACCCCGACTACGCGTACCAGCTCGCCTGTGTGCTGCTCGCCCGGGGCGGCGAGAGCGAGGCCGAGACCCTGCTGCGGCGGACGGTCACCCTCCGGGCGGACCACGCGGAGGCGCACTACCGGCTGGGGGCGATCTTCGAGCGCCGGGAGCAGTTCGACGACGCCATCCGGATGTACACCCGGGCCATCGAGCTGAATCCGCGCTTCGCCCGGCCCTACATCGCGCTGGCGACCCTGTACGAGCGCTACGAGCACCTCCCGCAGGCGGTCCAGGTGCTCGAGAACGCAGCGCGCAACGCGCCCCGGGATGCCGAGGCCCACGGCGAGTACGGCCGGCTGCTGGCCCTCCAGGGGGAGGTCGGGCTGGCGATCCAGGAGTACACCCGGGCCCTCGAGCTCAAGGGGGACTACCCCGGCGCCTTGTTCAACCTCGGCATGGCCTACATGGCCAACCAGGACGCCGAGAAGGCCATCCGCTTCCTCCGGCGCTATCTCGCGCACACCAAGCGGGCGACGGACCCGTACCGGGTCGACTCCGCGGAGGCGACCATCGCGCGCTTGCAGCAGCAGCTCAGTCCGCCGCTCGACAAGTAGCCGCGCGGCCAGCTCGCGCCGCTCCCGGACTCCCACGCTGGATCGCCGCCTGGGCCCACGCGACGCCGTGCTGCCGTGCCGGCTTGGCCGGCCACTTCGCGATTGAGCCGCCGGAAGGCGGCATGGTATAACCCGGGCCCCTGGTTCTTTGCATCGCGAGTACCACCTGGGTTCGCATCGAGGGCTTCCATGGGATTCGACAGTCAGAAAGAGACCATCCTCCAGACGCTGCGCCACGACCCCAACGACACCGACGCCCTGCAGGCTCTGGGAGAGCTGTACCGGACCGAGGGGCGCTGGGTCGAGCTGGCCACCGTCCTCGAGGAGCTCGGCTCCCAGGTCGAGGACCGACTCGCCCGCGTCCGCTTCCACTTCGTCGCGGCGCGGATCTGGGAAGGCCAGGTCGGCGACGGGGAGCGTGCCGAGCAGGCCTACGAGCAGGTGCTCGAGCTGGACCCGGGCAACCTCGACGCGATCGATGCGCTGAAGAGCTGCCAGCTCCGCCTGGAGCGCTGGGAGGGGTTGGCCCGGAC
This sequence comes from Myxococcota bacterium, assembly GCA_034005005.1. Classification (GTDB taxonomy): domain Bacteria; phylum Myxococcota_A; class JAVEVO01; order JAVEVO01; family JAVEVO01; genus JAVEVO01. The sequence goes on from JAVEVO010000003.1 coordinate 17,435, forward strand.
CCTCGAGCGCGAGGCCGGCTCGCGGGACGTCCCCGGCGACCTCGCGGACATCCACTTCGAGCTCGCCACCCTGCTCGAGGTGAAGCTGGCGCGCCCGCAGGACGCGCTGCGCCACTACCAGCTCGCCTTCCGCAGCGACCCGAGCTGCGTCAAGGCCCTCGATGCGGCGCGAGCGATCTATGCCGGGCAGGAGCGCTGGCCCTTGGTCGCCCAGCTCTACCGGCTGGAGGCCGAGACCACCGCGGAGCCCCGGGCCCGGGCCGCCTTGCTGCTGCAGCAGGGGCGCCTGCTGCGGGACCGGCTCGCCGACGCGGCCGGCGCCAACCAGGTCCTCGAGGAGGCCCTGAGCCTCGACCCGGACAACGAGGTCATCTTCCAGGAGCTCGAGCAGTGCGAGCGGCGGCTCACCGAGCCCGCGCCCGCCCCTGCCGAGTCCGCCTCCCCCCCGCCCGTGGCCGAAGGTCCCGCGGTCGAGCCGCGGGCGGTCGCGGCCGAGGGGCCGGCGCCCACCCCGAAGAAAGGCCGCAAGGGTGAGGAGGTGTCCACGGGGCGCGCCGCCGAGAGCGGCAAGTCGGCAAAGAAGGGCAAGAAGAAGGGGCGCAAGGCCGAGGAGCGCGCCGAGGACGACGAGCAGGCGACCGCCACGCCCCTGCCCGCCTCTGCTGCCTCCCCCGCGGTGGAGCCCCTCGTGGAGCCCCTCGTGGAGCCCGCGGTGGAGCCCCTCGTGGAGCCCCTCGTCGAGCCCGCCGCGCTCGAGGCCGCGGCCTCGCCTGAGCCTCCGCCCACCCTCGCGCCGGCCCCGGCGGCCGAGCCCCTGCCAGCCCCGGCGGCCGAGCCCCCCGTGCTCGAGCAGGCCTCCTCCCCCGAGCCCGGGCCCGCGTCGCCGGTCGAGGAGGCGCCACCCGACGACGTGGCAGACCAGCCTCCGGCCGTCGTCGTCCCCGCGGAGCTCCCCGGGCCGGTGGCCATCGGGCTGACTGCTGATGGTCGGATCCTCGCTCCCCAGGCCGAGGGCGGGTTGCCCTTTGCGGAGTATCGCGCCCTGCTGCAGGAGGCCGCGGCCGCGGCCGGCGAGGGTAGCAACCTCGCCAAGGATCACAAGGAGGCCGAGCTCACCGCCGACGGGAACTGGCGCGACCTGCAGACCGCCCTGCGGCAGCGGCACGGCAACGAGGCGACCGGTCGCGTCGCGCAGGCGCGGCGCCTGGGCGTCCTCGCCGAGTGGGCCGGGGTCCCCGATAAGGCCATCGACGCCTGGCGGCAGGTGCTCCAGGGGGAGCCCAGCGACCTCGAGGCCAAGGACGCGCTCAAGCGGCTGTACCGGGCCACGAGCAAGTGGAACGCCGTCGTCGATCTGCTGAAGCGGGAAGTGGACGAGCTCCCCGAGTCGGCCGTCGCGCAGAAGGTGGCCCGCTACCAGGAGATGGTCGCCATCTACCGGGACAATCTGCACCTGGACGCGATGGTGACCACCACCTACCAGAACCTGCTGAAGATCGACCCACGCAACGCCGAGGCCATCGACACCCTCGCCGAGCAGTTCGAGAAGATGCGGCGCTGGCCGGATCTCGTGGGCATCCTGCAGAAGAAGGTCGAGCTGCTCGAGCGGCCGGACGAGAAGATCGCCCTGTACAAGCGCCTCGCGTCCTTGTTCGCCGAGCGCTTCTCCAACCAGGCCGAGGCGATCAAGGCCCACGAGGCGGTGCTGCAGCTCTCGCCGGACGATCGCGAGGCGATGGCCTTCCTCGAGGAGATGTACGAGAAGCGGCGTGACTGGGAGAAGCTCATCGACGTCCACGAGCGGCAGGCCCTGCTCATCGAGGATGCCGACCGCCGCGCCGACGCCCTCAGCGAGGTCGCGCGCCTGGCGGTCGACAAGCTGAAGCGCTCCAGCCGGCCGACGGAGCTCTGGGAGCGCGTCCTCACCCTGCGTCAGGAAGACTCGGCCGCGCTCGACGCGCTCGAGGAGATCCACGACCGCAACAAGGACTGGCCGAACCTCGCCCGGATCCTCCGGCAGAAGGTGGAGCTCGAGGCCGAGCCGGTGCGGAGGCGGAGCAGTGGGAGAAGCTCGGGCGCCTCTACGGCGAGCGGCTGCGTGACGGGGAGCAGGCGGTGGCCTGCTGGCAACGGGTCCTCTCGCTCCAGCCCGACCATGCGCGAGCCCGGGAGGCGTTGAAGCGCGCCTACATCGAGGCCAACGACTGGGACAGCCTGACCGCGCACTACGCCGAGCGCGACGACTGGAAGGAGCTGGTCCGCATCCTCGAGAGCCAGGTCGGCGTCCTCCAGGACGACGCGCTCAAGGTGGACCTGCTCTTCCGGGCGGCGGCGGTCTACGAGGAGAAGCTCGAGCAGCCGGATCGGGCGGTGCGAGCCCTCGAGCGGGTGCTCTCCATCGACGAGCGCAACCTGAAGGCGAGCGTTCGGCTCATCCCGGTCTACGAGGAGAAGAAGGACTACAAGCGGCTGATCCGCTGCCACGAGGTGCGGCTGGCCTACACCGAGGAGATCCCCGCCCGGCGGGAGATCCTCACCACCCTCGCCGGGCTCTGTCAGGCGAAGGTCAACGAGCCGGCCGCGGCCTTCCGGTGGCTGCTCCTGGCGACCCGCGAGAACCCGGACGACGTCGGGCTGCGGGCCGATCTCGAGCGGCTGGCGGGCCAGCTCCAGACCTGGGAGGAGGTCGTCGCCCTGTACCGTGAGAGCCGGGCGGCCCTGGCCGAGCGCCCCGCGAGCTTGCTGCAGCTCGAGCTGGCCCTCGGGCGGGCCCTCGCCGAGGAGCTGGGCGAGACCAGCGAGTCCATGGACGCCTTCTTGCGGGCCCTGCAGCTCGACCCCGACTGCCGGACGGCCCTGTACGCGCTGGAGGGCCTCTACAAGCGGACGGGGCGCTGGGACGATCTGCTCGACAACCTCGGCCGGTCCGTCGTCCTGGCCGACGATCCCCTGGAGCGACGTCGGCTGCTCGTCGACACCGCCCTGGTCGAGGAGGAGCAGCTCGGGGATCCCCTGCGCGCGGCCGCGACCTATCGGCGGGTGCTCGAGGAGGCCCCCGAGGACCAGGAAGCCTTGCAGAGCCTGCACCGGCTGCTGGTGGGCCAGGAGCGCTGGGAGGAGCTGGCGCCGGTGCTGGAGCGAGAGCTGGCGGTGGCCGTCGCGGGGGGCGCCCCCGAGGCCGAGATCGTCGCGCTCCAGCTCGAGCTGGGCCGGGTGCTGCACCACCAGCTCGCGCGGACCACCGAGGCCGTCGGCTGCTTCGCCGACATACTCGGGCGGGTGCCCGATCACGAGGAGGCCATCGGCGAGCTGGAGGGGCTCCTCGACCGGGTCGAGCTGCTCCCGCGCCTGTTCGCGATCCTCGACCCGACGTACGAGGGGAGCAGTAGCTGGGCGAAGCTCGTGGACCTGCTCGAGCGGCGCCTGATCTTGCTGGCCGAGGACCCGGGCGAGCAGCTCGACACCTTGCTGCGCAAGGCCGAGCTCCAGGACGTCCGGCTCGCGGACGGCCCGGCCGCGTTCGTCACCTACGGGCGGGCCTGCAAGGTCGATCCCGAGGACGAGCGGGGCCGCGCCCAGCTCGAGGCGCTCGCCGAGCGGCTGGAGTGCTGGGGCGAGCTGGTCGCGCTGTACCGGGAGCTGGCCGGCGGCTCCTTGCCCGTGGCGCTCACCACGCACCTGTACCTCACCGTGGCCCGGGTCGAGGATGAGAAGCTGGGCCGGGCCAAGGACGCCGAGGAGGCGTACCGCGCCGTCCTCGAGCTGGATCCCGATTCGCGCCCCGCGCTCGACGCGCTCGAGCAGCTCTACACCCGCTCCGAGAGCTGGGAGCGGCTGGTGGAGGTCTACCAGCGCAAGCGGGATCTCGCCCCCGACGCCATGACCCGGGAGGCCATCTGCTTCCGGATCGGCTTCCTCTGGGAGGAGCTGCTCGGCAACCTCGTCGAGGCCACCGAGACCTACAAGGGGATCCTCGACGAGAACCCCAACAGCGACAAGGCGTTGGAGGCGCTGGACCGCCTCTACTCCGCCCGGCAGATGCCCCCGGAGCTCGCCGAGAACCTGCGGCGGCAGCTCGGCCGGGCCACGGGTGAGGCCTCCCTCGCCCTGACCTTGCGGCTCGCGGCCCTGCTCGAGGGGGAGCTCAACGAGCAGCGTGAGGCCATCGAGCTGTACCGCACCGTGCTCGACCGTCGTCCCGGGGATCCGGAGGCGACCCGGGCCCTCGAGCGCCTCCTGGAAGACCTCGAGCACCGGCTGGCCATCGCCCTGATCCTCGAGCCCCACTACCGCACCAGCAGCGACTGGGAGAAGCTGGTCGGCGTGCTGGAGATCCAGCTCGCGGCGGCCGACGACTCCTTCGAGAAGCTCGACCTGCTGCACCGGATCGCCCGGCTGAAGGAGCAAGAGCTCGGCTCCCCCGAGGCGGCCTTCCTCACGTACGGTCGCGCCCTGAGCGAGCAGCCCGCGGACGAGCGGACCCGGGAGAACCTGCATCGCCTCGCCGAGCTGCTGGGCAACTGGGCCGAACTCGTCGGGCTCTACGAGGAAGAGGTCACCCGGCTCGCGGACCCGGAGCTGTCGGCCAGCTTCCACACCACCTGCGCCCGGATCTACGAGGAGCGGCTCGACAAGATCGACGGTGCGCTCACCGCCTGGCGGCGGGTCCTGGAGATCCAGCCCGAGAACCTCGCGGTCATGGACTCCCTGATCCGGCTGCTGAAGTCGACGGAGCAATGGGTCCCCCTCGTCGAGATGCTCCTGGCGAAGACCGAGGTCGTCGGCGACGTCGAGGAGAAGATCGACCTGCTCGCCCAGGCCGCCACCCTCTACGAGGAGATGCTCGATCAGCCCGGCCGGGCCATCGAGATCCACCGGCGGGTCCTGCAGCTCGACGATCGGCAGCGCGAGGCGCTCGACGCCCTGCAACGGCTCTACGAGCAGGAAGCGAGCTGGCCGGCCCTGCACGAGATCTACGAGCGCCAGGTGGCCCTCGCGGACACCGACGCCGAGAAGAAGCGGCTGCTCGCCTTGGCCGGGAAGCTGCTCGACGAGCAGCTCGACGACCGTGGCCGGGCCATCGAGACCTACCGTAGCCTGCTCGACCTGGACCCCCTCGACGAGCAGACCCTCGTGGCGCTGGACCGTCTCCTCGGCCTCGCCGGGGACTGGGTCGGCCAACTCGAGATCCTCGAGCGGCAGGCGGAGCTGGCCGCGTCCGGCGCGCAGCGTACAAAGCTGCAGTTCCGCATCGCCAGCCTCTGGGACGGGCCGCTGGATGATCCCCTCCGGGCGATCGACGGGTACCGGGAGATCCTCGCGGCCGGCGTCGAGCACGAGGGGGCGCGCCGGGCGCTCACGGAGCTGGTCCGGCAAGGTCGGGAGGCCCAGGGGGCGGCCGACGTGCTGCTGCCCCTGCACAAGGAGCTCGGCGAGTGGCCGGCCGCGGTCGAGCTGATCGAGCTGTGGCTGCCCCACGTCACCGATCCGCCCTCCCGCATCGGCCTGCTCGAGGAGGCGGCGCGCATCCGTGAGGACCACCTCGACGACCGGGTGGCCGCCTTCGAGACCCTCGCCCGGGCCTTGCGTGAGCAGCCCGCCCGCGAGGAGACCCTCGAGGCCCTCGAGGCCCTCTCGGCCCGGGCGGGCCTCTTCGAGCGCTACGTGCAGCTCGTCGAGGCCGAGGCCCAGGCCCAGACCCAGGATCCCGGCCTGGCGGTGGGCTTGCTGCTGCGGGTCGCCCGGGTCCTGGAGGAGGAGCTGGTCTTCCTCCCCGAGGCCATCGAGCGCTTCAAGCGGATCCTCGAGCTCTCCGCCGACGAGGCCGTGGCCATCGAGTCCCTGGATCGGCTGTACCAGCGGCAGGGGCGCTGGGAGGAGCTGGCCGCGCTGCTCCGGCAGAAGATCGCCCTGACGACCTCGGTCGAGGAGCGTCTGGGCCTGACCATGCGCCTCGGGGCCTTGCTCGAATCCGTGCTCGATGCCGTGCCCGATGGCATCGCCACGTACCGCGAGGTGCTCGCCGAGGATCCGCAGCACGCGGAGGCCATCGCCGCGCTCGAGCGGCTGTTCGCCTCGGGCAACGAGCCGCTCACGGTGGCCGCGATCCTCGCCCCCTTGTACGAGGACGAGCGGGCCTGGGAGAAGCTCATCGCCCTGAAGGCGGCGACGCTGCCCCACCTCGCCGATCCCCAGGTCCAGCGGGAGGTCATCAAGGAGGCCGCGCTCCTCGGCCTCGAGAAGATGGACCGGCCCGACCTGGCGTTGAGCTGGTACGGCCGCTGCTACGTGCTCGCCCCCGACGACGACGAGGTGGGCCTCGAGCTGGAGCGCCTGGCCCGGCTCACCGGCGGGTGGCCGCAGCTCGTCGAGATCTACCGGGAAGCCCACGGCCGCAGCCAGGAGAGTGCGCCGCGCCGCGCCATCCTCCAGCGGGTCGCCCGCGTCTTCGAAGAGGAGCTCGGCGACAAGCAGTCCGCCGAGCAGGCCTTCGTTGGCGTGCTCCACCTCGACGAGGAGGACCGGGAGGCGCTCGCGGCCCTGGACCGCATCTACCAGAGCGAAGGTCGCTGGGCCGACCTGGCCGCGATCCTGCAGCGGGAGATCCAGCTCGAGGAGGACGAGCGGGCGGTCATCGGCCTCGTCTACCGGCTGGCCCGCCTCCACGAGCACCAGCTCGGCGACCTCGACCTCGCGGTCGACCACTACCGCAACATCCTCCAGGCCGATCCGCTCCACGAGGGCGCGCTCAAGGCCCTGGAGAGCATCTACGTCCAGCGCGAGGAGTGGGAGCCGCTCTTCGACATCTACCAGAAGCAGGCCGACATCGCGGACAGCGGGGAGCTCAAGGCGGGGATCTACGCCAAGATGGCCAACCTGGCCGCGGAGATGCTCGAGCGCCCCTCGGACGCGATCACCATGTGGAACAAGGTGATCGACCTGCTCGGGGACGACCTCGACGCCCTGCGCTCCCTGGCCGGGCTCCACCAGCAACAGGGCCAGTGGCGGGAGCTGGTCGAGGTGCTCGAGCGGCAGGCCCGGGTCGTCGGCGTGCCCGCGGAGGAGGTCAATCTCCTCGCGCGCCAGGGCCGGATCCTCAGCCAGCAGCTCGGCGACGACGGCGAGGCGCAGCGGCGCTGGCAGCAGGTCCTGGCCATCGAGCCGGCCCACGTCGAGGCCCTCCTCTCCCTGCGGCAGCTCTATCGCCAGAGCCAGTCCTGGGAGGAGCTGGTGGACGTGCTCGAGCGGCTGCTCGACCTGCGCCAGGGGACCCTGGAGGAGCAGGCGACCCTCTGGGCCGAGCTGGGACGGCTGCAGGCCGATCTGCTCGGGCGCCCCGACGCGGCGATCGCCGCCTGGCGTCAGGTCCTCGGGCTGCGCCCCGAGGAGATGGAAGCCATCACCAGCCTGGAGCGGCTCTACGAGCTCCAGGAGGACTGGCCCGCGTGTGTCGAGGTCCTCGAGCTGAAGGCCGAGCGGCTCAGCGAGCGCGAGGCCAAGGCCGAGACCTTGCTGCGGGTCGCCACGCTCTGCCTCGAGAAGACCTACGCGCGGGACCGCGCGGTGACCTTCCTCGAGGGAGTCCTCGAGCTGGATCCGCCCAACCTGCGGGCCTCGGCGATGCTCGAGCAGATCTTCGAGGAGGACGGGGATGCGTCCCGGCTCCTCGACGTCCTGCTCCGCCGGCTCGAGCACTCCGCCGACGTCGGCGAGCGTGTCGGGATGCTGCAGCGGGCGGCCACCCTCTGCGAGGAGCGGCTCGGCAATCCGGTCAACGCCTTTTACTGCATCTCCCGGGCCTTCCAGGAGGTGCCGGGCGACGGGGCCGTCTCCGGCGAGCTGGAGCGGCTCGCCCGGGCGAGCAGCCAGTGGGAGACGCTGCTCGACCTGTACGAGGGGATGATCCCCAGCGCCGAGCCCGACCTGCAGGTGGACCTGCACCGGCGCATCGGGCGGATCTACGCCGAGGAGCTCGACGCCCCGGCCGAGGCGATCACCGCCTACCAGCAGGTGTTGCGTGCCCGCCGGAACGATCCGGATGCGCTCGCTTCCCTGGAGCGTCTCTTCCGTCAGGCCCGTCGCTGGCCCGAGCTGGTCGCGGTGCTGCAGCTACGCGTCGAGGCCGAAGAGGACGCGGACCTGCTCGCGGTCCACTACAACACCATGGGCGAGATCCTCGAGGAGCAGCTACGGAGCACCGACAAGGCGGTCGAGGCCTATCGCCAGGTGCTCAAGCAGCGGGAGGACGACGAGACCGCCCTGGGGGCCCTGGAGCGCATCTTCACCCGGGAGGGGCGGTGGCGCGAGCTCATCGACATCCTCTCCCGGCGAGCCACGGCGACCCTCGAGGCCGATCGGGTGATCGCCTTCAAGACCCGGATCGGCGAGATCTGGGAGAACCAGCTCCAGGTCGCGGACCGCGCCATCGAGGCCTACCGCGAGATCCTCCGCCTCGACCCGTTCAACGTCGACTCCTGCCGGGCCCTCGAGCGGCTGTACACGGCCCAGGACAAGTGGCGGGACCTGGTGGAGGTCTACGGGATCTGGCTCGCGGCCACGGACGACCCGCGCCAGCAGGCCGACCTGCTCACCAAGACCGCGGCGATCCACGAGGAGGAGTTCCACGACGCGCCGGCGGCGATCGAGGCCTTCGAGCAGATCCTGCAGGTCCAGCCCGACAGCGAGACCGCGATCCGCTCCCTGGAGCGGCTGTACCGGGACCAGAAGCGCTGGCCCGAGCTGATCGAGGTCTACCGGCGACACCTCGACGTGGCCGGTGGCGACCGGGAGGTCAGCGTCTTCCTGCTCCTCGCCACGGGGGCGATCTTCGCGGACATGCTGGGCGACCGGGATCAGGCCATCGACGCCTACCGGCGGATCCTCGACTTCGACCCGGCCCACCAGGAGGCCTTGCAGCGGCTCGCCGGGCTCTTCGAGCAGGCCGAGGAGTGGGACGCCACCGTCGGCATGCTGCAGCAACTGCGGGCGGTGATCGAGGACAAGACCCAGCGGGTCGCGCTCGGCTACCGCATCGGTCAGCTCCAGCTCCAGCAGATCCAGGACGCGGCCAAGGCCGAGGACTGGTTCTACCAGGTGCTCGAGGAGGACCCCCTCCATCTGCCGTCCATCGAGGCCTTGCGTGACATGGCCTACGGTCGGGAAGACTGGCGGGGCGCGGTCCTGCTCCTCAAGCGGCAGGAGGAGGCCACCCGTGACCTGACCGAGAAGGCGAAGACCCTGCTGGCCATCGGCAACATCTACCAGCAGCGCGAGAACGATCCCCTCGCGGCCAGCACCTACTTCGAGCGCTGCGTCGAGCTCGACCCCGAGAACGTCGAGGCGGCCTCGCCCCTGGTCGAGATGTACCTGCAGGAGCGCCGCTGGGAGCGGGCCGAGCCCTTGCTGGAGCTGCTCGTCCGCCGGCTGGGCAAGTCGCGCCACACCGACGGCATCCACCTGATCCACTACCAGGCGGGCCTCGTCTCGGAGAACCTCTTCAAGGACGAGAAGGCGCTGCGTCACTACCGCAACGCCTACGAGCTGGACGCGACCCATCTGCCCACCCTCGAGGGCCTGGGCCGGCTGCTCTACAAGCGGGAGGACTGGGACCGGGCCTTCAAGATCTACCAGACGATCCTGGTGCACCACCGGGAGCGGCAGACCGTGGCCCAGCAGGTCGAGATCTTCTACCGCCTGGGCGTGATCAAGCTGAAGGTGGGGGAGCGGGCGCGGGGCCGCCAGCTCTTCGAGAAGGCGCTGGAGCTCGATGCCCACCACCGGCCGAGCCTCGAGGCCTTGATCGACCTGCACGAGAAGCAGGGCGACTGGGAGCGGGTGATCGAGTGCAAGCGGGCCACCCTCGCGACCCTCGAGGGCGAGGACCTGAAGCGCTTCGACTTGCTCGTCGACATCGCCAACACCTGGCGCGAGAAGCTGCGCAACATCCCCAAGTCCATCGAGGCCTACAACGAGGCCCTGCGCATCGACCCGCAATCCCGTCAGGTGATGCACCACCTACTAAACCTCTACACGCAGGAGAAGCAGTGGCCGTACGCGGTGGAGATCCTGCTGCGCACGATCCAGCTCGAGGATCGTCCAGACAAGATCGCCCGCTACTGCTACACGGCCGGCGTCATCTACCGGGACGAGCTCAAGGACGACGAGCACGCGGTGGAGCTCTTCAACCAGGCCCTCGATGCGGATCCGGGCCTGCTGCGGGCCTTCGAGGCCATCGATCGGATCCAGACCCGCAACAAGGCCTGGCCGCAGCTCGAGCGCAACTACCGCAAGATGATCAAGCGCGTCGGGGACACCGGCGTCGGCGGCGACGACCTCCAGGTGCTGCTCTGGCGCAACCTCGGCGAGATCTACCGCACCCGGATGGGCAAGCTCGACGAGGCCGCCACCGCCTTCACCATGGCGAGTCGCATCAAGCCCGCGGACATGCAGCTCCACGAGATCATCGCCGAGCTCTACGGCCGGATGCCCGAGGCCAAGGAGAAGGCCCTGGCCGAGCACCGGCGGATGCTCGAGCTCGAGAAGTTCCGCTACTCCTCCTACAAGGCCCTGCACCGGCTGTTCCTCGAGATCGGCCAGTACGACAAGGCCTGGTGCGTCAGCGCCGCGCTGAGCTTGGCCCGTCAGGCGAGCTCCGAGGAGGAGGAGTTCTATCAAAAGTACCGAAGTCCGACCATCAAGTATGCGAATCGTCCCATCGATCGGGAGATGTGGACCAACGCCCTCTATCACCCGATGGAGAACCTGCATCTCGGCGGGATCTTCGCGATCCTCGCCTCGTACAATCCGTTCCCCACGTCTCAGCTCAAGGACTGGGACCTGAAGAAGCGGGATCTGCACGACCAGACCAAGCCCTTGCTCTTCAACAAGGTCTTCAAGTCGACGGTGCAGGCCCTGAACATGGCCACCGCGATCCCCAACCTGTACCTCAAGCGTGAGAACCACGTCGGCCTGAAGAACGGCTACACGGAGCCCTGGTCGATGATCCTCGGGCCCGACATGCTCCAGGGGCGGCCGGATCGGGAGCTGGCCTTTTTGCTCGGCAAGTACCTGACCTACTACCGGCCGGAGCACTACCTGGCGACCGTGCTGCCGGTGACGCACCTCAAGGTGCTCTTCTTCGCGGCCTGGAAGCTGACCCACCCCGAGGCCAACGTGCCGGCTCCGGCGGAGCAGGAGTCCTTCAACGAGATCCTGCGGTTGCTGCAGAAGTCGATCCCGCCGCCGATCCTCGTGGACCTGCACAAGCGGGTCAGCACCGTGATCCGCTTCCACCCGGAGCTGAACCTCTCCGAGTGGGTCGATGGCGTGGACGCCACCTCCAACCGGGTCGGGCTGCTGCTCTGTGGTGACCTCGAGACGGCCACCCGGCTGATCCAGTCGGAGCAGGGGGCGATCGGCAAGCTCGGAGCCCAGGAGCGGTCGGAGGACCTCTACCTCTGGTCGATCTCCGAGGACTACTTCGGCCTGCGCAAGGCGTTGGGCCTCACCATCGGGTGAGCGAGGAGTCCAGGAGCAGGCCATGGGCAGGTCGCCTGAGGTGCGGGGGGAGCCAGACCCGGAGTCGGAGCCAGACCCGGAGTCGGAGCCAGACCCGGAATCGGAGCCAGACCCGGAATCGGAGCCAGACCCGGAGCTGGACCCGGAGTCCGAGGAGGAGTCCGATCTGGCTGGCGACCAGGCCGGCGCGGGCACCTTGTACGTCGTCGCGACGCCCATCGGCAACCTCGAGGACATCACCCGGCGCGCGGTGCGGATCCTCGGGGAGGTCGACTGGGTCGCGTGCGAGGACACCCGGCGCTCCAGGCAGCTCCTGACCCACCTCGGCCTGCGGCAGCGGCTGATCTCCCTCTGGCAGGGGAACGAGGCCTCCCGCACGGGCGAGCTGGTGGAGCGCTTGCAGCGGGGGGAGCGTGGCGCCCTCATCAGCGACGGGGGCACGCCCTTGGTCTCCGACCCGGGGTTCTTGCTCGTGCGGGCGGCCCGCCAGGCGGGAGTGGCGGTGGTGGCGGTGCCCGGCCCCTGCGCCGCGCTCGCCGCGCTCGCCAGCGCCGGGTTGCCCGCGGATCCCTTCCTCTTCGTGGGCTTCTTGCCGCGCAGCCCCGGCCGACTCCGCAAGCGCTTGCTCCTCTTCCGGGAGCTGCCGGCCACCCTGGTGATCTACGAGTCGCCCGAGCGGATCGCCGCGACCCTCCAGGCCACCGCCTCGATCCTCGGCGACCGACCCGCGGCCATCGCCCGGGAGCTCACGAAGCTCCACGAGGAGGTGCGCACCGGGACCCTCACGGAGCTGGCGGCCCACTACCACGGCCGGCGCGTCCGGGGAGAGGTGGTCCTGCTGGTCACCGGCGCGCCCGCGGCCGGGTCGGCCGAGGAGGAGGACGCCCGGCCGGCCGCTGCCGCATCCCTGGCCCGGCAGTTGCTCGGGGACGGGCACTCTCCCCGGGAGGCCACGCGGCGCGTCGCCGCGCAGCTCGGGCTGCCCCGCAAGGCCGCGTACGCCCTGGTCTTGCAGGTGGCGGCCGCGGCGGCGGACGAGCCGGCGGCGCCCGCGCCGCGCGCTCACGGGCCCGCCGGGCCACGAGAGGAGACCGAGTGATGGATCCGCTGACGCTCGCGCACGGCAACATCTACCTCTTCAAGCTGCTCTTCTGTCTCGCCATGGTGGGCTGCTTCCTCCTCGCCGCGGTCCTCGGCTTCTTGCGCAGCAAGCACCTGCGTGGCCTGTCGCTGGTCGCGACGGGGTTGCTCTTCCTCGCGTGCGGCTGGGGGTTCGATGCGGTCGCCTACTCGCCCCTGTACTCGCCCGAGACGCCCTTCGAGGGGAGCATCCCCCACATCGCGGGGGCCTGGGGCTGCGCGAGCCTCGGTGGCGGGCTCGTCCTGCTCGGGCTCTTCCTGGCCCGGCCACGTCCGGCCGCTTCCCGGCGCTAGGAGCGTGTTGCGCAAAGCGTTCTGCTGCGGCGGCCGATGCATCGGCGCATGGTGCGTCAGCACCGGCCGATCCGTCCTCGACGTACCTCGAGTACGCCTGCGGCGTCTCGGCTCGGTGCTTCCTTCCCTGCGCCGCGCCTCGACCGCCTCGCGACGGACTTTTCCGCAATACGCTCCTAGGCTGGCCCGGTCCCCTCGCCCCGGCGCCGCGGGGAGCACCGCGGGTTGCCCCGGTCCCTGCCCATGGTATAGTGGCCGGGTTCGGGCCGGGCGTGCTCCGGGGGGAGCGGCTCGGCCACACGGAGGGCAGCCACGATGGATATGTCGTTCCTCTACTCGCTATTCGACTCCTTCTGGAACTTCTTCCGGGACCTGTTCAAGCCCGCGGGCAAGAAGAAGAAGAAGGAGACCAAGAAGGGCACCCGCAAGGGAGTCAAGAAGAAGGCTTGAGCCGGCAGCAGGCTGTCCTCTCTCGCCGGGACGCTCTCCCCTCGTGCCCCCGGCAGCCTCCCGAGTCGCCGTGGTCCTTGTCGGTCCGGGCGTGGCTGGCGCTGTTGCTGGGGTTCGTGGTCCCTGCTTGCGGTGTCTCCGAGACGACCCACAACGCGGCCCTGCGTGACGTGGAGCGCCTGAAGGCGAGCCTCGCGGCGCAGCAGCAGGCCGTGGCCGGTCAGGCGGCCCAGCGCTCGGACAGCCTCGCGGCGCAGGCCCAGGAGCTCGAGCAGTGCCGCCAGGCGGCCGAGCAGGCTCGGGTCCGGCAGGAGGAGCTGCTCGCGGAGCGGACTCGCCTCGCCGCCCAGCTCGCGCAGAGCGAGGCGAGCTTCGCCAGCGTGCGGGAGCGCCTCGAAGGACTGGAAGTCACCCAGGACCGGTTCCACCGCAACCTCCAGCTCGAGCTGTTCCGGCTGCTGGAAGAGGACCGGCTGCAGCTCGAGCGGGTCGCGGGGCGGTCCGTGATCCGGCTGCCGGCCACGGCCTTCGTCCCCAAGAAGGTCGGGCTGAGCGCGGCCGGAGAGGGGCTGCTCATGGAGCTGGCCCGGGTGCTCGCGCCCCTGCCCGAGGCCCTCGTCCTGGTCGTCGGGCAGGCCCCCGGGCTCTCCCTGGCGAGCGGTCCCTGGCCCCGCTCCTGGCGTCTCGCCTGCTCCCGGGCCGGACGGGTCGCCCGGCGGCTCGGGACCAACGGGGTGCCGGCCGCGCACCTCGCGACCTCGTGCCGGGCGCCGCTCGCCAGCGATCCGACCCCGGCCAAGGCCGGCCGGTCCTCCCCGGGTGAGCCCCGCGTGGAGCTGCACCTCACCTCGCAACCGGTCCCCTGAGCGATCACCCAGCACCTCACCGTCCGGGTTCGCTGGCGGCGAGCGGGCCGGGCCCAAACAGGACGAGCACTCCGTCGTCTAGGAGCGTGTTGCGGAAAAGTCCGTCGCGAGGCGGTCGAGGCGCGGCGCAGGGAAGGAAGCACCGAGCCGAGACGCCGCAGGCGTACTCGAGGTACGTCGAGGACGGATCGGCCGGTGCTGACGCACCATGCGCCGATGCATCGGCCGCCGCAGCAGAACGCTTTTCGCAACACGCTCCTAGCGGTTCCGGGGGCCGTACCAGCGGCTGCGGCGGGGGCGCCGGCGGGGCCGAGCCGGGTCGTCTGGCTCCCCGGCGGGAGGGAGGGGGGCCGCGGGAGGAGGGGTGACCGGCTCCCCCTCACGGGGAGCGGGATGCTCGCCGCGTTGCTGGAGGTCTCGCCGCAACTGGAGGATCCGATCGAGGGGGTCGCCCTCCAGCCGGCGGCCGAGCTCGTGGAGGAAGAGCGCCTCGCCGAGGCCGGGGCGCCGGAGGAGCGCATCGCGGTGCCCCCCCGAGCGTCGGCGGCGGGCCGCGAGCCGGCGTTCGGTGATGAACACCTGCTTGAGCCGCTCCGTCTCCCGTCGCGGGAGCCTCATCCGGGTGGCGAACTCACCCACGATCTGGTCCACGGCCGCGCCGAGGTTCGTCGGGTTCTCGCGGGCCAGCCGGTGCAGGATCGGCAGATAGCCCACGACGGCGAGGAGGAGGGCGTCCTCGGGGACCCCCTGGCGGGCGGTGGTCTCGTCGAGCAGCTCGAGCAAGCGCCAGAAGCGGCCGGCCGTGGGCGGGACGGGGGCCTCGGGAGGCGGGGCCTCCGTCTCGCCGGTGGCGACGAGGTACTCCTGGACCTCCGGGAGCAGGATCGCGAGCTGTCCGGAGCGGAGCAGCAAGGTCAAGGTGGTGCGGGCGTGGGGGCCACGCAGCAGGCGGAAGATCTCCTCGAGCAAGCGTGGCGGGGCGGCGCGCCGGATCTCCTCGCCATGGTGGAGCATCGCCGCCCAGAGCAGGGGATCGATGGTCAGGTCGAGGCGGCTGGCGAACTTGATCGCCCGGAGGATGCGGACCGGGTCCTCCTGGATGCGGATCTCGGGGTCACCGATGGCCCGGACGGTGCGGGCCGTGATATCGGGCAGCCCGTGGACGTGATCGAGGATCTCGCGGGTGTGCAGATCGTAGAACAGCCCGTTGATCGTGAAGTCCCGACGGCGGGCATCCTCGGCGGGCGTGCCGAAGAGGTTGTCGTCCGTGATCAGCAGGTCCTCGTCCTCGGCGAGCTCCACCCCGTTGTCCAACCGCTCGGCCCAGGGGGCGCGGCGGAACGTGGCGACCTCGATGACCTTGCCGGCCCGGAAGAAGATGTGCGCCAGGCGGAAGCGCCGCCCGATGATCTTGGAGTTGCGGAAAATGCGACGAATTTCGCGTGGTTGCGCTGCGGTGGCGACGTCGAAATCCTTGGGGGTGACGCCGAGCAGCAGGTCCCGGACGCAGCCCCCGACGAGATAGGCCTCGAAGTGGTAGCGGCGGAGCCGTCGGACGACCGTGACCACGTCTTCGTCCAGCAGGCCGGGCGGGAGGGGATGATAGACACGGTGCGGAGGGCTGTCCCAGTCCATACTTCCGCCATGCTCAGCAGGCCGACCCGCCGGTGGGGGGGGAGGTGCCCCCGATCGCGGTCCTGGGCCGAGCCAGGTGGCCGACTTATAGGCAGTCGCCACCCATCGCGCAACGGATTTCGCCACGGGAGGCCGTCGCGGCGGGCAGCGAAATCCTCGCTCCGCCGGGCCGGATGTGCTAGGTGAGGAGGAGGAGCAGCAGGTGAATGGCCGAGGAGGAGCAGTGACTCCCAGGAAGGCGGAAGAGCGGTTGCCGGTCGCATCCCTCCTGGGCCGCCTGGTGGCTCTGGGAGCTGCGCTCGGCGTCGCGGACGGGCTGCTGCTGGGCCTGATCGGCCCCGTCGGGGAGGCCTCCACCTGGGCCGCGGCGATCCACCTCGGCGTCCTCGCGGGGCTCGCCTCTCTGCTCCTGGCCATGGTCCTCGCGCCGCTCATGCTGGCCTTGCGACGCTTCACCTTTTTGGTCCGGCACCTCTCGGATGCTCTCTTCTCCCTGCTCGGCCTGGCGGGGGTGGCGACGGCCGGCTACGTCCTGATCCGGCAGCCGAGCTGGTTCTCCTTCGACCTGCGCCTGCTCGTCCTCGCCGCGCTGCTGTTGCTCGGTCTGCTGCTGGTCCGCAGCTCCCTCGGCCAGCCGCGGCCGGCCCGGATCTTCGCCGGCCCGACGCTGCTCGCGGGCCTGGCGGTGGCCTTGCTCACGGGTGGGCTGTTGATGCTCCAGCAGCCCCTGGCCATCTCGACTCACGACGGCCTCGCCCGCAGCGTCAGCGGCTCCACCCTGCTGCGGCCTCTGCGGCATCTGGCCGACGAGGACCGGGATGGTGCCCCCCGCTGGCTCTGCAGCCTGGACTGCGACTGCGACGATCACGACCCGACCCGGGCGCCGTGGGCGCTCGACCTCGCCGGGGATGGTCACGACGCCGACTGCGACGACCGGGACGGTCCGGCCACCCGCCTGCTCCCCGAGCCCGTGGACCTGCCGGAGCGGGTGCTGGTCTTCGAGCCCGACGAGCTCTCGGAGGCCCCGTCCGCGGCGCCTTCCCCGGCCCCGGCCGCGGCGCCTCCCCCGGCCCCGGCCGCGGCGCCTCCCCCGGCCCCGGTCGCAGCGCCTCCCCCGGCCCCGGTCGCGGCGCCTCCCCCGGCCCCGGCCGCGGCGCCTCCCCCGGCCGCCTCCCCGGCCCCGGCCCCCGCACCCCCGGGAGCCGGGAGCTCCCTGGGGGCCGCGGGGCCGAGCGATCAGCTCCTCGCAGCCTGCCGGCGGGGGCTCGGGCGGGAGTTCGGGGGCGCTCGCCCAGCCCGCGCGCTCGCCGGGGCGGTCGGCCGTTGGGCTCCGCAGCCCGGCGCGGCGCTGGTTCTTCCTGAAAGACATCCACTTTCGAGTGGTTGCGGACCTCTTCGGGGATGTCCGCTCCGGGATGAGCCGCGCCCGAGCGCTTTCCTGGGCTCCGGCGCTGGTTCCTCCTCCTCCCTCCCGGGCTCGCGCCCGGGCTCCGGCACGCTTCTTGCCGTTCACCGTCCCGAGGTGCTAGCATGAAGGGCTCGGGCCGGCGCGGCGGAGCGAGGTGACCGGGATGGCCAGGGGCAAAGGCATCTCCATCGGCCTCAAGCTGGCCGCGGTCAGCACGGGGGTGATCACGCTCCTGGTGGCGATGGTCGGCTACCTCAACTACTCGGAGGTCCGCCGCGCCTACGAGGACGCGGCCAGCCGGGACCAGCAGCGTCGCCTGCGCGCCCTGCGGGACAACGCCGTGGTCACCGGGCGGCGGCTGGCGCACTCCGTCGGTCTCGCGCTCTCGGGCAACGACTACGCCGCCCTCGCCGAGCTGGTCTCCTCGGCGCAGCAAGACGATCCCCAGTGCCGCTACGGCCGGATCCTCGACCTCGACGGGCTGGTGATGGCCGACACCGATCCCGAGGTCCAGCGGAGCATCCACGAGGGCAAGCACCAGCGCCTGGAGGAGAAGCCCCCCGAGCAGGTGGCCATCCGGATCCGCTGTCCGGTGCAGGTCCCCGACTGCCCTACCGAGAAGCTGACCCCGGCCGCGGTCCTCGCGGACGTGCGCGACGAGCTGACCTTCGAGGTCTCGGTGCCGGTGGCGCGAGGGGAGCAACGCTTCGGGACCATCGTCTTCGGTTACACCCTGAGCCAGCTCCGGCAGGAGCTCGGCGCCGCCCAGGAGCGGATGCAGCAGATGCTGGCCGCCAGTCTGCGGCGGGCCTTGCTCTTCGGCGCCCTGGCGATCCTCCTCGGCACCCTGGTGGCGGTCCTCCAGGGGATGGGCATGACCCGCACCCTGCAGAAGCTGGCCCATGCCGCGACCCGCATCGCCCACGGCGACTTCTCCAGCCGGGCCCCCATCGTGTCGCGCGACGAGATCGGCCAGCTCGCCGGCGCCTTCAACGACATGGCCGGCCGGCTGGAGGGGCTGATGGAGGAGCGGACCCGTCAGGCGACCCTCGAGAAGGAGATGGAGGTCGCCCGGGTGATCCAGGAGACGCTGATCCCGCCCCGGGACCTCGTCCGCCGCGGCTCGTTGCAGTTCGTCGGCGCGTTCGCCTCGGCGAGCATCTGCGGCGGCGACTGGTGGACCTACTCCGACCTGGCGGGGGGGCGGGTGCTCGTGGCTATCGGCGACGTCACCGGCCACGGGGTGCCCAGCGCGATGATCACCGCCGCGGCCAAGTCGGCCCTCGACACCCTGCGCCACACCACGGGCTCCGATCTCTCGGTCACCTACCTGCTCGAGGAGATGAACAAGACGATCTACGCCGCCGCGCAGCGCAAGCTCGTCATGACCTTCTTCGCGTCGATCTACGACGAGTCGACGCGCACCTTGACCTTCTCCAACGCGGGCCACAACTTCCCCTACCTGATCCATCCGGGGGGAGACGGCCGGCCACCACGCGTCGGTGTGCTCATGACCCGCGGCAATCGCCTGGGAGACGACTGGGAGTCCCACTTCATCGCGCGCACCGCCACACTCTCTCCCGGCGACGTCGTGGTCTGGTACACCGACGGCCTCATCGAGGGCACCAACCCCCAGGGCGAGGCGTTCGGCGACCGCCGCCTGCGCCGGGTGCTGACGGAGCTCTGCGAGCGCTCGCCCGAGGAGATCCTCGAGGCGACGCTGCGCGCCTTCCGGGAGCATCAGCAGGAGGCAGCCCTGCAGGACGACATCACCCTGGTCGTGGCCAGGGTCGGCTAGGCGAGACCATGCGCAGGATCCTCGAGCAGCTCTGCCCCCCCGTCGCGGTCCCGCCCGGCGCCCGGCGCGGGGGAGCGATCCTGACCGCCCTGCTGACGGCGCTGCTGCTCGTCGGCCTCCCGCTCTCCCTGCCTGCACAGGGCCGCTTCGAGGAGTCGACGGAGGCCGAGAAGGCGTTTCTGGCCGGTCTCCGCTTCGAGGAAGAGGCCGTGGCGCTCCAGCGGCGCGAAGGGCTGGCGTCGGCCCGGAGCCTCTATCAGAAGGCCGAGGTGGAGTACCGCCGGGCCCTCACGCTGGATCCCCGCCTCGTCAAGGCCGCGGCGAAGGCCGGGTACGTCCTCTATATCCTGGACGAGCCCGATAAAGCCATCGGGATCCTCGAGAAGGCGCGCGCCGTCGACGCAAATGACCCTGATGTGAAGCATATTCTGGCCGTCAATTTGTTCAAAAAGCGTGACTACGCTCGCTCAATCCCGCTGCTCGAAGAAGTGGTCGCGAAAAATGCTGATCTGTACTATGGTGCCGCCTTCTTGTTAGGAAAGTACTATTATGACTCCGCTAATCTTCAGAGAGCCGAGATCTACTTCCAAAAGTACCTATCTGTAAAGCCAGACGATCATAAAGTCCATGGTGTCGTGGGAAATATCTACCTGAAGCAGCAGAAGTTCGATGAAGCCCTGCGCGAGTTCAAGAAAGTGATCGAACTCGACCCAGAAGACCTCAGAGCTCAAGTGAATGTCGGAAACATCGAATATCAAAAAGAGAATTTTGCTGAGGCTGCACGCCTCTTCGAAAAAATCCTCCAGAAAGATCCGACGAAGGCATCGATTCATTACAACCTGGCCAGCTCGTACTTCCAGATCCGCCGCTATCCAGAGGCCATCCGCTTCTATCGCTCCTTCTTGCGTCTCCGCCCGGGGAGCAGCAGCGGTCACTTCTACCTCGGTCACGCGCACGCGGCCCTGGGCGAGCTGGTGCCAGCCGTGGAGCAGTACCAGCTCGCACGCCAGGTCCAGCCCGACCATCCGGGCATCGCCTACCGGCTGGGCCTGGTGCTCGCGCGGCTCGGGCGGGACGAGGAGGCCGCGCGGGAGCTGCGCCAGGCCGCCCGGCTCGCGCCCCAGGACCCCTGGCCCGTCGCCCAGCAGGCCAACCTGCTCCGCCGCACCGGTCGGCTCGACGAGGCCCTCGCGCTCCACCTGCGCCTCGTCCGCGAGCAGCCGGCGGAGCCTTTGTTCCGCGTCTTCGCGGCGGAGAGCTTGCTCGCCAAGGGGATGCTCGCCGAGGCGCGCGCCGAGGTGGCGGAGGGTCGCCGCCTGCTGCCCGATCACCCCGCGCTCGTCGAGGTGCAGGCGCGGCTGCTCGGCCAGGAAGCGCAGCACTTTCTCCGGGACGGCAAGCCGGAGCAGGCCGCCGCGCAGCTCACCGCCGCGCTCCGGCTCGCCCCCGAGGAGCCG
Organism: Myxococcota bacterium; assembly: GCA_034005005.1. GTDB lineage: Bacteria > Myxococcota_A > JAVEVO01 > JAVEVO01 > JAVEVO01 > JAVEVO01. The sequence goes on from JAVEVO010000003.1 coordinate 38,000, forward strand.
ACGCTCCTCTTCGGCCAGGCCCTGCTGCAGATCCGCCAGGGCCAGCTCGCGCAGGGCCAGCAACTCCTCGAGAAGATCGCCACGCGGATGAAGCCCGTCGACCCGGCGGTCGTCCTAGCTCATGGGGAGGCGCTCGCCTTGCTCGGGCGACCGGCCGAGGCCTCGCCCCTCCTCGATCGGGCCGCGTCCGCCCTCGGCGAAGGAGACTACCGGGTGGTCCACACCCGGGCCTTGCTGGCGGCCAGCCGCGGCGACGAGGAGGCGGCCCTCGACCTGCTGGCCACGCTCGACGGGCCGGCGGCCGAGGTGGCGGTGCGCAACCAGGCCCGGCTGCAGGTCCGCCTCGCGGGCGAGCAGCTCGCGGAGGGGCGGGGGAAGCAGGCCCGGCAGCTCCTCGCGCAGGCGGAGCGCACCGCCGATCGCCTGCCGGCGCCCCAGGCCCGGCAGCTCCGTCGCGTGCTCGTTACCGCCTTGCTCGAGGGCAAGGAGTACGGCCGGGCGCAGGAGGTGCTCAAGACCTTGCGCAAGGACCTCCCCGCCGACGAAGACCTGCTGTACCTGGAGGCCTACGCCGACTACCGGCGCTCCCAGCTCGACCGCGCCTGGGCCGAGATCAAGGACCGGCCCGGCCTGCGGCAGGCCGGGCGGCTGGCCGAGCTCGGGCGGCAGATCCTGCACCGGCAGGCCGCCGCGCAGCTCCGGCGGGGCAACGCGGGGGCGGCCGAGCGCCTGTTGCACCAGCTCCAGGGCCTCCCCGGGGGTGAGCTCGACGCGGTCCGGCACGACCTCGCCCTCGTCGACTGGCTGCGTGGCCGGGGCCCCGCGGCGACGGCCAAGCTCACCGCCCTGGCCGCCCGGGGCACCGTGCCCGAGGCCGAGCTGAACCTCGGCCTGCTCGCGGACCAGCGGGGCGAGAAGCGGCGTGCGTACGACCTGTATCGTCTCTACCTCGCCCGTGGCGGCGGCGAGCTGGCCGCGACCGTCCGGGAGCTGGTCGAGGCCAAGGAGCGGGTGTTCGGCTTCGGCCGGGAGGTGACACCATGAGGCCCCGCCGCACCAGCGTCGGGTGCGTGCTCCTCGCTCTCGGGCTGCTCGCGCTGCCGGCTCCCCTCGCGGCGCAGGCCGGGGCCGGGCCACAACCCGCGCCCCTCACCCTCGCCTTCTTCACCCCCCAGCTCGCCTTCCCCGGCGCGCTGGAGCGCAGCGGCTGGCAGAGCGCGGTGGCGGCCCACCTCTCGGCCGCGACCGGGCTCACCATCGAGGCCAAGGGCTTCGCCCGGGCCGGGGACTTCCGGACCTTCCTGCACCGGTCCCCCGGGGCGCTAGCGATCGCCGACGCCCAGCTCGCCCTCGCCGCCGGCTGGACGCCCCTGCTGCAGGCCGTCTCCGGTGACGGGGTCGCGGTCCTGCCCATGGCCGTGGCCTCCCTGCAGCCAGGCACGCTCCCGGCCTTGCAGGGGCGCACGCTGATCCTCGCCGACAGTGGCGGTGGCGAGAAGGCCCTGGTGGGGGGGCTGGTGCTCGCGGGTGAGGTCCCGCCGGCGAAGTTCTTCGCCAAGCTGGCGGTCGCCCCCGACGCGCCCAGCGCGGCCGCCGCGGTCTCCCTGGGCAAGGCCGACGCCGCCCTGATCTACTCCTTCATCGCCCGGGAGCGGGGGCTGGCCCTGGTGCTGGAGACCGAGGGCGCCCCCCTGCCCCTGCTGGTCGCGGCGGGCAAGGAGCCGAGCCTCGAGGTGCGCAGCCGCGTCGCCGCCGCGCTCGCCGCGGCCCCCGCGGGCGGCGGCATCGGCGGCTGGCGGGCCGTGGATGGCGTCCTGCTGGCCCGCTTCCGCGGCCGCCTCGCACCCTCCACCACGCGCCCCCTGGTCCCCGCGTCCGTGCCCTGGCTGCCCTTGCGCGAGGTCGCGGGAGCGGCGACGGCCGCGGGGGAGCTGCCCCTCGAGCCCTTGCCCGCCCGGCAGCTCTTCGAGCTGCCGCCGCTCTCCGGGGTGGCCGATTTCCTGCCGCGCGGTCAACTCCAGGAGGGGAGCGACGAGCGTGCGACCGACACGGCGAACCCTGGACGCCCCGACCTCCCCGCCCCCGAGGGTGAGCCGGGGGAGCCGGCCCCGGGCGCCCTCCCGGAGGGAGCCGGCCCATGAACGGCCGGATCCTCGCGCTGGTCACCGACCCCCGCATCCGCCGGGGAGTGCTGCGCACCCTGGCCGCCACCCGCTCCACGGTAGTCGAGGCTCCCGATCTCGCCACCGCGGCGGCCTACCTGGGCCAGGCCTCCTACGACCTGTTGATCCTCGATCACGACGCCTGCCCGGGCGAGCACGTCGCGGCGTTCCTCGCGGAGGCCTACGCGCGGCTCTCGCCCCTGACGCCCGTGTTCCTGCTCGCCGACCGGCTGGCCGACGAGGAGCTGGCCCGGCTCTTCTCCAGCGGCATGCTGACCCACCTGCTGGCCAAGTCGGAGCCGTTCGATCCGCACGAGCTCCTCGTCTCGTGTGAGCGGGTGCTGCGGGGTGACATCTTCGGGCTCGAGAAGTACCTCGCCTGGGGGATCGAGCCGGAGACGTTGCTGGTGCGTGGCTCGGCCGACCGGGAGCACATCCTCGAGCGGCTGAATCGCTACCTCGACGAGCTCGCCATCCCCTCCCGGCTGGCAGGCTTCGCGCAGGGCGTGGCCGACGAGCTGCTGATGAACGCGGTCTACAACGCGCCGGTCGATGCGCAGGGGCGACGGCTCTTCGCCGGCCGCAGCCGGACCGAGAAGCTCGTGCTGCCGCCTGGTCAGGAGGCGCTCTTCCGCTACGCGTGCGATGGTCGCTGGCTCGCGCTCTCGGTGCGGGACTCGTTCGGCTCCCTCGAGCGCGACGTGCTCTTCGCCAACCTCGGCCGCTGCCTGCTGCACGGCCAGGACCAGATCTCCGACAAGCCGGGCGGGGCGGGGATGGGGCTGTTCGTGGTCCTGTCCTCCGTCAACAGCTTCGTGGTCAGCCTCGCTCCCGGTCGGGCCACCGAGATGATCGGCCTGCTCGACGTCACCGGCTCGTACAAGACCTTCGCGGCTCGGCCCAAGTCCTTCCACCTCTTCTTCGGCGAGATGCGCCCGGGAGGTTGAAGCCGTGCCGTTGGTCTGTGCCACCTGCGAGCGGACGTTCGAGGAGGGGACCTACTGTCCCTTCGACGGCACCCGGCTGCACGACCCGACGCTCGAGCAGAGCCTCCCGGATCCGCTGATCGGGCGGATCCTCGACGGGCGCTACCTGCTCGAGCAGCGGGTGGGTGCCGGGGGCATGGGCACCGTCTACCGGGCCCGCCACGTGCTGATGGAGAAGGCGGTAGCGGTCAAGGTGCTGCGGCCCGAGCTGGCCAACGACGCCTACGCCGCGGGACGCTTCCGGCGGGAAGCGCGCAGCGCCAGCCGGATCATGCACGAGAACTGCGTGGCGGTGACCGATTTCGGCCAGGAGCCGGACGGGACGCACTTCCTCGTGATGGAGTACGTCGAGGGCGAGACGCTCTGGCACCTGCTGCGGGAAGGTGGGCCGCTGCCGGTCGGCCGCCTGCTCGACACCGCGATCCAGGTGGCCCGGGCCCTGAGCGCCGCCCACGAGCAGGGGGTGATCCACCGGGACCTCAAGCCCGAGAACGTCATGCTCGTCCTGCGGGACGAGCGTCGTAACCTTGTGAAAGTGCTCGATTTTGGCCTGGCCAAGGTGATCCAGGCTTCGGACGAGAACGCCTTCACCGCGATCACCCGGCACGGGATGATCTTCGGCACGCCGCGCTATATGGCCCCGGAGCAGATCGAGGGCCGCGACATCGATCCGCGGGCGGATCTGTACAGCTTCGGGGTCATGCTCTACGAGATGGCCTCCGGCAAGCTGCCCTTCGAGGACCGCTCGGTCGTGGCCTTGCTCAACAAGCACGTCCACGAGGAGCCGGTGCCGCCTTCCCTCCGGGTGCCCGAGCTCGAGATCCCGGTCGGTCTCGAGCAGCTCATCCTCCTGCTGATGGCGAAGCAGCCGACCGATCGGCCAGCGAGCTCCCGCGAGGTGCTGCGGCGGCTGGAAGACCTCGATCAGGAGCTCCGGCAGCCCGTGGCCGCGGCCTCGCCCCTGCCCACGACCCCGGAGGCGGTCTCTCTCCTCCCGGCCCCGCGGCGCGGGAGCTGGCTGCTCCCCGCCTTGCTCGGCGCCGCGGTCGCCGCGGTGGCCATCTTCTTGCTCCTCTGGTTCACGGGCGGCCCGCCCCCCCGGCCGCCGCGCGCCGGCGCGGGGACCGCGGCCCCGGTCGACGGCTCGCTCCCGGGTACGGCCCCGCCGGCGGCCGGCTCGGCCCTGGCCACGCCGCCTCCCGTGGAGGTGGCGGCTGTCGCGGTCCCGGCACCCCGGTCGCCCGGTCCGGGGCCGGCCGCGGCCGGGACGGGATCTCCCCACGAGCCCCCGGCAACCGCCTCGCCCCGCGCGCTCGTGGCGGTCGTCCCCGGCGCGGCGGTCGTCCCCGGCGCGGCGCCTCCCGTGCTCTCGCCCACGCCGCCCGCGGCCGTCCCGGGCCGGGCCACGGTCACGGCTCCCCCGGCCTCGCCGGCCCCGCACGCGGCTCCCCTGGCCCCCAGCCCGACCCCGCGGCCCGGCCCGGCCGCGCGTCCGGCCGCGGGCCGTTCCCGCCCACTCCTCCCGGCCCCGGCGGCCTCCCCGGTCCCCGGTGCCGCCAGCCCTCGGGCCGCTCCGGATGTGCCGGTCGCCTCCCGGCCAGCCAGCCCCAGGCCGACCCCCGCGCCAGCCCCCGCGCCGGCCCCCGCGCCGGCCCCCGCGCCGGTCCCCGCGCCGGCCCCCGCGCCGGCCCCCGCGCCGGCCCCCGTGGCCGCGACCGTGGTCTCGCCGCCAGCCATCCCCTCGCCCTCGCTCCCGGTCCTGCCCGGCCCCTCCCGCTCGCCCGGCAGCGCCGGTGCCCCCGTCCTCCCCGTCACGGCCAGCCCTGCGGCGCCGGCCCCCGCGGCCGGCTCCTCGGAGGTGGCGGGGTTGCTCGGCCAGGCGCGCCAGGCGCTGGCTCGCCGGGACGAGGTCGCCGCGGCCAGTATCCTCCAGCGCGCCCTCTCCCTGGCCCCCAACGATCCCCGGGTCCACCTCGGCTTCGCCAACTTCCACTTCGAGCGCGGCAGCCTCGAGGCGGCCCAGCGGTCTGCGCAGCGGGCCGTGGCCCTCCGGCCGGGGGGCATCGCCGAGCTGTTGCTGCTCGGCCAGATCCACTACAAGCAGGGCGACCGCGACCTCGCCTGCACCACCTTCCTCGAGGTGCTCCGGCTGCAGCCCAATCAACAGAAGGCGCAGCACTACGTCAGCCTGGCCCGCTGCCGCTGAGCCCCGCTTCCTGACCTGGGGCCCCCTCTCCCCGACCCTTGGAAGCGTTCCCCGGATCGGCTATACAGCCTCGACGGCGGGGGAGCTGCCCGGGAGCGACCCGGCCGAGGAGCAGCATGTTCGACCCAGCAGCGACTTTCCCGCGGATCGCCCGCACCCTCCCCTGGAACGGCCGGGGCCACGCTCCGTGTCAGGAGATCCGGATCGGCACGGTAGGCCTCGGCGGCCCCGATCCGGTCATCATCGGCGGCCCCTGCGCGGTGGAGAGCCGCGAGCAGCTCCTCGCCCTCGCCCGGGAGGTGAAGCAAGCCGGCGGCCAGATGCTGCGCGGCGGCGCGTTCAAGCCGCGCACCAGCCCCTACTCGTTCCAGGGGCTCGGCCTGCAGGGGCTGGACTTCCTGGCCGAGGCCCGGGCCGAGACGGGTCTGCCCATCGTCACCGAGGTGATGGATCCCCGGCTCATCGAACGCGTCGGGGAGGTCGCGGACCTCCTCCAGGTGGGCTGTCGTTCCATGCAGAATTTTCCGCTGCTCATGGAACTTGGCCGACAGCCGCGCCCCGTGCTGCTGAAGCGGGGGTTCTGCTCCACCCTCGAGGAGTGGCTCGGCGCGGCCGAGTACATCGCCAAGGGCGGCAACGACCGGATCGTGCTCTGCGAGCGGGGGATCCGCAGCTTCACCGCGGGGGAGTATGCCCGGAATACGTCGGATATCAACGTCGTGCAGCCGGTCCTGGCGAGCACCCGGCTCCCCCTGATCTTCGACCCCAGCCACTCCACGGGGGACGCGGCGCTCGTGCCCTCGGTGGCCCGTGCGGCCCTGGCGGCCGGCGTGCACGGCCTGCTCGTCGAGGTGCGGACCCCGGCCACCCCGCCCGAGTCCTTGCTCTCGGATGGCCTCCAGGCCGTGACCCCCGGAACGCTCGCGGAGATCGTCCGCTTCGCCCGCTGGATCCGGGACTGGCGGGAGTCCGAGCAGTGAGCCGCGGCCGGGTCGACATGGCCCGGGCCGGCCGGGCCCGCCTGCTGCTGCTCGGCCTTCTGCTCCCGGCCTGCGCCTCCCCGGCCGCGACCCCGGCCGTCCCCCCGCTCGTCCTGGTCCAGGTGCCCGTCGGCTCGCCGGCGGCCGCCTGGTCCACCACGGTCGAGCCCGCGTACCCCGCGGGGACCCGCCTGCTCCTCCTCGACCCCGCGGGCGGCCCGCCGCGCGTGCTCTCGCCGGGCCTGGACGTCGCCGCCTGGCCGGCGCCCAGCCCCGACGGCCGGCAGGTCCTCTTCGCCGGCCGGCGAGGGCCGGCGGATCCCTTCACCCTCTGGATCAGCGATCTCACCGGCGCGCCGCCGCAACCCTTCCCCGCGGGGCCCGGATCCTGCACGAACCCTCGCTGGATCGCCGCGGATCACGTCGTCATGCGCTGCGCGGCCAGCTTGCCGGCCCTCACCGTGAGCAATCCCGGCGCCTTGTGGGTCGTCGGCCCGGGGAAACTCCCTCCCCGCCGCATCACCTTCGGCGTCCACCCGCAGTTCTCGCCCGAGGTGCTCCCCGACGGCCGGCTGGTCTATGGCGAGCGCGTCCTCGACCGGCCGCCACCGGAGGTCGATCCGGGCACGCTCCCCGGGGAGCGGATCGCCTTGCGGGCGGTCGACCCCGACGGGGCCGGGGCCGAGCGCTACCATGACCGCCTGCTCGAGCCGACCTACAAGCTGCGGGTGAAGCGCGGCGGCGAGGGCCGGTTGCTGATCGTCGGTGGCCTCCCGGGCGAGACCCGGCCTGGCCCCGGGCGGCTGTTTCAGCTCGCGACCGGCTGGCCCGCGGTCCACGCCGAGCCGCTCCGCCCCGACCTCGGCGGGCCGGTGGTCGGGGCCGCGGCCCTGCCCGGCGGCGGCCTGCTCCTCTGTCGGCAGGTCCCCGACGACCCGGTGTTCTCCCTGCAGTGGCTCCCGTCCGCGCTCGGCGGCGAGCCGCAGACCTGGCACCGCGACCCCGCCTTCCACGTGGCCGACGTCGAGCCGGTGCTCCCCTGGTCCCCCCCGTCGCTGCCGCTGTCCACCCTCGACGGGAGCGGCCGGGGCTGGCTCCTCCTCCTCGACCCCAGCGTCACCGAGCCGGGCTCCCTCGTCAGCGTGAGCCGCTATGGCCTCCACTCGGCGGTGCTGCTCGCCCCGGAGCCCGCCCCCGCCCCTCCCGAGGAAGGGCTCCCCGATCCCGATGACTTCCTGACCACGCGCCGGCTCCCGCCGCCGGCTGACCCCTACGCCGAGGCCGGGGGCTACACGCCCGAGACGCGGCGACGCCCCCTCGGTGAGTTCGCGGTGCAGCCCGACGGCTCGTTCCTGGTCGCGCTGCCGGCCGACACGCCCCTCACCCTGCGACTGCTCGGCGCCGGCGGCACCTACGCGGGTGACGTCCCGGGCTGGTTCTGGCTGCGGCCCGGCGAGATCCGGAGCTGCCTGGGCTGCCACGAGGATCCCGGGCGGCTGCCGCCCAACGAGGTCTTCCTCGCCACGACCCGCCCGCCCTCCGTGCTGGGGCCGGTGATCCACGAGCCGCCCCCGCCGCCGGCCGTCGAGCTCCCCGTCGGCGCGCCCGGCGACGTCCCCCCGGACGCGGAGCTGCCGCGATGACCACCTCCTCCTCGTCCGGGCCGGCTCCCGCCCCGCCCCGCCCCGCCCCGCGGCGCCGGCGAGCGCTGTTGCTGCTGCTTTTCGGCGGCCTGCTGGTCGGCGGGCTGGTGCTCTGGTTGCGCCAGCAGGCGCAAGACCACCTCGCGATGACCCTGCGGGACCCGGCGGCCGGGTTCGGGGCCTGCTGGGACTGCCACGGCACCGGCCAGCCGCCGCGTCCCCTGCCGCGCCAGCCGCCCGCCCCCCTCGGGCTCGCGCTCCTCCCCGGGGGCGACCTGCTCGTCGGCGCCACCGGGGACGACAGCCTCTACCGCCTCGACCCCGCGCGGGCGCGCATCCGCTGGCGTCTGGACGTCGGCCCTCGTCCTCACGGGGTCGCGGTCGTCGACGGGGGAGCCCGCGCGCTCGTCGCGCTCCGGGACGCCGACGCCCTGGTCCCGGTGGATTTGGCGGCGCCGCGTCGCGAGGAGCCGATCCCCGTCGGGCGTGAGCCGACCGCGGTCGCGGTGGCCGCGCGCTGGGGGATCGCCCTGGTGACCAACAGCGGCTCCGACGACGTCTCGGTGGTCGATCTCCCGACGCGGCGCGAGCGCTACCGGCTGCCCGCGGGCCGTGAGCCCTACGCGGTCGCGATCGACCCGCAGGAGCGGCTGGCCGTGGTGGCCAACCGCCTGGTCTCCCCCCACGCCCCGCGCACCCCCCCCAGCAGCGAGGTGACCGTCATCCTCCTCGGGAAGCGGCCCCGGGTCCTGGAGCGGCGGCAGTTGCCGTCGATCCACCTCGCCGAGAGCGTGGCGATCACCCCGGACGGCCAGCTCGCCCTGATCCCGGCCATGGTGACCCGCAACCTGCTCCCGACGACCCAGACCCGCCGCGGCTGGGTGGCGGCCAGCGTGCTCGTCGTCCTCGAGCTGGCCGAGCGCGGCCGGATCGTGCCGATCCTCCTCGACGGGCTCGATGACTACCACGCCGACCCCACGGCCGTCGCGCTCGAACCGGCGGGGCGGTTCGCGTACCTGGCCAGCGGCGGGCGAGATCGGGTCCTCGAGCTCGACCTGGCGAAGCTCCGCCGTCTGCTCGAGGGGGAGGCGGCCGACGTCCTCCAGTCCCTCGGCACCCGCCTCGGCCCGGGGACCTTGCTGCTCGCCCGTCGCTTCCCCACGGCGGCCAACCCCCGGGGGCTGGCCGTCGCCGAGGGGCGGCTGTACGTCAGCGAGCGACTCGCCGACGGCGTGGCGGTCTTCGACCTCGCCGCCGGCACGCTCCAGCACCGGTTCGCGCTCGGGCTGCTCGGGGGGCCCTCCCTGCAACAGCAGGGTGAGCAGCTCTTCTACCGCGCCTCGGCCTACCAGGGGCAGTTCTCCTGCCGCACGTGTCACCCCGACGGTCACCTCGACGGCCTGACCTACGACTTCGAGATCGACGGCCTCGGGGAGAACTTCGTCGACAACCGCAGCCTGCGCGGGCTCGTCGGCACGGCCCCCTTCAAGTGGACGGGGCTCAACCCGACCCTCGACGTCCAGTGCGGTCCCCGCTTCTCCCGCATCCTCGGTCGCAGCCGTCCGTTCTCCGACGCCCAGAGCGCGGCCCTGCACGTCTTCGTCAACGCCCTGCCCACGGCCAACGGTCGGCGTCCGCCCGTCGACACCCCGGAGGTCCGCCTCGGGCGGGAGGTGTTCTACCGGACCCGCACCCGCACCGGCGAGCTGATCCCGGTGCGTGACCGCTGTCCCTCCTGCCATCCGGCCCCGACCTTCACCAGCCAGACGCGCAGTCGCGTCGGCACGGGCGCACAGTCCGACTTCACCGACGTGTTCGACGCGCCCCACCTCCTCGACCTGCGCGACGGCCTCCCCTACCTGCACGACGGGCGCGCCGGGAGCCTGATGGAGCTGTTCGTGCGCGAGGACCCCGCGGAGCATCACGGCCGCACCCGCGACCTGGATCGGGTCGAGCTCAACGCGCTCGTCGAGTACCTGAGGACGCTGTGAATCTTTTCACACGAATCGCCTTGCCGCTCGGCCTCTCCTTGCTCCTGGCCACTCCGGCCGTGGCTGCGCCCCCCGCGCTCTGCTCCCGCTGGACGATCCACGACCCCTCGCGCGGCTTCCCCTCTGGCCGGGTCTACGAGGTGGTGCTGGACGAGGGGCAGCCCTGGGTGGCCACGGACAACGGCCTGGCCACCCTCGAGGCGGACGCCTGGCGCGTGATCGGCCCGGACCAGGGGTTGCCCCATCCCGAGGTCTGGGGGGTCGCGGTCGCGCCGAACCGCGACGTCTGGGCGGCCACGGCCGGCGGCCTGGCTCGGCTCAGCGGCGGGCGCGTCGATGTCTTCCACACCCGCAACAGCGGCCTCCCGGCCGACCTCGTCTACGACGTCACCTTGCGGGACCGGGAGGTCTGGGTCGCCACGGCCGGCGGGTTGGCCCGGCTGGACACCGACACGGGGGCGTGGCAGGTCTGGACCCCCGCCAACTCCCCGCTCCCCGTCGGCACCCTCCAGCAGGTCCAGTGCCGGGGCCCGGAGGTCTGGGTCGCCACCTTCGGCGCGGGCCTCTGGCGGCTCGACGAGCAGGGCCGCTGGCAGGGGTTCGCGGACCCCGACGGGGACGCGCGCCTCGACCGGAAGCCGGCCGACGGCCTGCAGCACGACGCCCCCACCACCCTGCTCGTCCGGCCCGACGAGGTCCTCGTCGGCCAGGAGATCGGCCTGTCGGCCTTGCAGGGAGACCAGTTCTCCGAGCTGCTCCCCCTCTCTGCGGATCCGACCCCGGGGGGCGCCACCCTCCCGGCCCACGTGCTCTCCCTGGCCGCGGCCGGCCCCCGACTGTACGTCGGCACCGCGTCGGGCCTGCTGGTCCGGGAAGCCGGCGGCTGGCTCGTCTACCGGGAGCGACCGGGAGGCCTGCGCCAGGCCGTGGAGTACCCGGCCGCGGTCCCCGGTCGGGCCCCGCGCGCCCACGCCGTGGAGAGCCCGGCCCCCTGTGGGGCGATCCGCAGCCTCGCGGTGGGCCCGGACGAGCTCTGGCTCGCCTTCCCCGGCGGGCTGGCCCACTGCCGGGAGGAGGCGGAAGCCCCGGGCTGGCCGCCCGCGGCCCCGCCCGCAACCGTCACGGCCCCGGGGCTCCTCTTCCCCCGGGATCACGACAAGCTCTTCGCCGCGTCCGCCTCCCGGGACGACTCCCCGGCCTCCCCCGGGCTGGTCGCCGCGGCCCGGATCGGCCTCCTGCTGCCCCCGGACGGCCGCACGGTCGCGGCCACGAGCTTCGCCCGGGGCGCCCAGCGCTCGCTGGACGGCTATCCGGGCGGGGCGCGCTGGGGTCGGGAGCGGCTACCGATCCAGCTCGTCACGGGCCACGTCCCGGACCTCCCCTGGGAGGGGCTCGCCGCGCAGGCCGCGCTCGACCTCGCCCGACGGCAGAAGATCCAGCTCCTGGTGGTCGTCGGGGGCGGGACCCCGGTGGCCCAGCTCGAGGTCGCCCAGCTCGCCCGGCAGATCGGGCTCCCCGTGCTGCTGCTCGGGAGCGACGAGCCCTTGCTGCCGCACGCCGGGAGCGGCTGGGTGACGACCCTCGGCTGGAGCGTCCGGGCGCAGCTCCGGGGTCTGATCCAGCGCCTGCGCACCGTCGGCCCCCGGCGGCTGGTCCTGCTGGTCGACGACTCCCGCTACGCGGCAGCGGGAGAGCAGGTGCTGGCCGCGGAGCTCGCGGCCCGCGGCCTGTCCCTGGCCGGGGTCGTCCGCCACCGCCGCGGTCAGCCCCTCCTCGCCACGGTCCAGGAGCTGAGCCTGCTCTCCCCCGACGCCCTGCTCTTGTGGGCCCCCGGCCCCGCGGCCGGGGAGCTGCTGCGGGCCTTGCGGGCGGCGGGGGTCGGCTGCCCCTGCTTCGGCCCCTCGGCCCTCGCCAGCGCCGAGTTCTTGGGGCCGGCCGCGGAGCTGGCCGGAGGCTGCACCGTCGGGCTGACCGTGCGCCGCCGGCCGGAGTTCGTCACGGTGGCCCCGGAGCCCTGGTCCGCTGCGTCGGGCGATCCCGCGGGGGTGTGGGAGCAGCTCGGTGAAGAGCTGCTCTACTGGCTCGTCGGCGCGCTCGTGGCCTCGCCCACCCTGAGCCGGAGCGAGGTGGCCGCGACCTTGCGGACGGTCTTGCCCGGCTGGTCGTTCGAGCGGTTGCTGCCAGCCGGCAACGGCATCGGCGGGGCGCCCTTCGGGGTCGTGCGGGGTGGGGTGGTGGTGCCGGAGTAGCCTCCGGTGCTCAGGGCATCCGGTAGCGGTTCCCGCGCTGCTGCTCGGCCTTCGCCTCCTCCGCGATGGCCGCGTCGAGGTACTCGACCTGGGCCTCTCCGTACCAGCGCTGCTCCAGCTCCAGGAGCCGCTGCTGGTACGTTCGTCCCTGGAGCAGCTTGCGGATCTCGGCCTTCAGGCCCTCGTCGAGGGGCCGCTGGTGCCCGGCCCGCTCTTCCACCACCTGGATCAGGTGGAACCCCAGCTCGGTCTGCACCACGTCCGAGATCCCCCCGACGGGCAGGCTGAAGGCCACCTGGTCGAAGGCGGCGGGCATCTGGCCCTTCTTCAGCAGGCCGAGGTCGCCCCCGCGCTCCCGGGTCGCGCCCTCGCTGCGGGTCCGGGCGACCTCCACGAAGTCCTTGCCGCTGCGCACCAGGCGCAGGGCGTCCTCGGCCTGGGAGCGGGCGACCTGCGCGGCCAGGGGGCCGGCGCCCTCGGGGATCTGGAAGAAGATCTGGCGCAGCCGGCGCTGCCGGGGCTTGTAGTAGTCGGCCTGCCGGGTCTGATAGTGCTCCGCGATCGCGGCGTCGGTGATCGTCAGGTCGCCGAGGCCCTTGGCGATGAGGGCATCGTGGAGCACCTTGGCCGCCAGGTCGCCCTTCACGTCCTCCTCGGTGACGTGCATGTGGCCGAGGAAGCGGGGCCAGTTCGCCTGGCCGCCCCGGTCCTCGACGAACTTCTGGAAGTCCTTCTCCAGGGTCTCGGGGGAGATCACGACGCCGAGCTCGGCCGCCTTCTGCCGGTCGATGGTTCGGCGCACGAGCTGGTTCAAGGTGCCGCCGACGACCTGCTTCCAGACGCTCTGGGGCATGCTGCGGGTCAGGCCGAAGAAGGCATCCAGGGAGCGCTGCACGCGTTCGTTGTAGATCGCCCGGGGGATCTCCTCGCCGTTGACCCGGGCCACCGGGCCGGTGCCCTCGGGCGGGCGGCGGGGCACCTCGGGGTTGGTGGCGCTGGCGCGGGGGAGCCGGTTGACGTGCGCGCCCGGCGGGAGCTTCAGCCCCAGGTCGGGCTCGTCGGGGACGCCGCCGTCCGCGGTCGCGGCAGGAGGTGGCGTGTCGACCGGCGGGGTGGCGGTCGGGGTCTCGGGGGTGGGGGAGGGCTCGGCGCGGGGCCGCTGATCGGGGAAGGGGCTGGGCGCGTCGAGCCAGGGCGCGGCGTTCGGCGTGGTCCCCGGCGCGGCCGGGCCAGGGGCCTCCGGCGCGGGCGGACAGCCCGCGAGCAACGTCCCGAGAAGCAGCGTGGCGGCGGGCAGCAGTCGCCTGGTCGTTTCTGGCAGCAAGGGCTCCCTCCTGCCGGCGGTGCGCCGGCTGTCCAGATCCCCGGAGATCCCGGAGAGCAGGTTATACACCAACCCGTGCAATCCGGGAGGGGGGCAGCCCGTCGCGCGTCATCGCCTGCCGGGAGGCGTGTCCGGGCCGCTGGTTGACGGGTCGCGGCGGCCCGATATACTGCCCTGGCCCGCTCGGCCGGGCCCGCGACCGGGCGCGCCCCCGGTCCTGTCGTCGCGAGGTGCGCCAGCGGCGTCAGTCTCCCAGCACTCGCGCAAGGCTCGAGCCTCCAGGAGCGCCTCACCATGGACCAGCAGCGACGTGGCGAGAACACTACCCAGCACGGTAGCCGTAGTGGTGGTCGGGCGTGGCCCTGGCTGTCGCTGCTGCTGCTCGGCGGGGTCGCGGCCTGCGACCGGCAGGCCGCGCCCGTCTTCGCGGTCGATCGCGTCGTCGAGCAGAGCGGCCTGCTCGATCCCCTGCTCCGGCAAGCCGGGGTCGCGGCGACGGTGGTGCCGGGCAGCACGGGTGATGCCTTGCTCCTGGCCGGGCAGGCGCGGGCCGACCTGATCCTGGTCGCCGCCCCCCAGGAGGTGGCGCGGCTGGTCGGCGAGGGGCGGGTCGCGCAGTCCGCCATCCTGATGCACAACGAGTACGTCCTCGTCGGTCGCGAGACCGATCCGGCCAACGTGCGGGCGGCGCGCGACGGCGCCCAGGCCTTGCGGACGATCAACCGCAGCGGCAGCAGCTTCATCGTCCCGGCGCGCGGCAGCGCGGCCCGCTTCAAGCTGGAGCAGGTCTGGAGCCTGCAGACCGACCAGCGCGCCTCGCCCGGCTTCACCGGGGCCGAGGGCGACGTGCGGGAGGCGGTGCTCGCGGCCCACGCCCAGGGCTCCTACACCCTCGTCGACCGCGCCACCCGGCTCACCTACCTCGAGGCCCGGGGGCTCAAGCCCCGGCTGCTGCTCACGGGCGGGCCGGAGATGGCCAACCCGTACCACCTCGTGCTGCTCAACCCCCTGCCCGGCGAGGAGAAGCGGGCCGCGGCCGCCCGCCAGCTCTTCACCGCGCTCACGAGCGAGGCTGCCCGGCGGGTCATCGCCGGCTTCGGCCTCACTCGTTACGGCGAGCGCCTGTTCGAGCCGGGGGAGCCGCCCCCGGGCGAGCCCGTCCAGTATCGCCAGCTCTCGTCGCCCCTGCTGCCCAGCGTCGCCCCGCTGCGACCGGGCGCCGAGGCGTTGCCCAACCCCCATGGAGCGGGAGGGCTGCCCATGCGCTCGCCCCACGGGGCGATGGGGGTCATGCCCGGGGCCGGGCCCTCCCCTCACGGGGAGCTGCCGGGCGGCCACTTCCCGGGCGAGCCCCCGCCGGGCGGCCCTCACCCGGGCGGCCCCCATCATCCGGGCGGCCCCCTGCCGGGGGAGGCGCCGGCCCTCCCGCCCGCTCCCGTCGCGCCCGGGCCGGCCGGGAGCGCTCCGTGATGACCCGGACCTGGCCTGCCGTCCTCGGCCTCTGCCTCCTCGGCGGGTGCGCCGAGTCCGCCCCCGGACTGGATCCCGGTCTCGATGCCGCGGTGTCCGAGGCGACTTGCGAGCTCCCCGAGGATTGCTCCCCGGGCGAGCTGTGCGTCGCGGGGGAGTGCGTGCTCCAGCCTCGCCCGGAGGGCGAGGGGGCCGAGGGCGAGGGCGAGGGCGCCGAGGGCGAGGGCGAGGGGGCCGAGGGCGAGGGCGAGGGCGCCGAGGGCGAGGGCGAGGGCGCCGAGGGCGAGGGCGAGGGGGCGTCCCCCGCGTGCGAGCCCGATGGGCTCGAGCCGGACGACCTCCCGTCGTCCGCGATCCTCCTGGACCGCGAGCTCCTGCGCGGCCTGAGCCTCTGCGAGGGGGACGAGGACTGGTTCCTGATCACCTTGCCGCAGGGCGCCGGGCTGCGGGCCACCGTCAGCGGTGGTCGCCCCCGGGTGGAGCTGCGCACCGCCGACGGCCGCACCCTGCTCGGCACCGGCGCAGCCCGGGAGGACGGCGTCGAGCTCCTGCTGGACGAGGCGCCCACGGACGGGCGCTACGCGCTCCGCATCTGGGGCCTCGTGCTGCTCTCCTATGATCTGCGGCTCGAGGTGCGGCCTCCTGCGCCGGTGTCCTGCGATCCCGACCGCCTGGAGCCCAACGACTCGCCCGCGACCGCGCGCCCCTTCGGGGGCTTCGCCGCGGCGGGGCTGAGCCTGTGCGATGCGGACGAGGACTGGCTGCAGGTCGAGCTGCAGCGGGGCGAAGGCCTGATCGCCGCGGTCACCGGCGAGGGGCTGCAGGTCGAGCTCTGGGACGGACGCGGCGCCGCGCTGCAGGCCGGGTCCGTGGCGACCGGCCCGGGCGCCGCGGCGACCCTCGTGGCCGCCCCCGCGGACGGGCCGTACCTGGTGCGGGTCTTCGGGGCCGTGACCCCGCACTACGATCTGCAGCTCACCCTGTCGCCGCCGGCCAGCGAGGGCGAGGGGGAGGGCGAGGGGCTCGGCGAGGGGGAAGGGGAGGGCGAGGGCCTCGGCGAGGGCGAGGGCCTCGGCGAGGGCGAGGGGGAGGGCGAGGGCCTCGGCGAGGGGGAGGGCGAGGGGGCAGACCCGGACCCGGGCTGCGTCAATGATCGGTTCGAGCGCAACGACACGCCGGCCACGGCGACCCCCCTGGCCGGCGACTTCGCTGGCGATCTGATGATCTGCGCGGCAGACGCGGACTACTTCCGCATCCCGCTGCTGGCCGGCGCCGAGCTGACCGCGGACATCGACTTCGACCTCTTCCGCGACCTCGACCTGTACCTCGAGGACGCCCGCGGCAACCTGCTGGCCAGCAGCGACTCCATCGTCTGGCCCTGGGAGTCCCTCTCCTACACCGCGTCCCGCGCCGAGGAGGTCTTCCTCCTCGTGACCGGGGCCTGGGCCAACACCCGGTCCGGCTACCTCCTCACGGTGGGCGTGTTCGGGGGCACCCCGGTGGAGGACGCCTGCCGCGATCCCCTCGAGCCCAACGACGACCAGGACCACGCCTCCCCGCTGGAGGCGGGCCAGCACGACCTCGGGATCTGCGCCGGGGACGAGGACTGGTTCTCCGTGCCCCTCGCCGCCAGTGGATCGTTGGCGGTCACCTTGGTCCCGGCGGGCAGCGGCTACGACCTGGACCTGGCGCTGCTCGACGCGTCCGGCCGGGAGCTCGCCTCCTCCCGGCGGGCCGCGGGCGCCAGCGAGCAGATCGACTTCGTCGCCACGGACGCGCAGTCGCTGTCCCTGCGGGTCTTCGGCTACCGGCCGGACGATGAGGGGAGGTACACCCTGGAGGTCCAGTACTGAGGTACTGGGATTCCTGTCGTCTTTGCTACTTCTTTCCTGGGGCGGCGCCACCTGCGGGGGCCATCGGACCTAGCTTCGCCTTGTACGGGGTCGGGTCGAACGAGATGAGCTGGTCCGTGTCGGTCCCGTAGTCGCCGGCGAGGCTCTGGTGGACGATGATCGCGGTCGCCTTGCCGTTGGCCGACCAGCGGATCTCCTTGATCTTCGCCTCGGCCACCAGGGAGCCGTCGGGGCTGGTGCCCAGCGGGATGCCGAACATCTGCTTCATCGTCTCGCCCCGGGCGATGAACAGCACGAGCTGCGCGCCCATCTTGTTGGACATGATCATCCCGGAGCCGTCGGGCGCGGCCTCGCCGACGACGCCGCCATCCATGAAGCCGTAGGCGTTGAAGGGCGGGTACGCGAGGTAGGCCGGGAGCTGCTCCGGCGTGACCTCCGGCGGCAGGTCGAGCTCGTAGACCGACTGCCCGTAGGTGCCGACCGCCTTGATCGCCAGGGTGCTCAGCCCCCGGGCCACGTCCTTGATCACCACGAGCATCGCCCGGGCGTCACGGGAGAAGGCCCAGAACTGGATCTCCACCGCCGAGTCGTGGCCGGCCTGAGCCGGCCGGGCGGAGCAGAGCAGCAAGGCCGCCACCATGGGGACGAACAGCTTCGCGATCGATCTGCGCATTCCTCACCTCCCTCCGGAGCGCCCGGAGACCCGGCATACCCACAGTTGGACCCGCGGCGCCCCCGTCCGATTCACCCGGACCGCAAGGCGGCTCACGGCCAGTTCAGCCAGACCTGGCCGGCGATGTGCACCGCCGCGGCGGTCACCGTCCAGGCGAGCAGCAGCCTGGCCGTGCGCCCCGTCAACCCGCGGCGGGCGAGCCCGCCGGCCGGCGCGCCCAGCAGCAGCCCGGCCAGCAGCGCCTCGGCGGTCTGTCCATAATAGCGCATCGGCTCCGCGCCGGCCGGCCCCACCCACTGGAATTCTTGCTCCCGGGGGAAGTAGGTCCACACCGGGAGCTGCAGCAAGGAGATCGCCGTGTAGCACAAGGAGAAGCCCACCAGCCCGAGGCAGACCGCGGCGAAGACGCCCGCCACGGGCGGGGGGAGCCGGTCGTCGGCCGGCGCGGGCGGGCGGGGCTCGCCGCTCACAGGGGGAGGCCTTCGAAGGTGGCGGTGAGCAGGCCGATGGCCACGGCGACGATCACGAGGACGGCGCTGCCCGTGGACAGGCCGCAGTACAGGCCGATGAGCAGCCGCTGGCGGTGGCGGGCCGGGGGTGCGAAGCGGTCCAGCAGCAGCAGGGCGATGACGGTCGCCAGCACCCAGGCGAGCAGGTGCTCCTTGATGTCGAACAGCCGCGCGATGTCCGGCCGGTGGAGGTCGAGGTACGCGCCGCGCACGTAAACCTTGTAGGTCGGATACACGAGGCAGCCGACGAGGAAGTTGACGAAGAACAGCCCGCCGCCCAGCCGCAGGAACCACCGCTCCCGCCGGGCGCTCGCGAAGCCTCCCCGCAGGTAGCGGCTGCTCCAGACGGCCTCGTGGACGAGCACGCCCGCGAGCAGGGCCGCGACCAGGCCATGGGTGACGAGCAGGAAGCGATCCACGCGAGCCTCTCCACGGAGCGACGGTCTCCGCCCGACCCAGTGTTCCACGGTCGGGTGGTCGGCTGCAAGAGGTTGCCGGCGGCTGGCCCCCCGGTGTGAGGCGGATCGTGCCTCGGCCTTGAAAGGGAGGTCGGGCGCGTGGTATCTCGGGGGAGGAGGCCGGTGTGGCGCTCCCCGGCAAAGAGGATCCGTGAGCCCAGCTCCTGCCCGCACCATGTTGGTCTGCCCGAAGTGCGGCTGGACTCCGGGCCCGGAGCTCGCCACCGAGTGCCCCCGGGATCAGCGCCTCCTCGTCCCCCTCGCCGACTACAAGCTGGCCCCGACCGACCGCTACCTCGGCACCCGGCTCGCGGGCAAGTACCCCCTCGTCGGTATCCTCGGGATCGGCGGGATGGCCACGGTCTACCGGGCCATCCAGGAGCCGGTGGGCCGCGAGGTCGCGGTGAAGGTCGTCAGCCCCGAGGCCGACGACAACAACGCCGTGCGCGAGCGGTTCGAGCGGGAGGCCCGGGTCATCGCCCGGCTCCAGCACCCCAACATCGTCACCCTGTACGATTTCGGGGTCGAGCCGGACGGGACCCTGTTCATGGTCCAGGAGCTCGTGGAGGGTCGGCCCCTCTCCGTGGAGATCAAGGAGCACGGGCCCCTGCCCCTCGACCGCGCCCTGCGCATCGCCCTGCAGGCCGTGGCCGCGCTCTCGGAGGCGCACTCCAAGCACCTCGTCCACCGGGACATGAAGCCCGAGAACATCATGCTCATGCCGACCTCCTGGGGCGGCGAGCAGGTCAAGGTGCTCGACTTCGGCATCGCCCGCCTGCTCTCCCGGGTGGCGGGCCGGCAGGAGCGGCTCACCAAGGCGGGGATGATCTTCGGCACCCCGCACTACATGTCCCCCGAGCAGGTGGCGGGGAGCACCGAGATCGGCTTCCCCTCGGACGTCTACTCCACCGCGATCGTGCTCTGGGAGATGCTCACCGGGCAGGCGCCCTTCGCGGCCAGCTCCCTCGTGGACGTCCTCGTCTCCCACCGCCTGGCCCCCCTGCCGGCCCTGCCCGCCCGGCTGCGGGTGCCCGCGCCCATCGAGGAGGTGCTCCGGCGGGCCGCGGCCAAGGACCCGCGGGAGCGCTACGCCCACGCCGCCGAGCTGCTGCGGGCGCTCGAGTCGGCCATGGGGGCCTCGGCCTTGTCGACCCTGCCCCCGTCGCCCAGCACCGGGGCCGAGCCGACCGCCTCCCTGCCCGTGATCCCCCGGCCCATCAGCGACAAGGACAAGACCAAGCCCGCCGCGACGCCGCCCCGCCGCGCCGAGGCTCGGGGTACTTTGGTCATGGCCGAGGCCCCTGCGCCGGCCCCGGCCGAGCCCCGGGCCTCCTGGGCCCGGATCCCCGCCGCCGGCAACCTGCACTCCCGGCCGACCTTGCTGGTGGCCGCGGACGGCGAGCTCGGGGGGCCGGTGGGCCGGGACGCACGCGGGCTGCGGCGAGGCGAGGACGACGAGGGCGGGGAGACCTCGGAGCTGCACCCCGCCTCCGCGGCCGCCACGGTGGCCGAGGCCCTGGACGGCCGGCTGGACGACCGGACCGAGCTGGACGAAGACGAGGACGCGCTGGAGCAGAGCGCCCCGGCCCGCACGGCCCCCGACGAGTGGTCCGACCCGCGCCCCCCGTACCCCGGCCCCCAGCCCCTCACCCCACCACCCGAGGACCTCCTCATGGAGGCGGTCAACGCCACCGCGGCCACCGTCGTCCTGCCCACCGAGGCCTTGCTCAACCCGCCGGCCAACGTCCCCTCGCCGTCCGCGGCGTCGCTGTCGTCGCTCCCCGCGCGACCCGACCCCCCCCGTTCGACCGGGGGGCTCGTCCCCTGGATCCTCCTCGGGATCGGGCTGACGACCCTGGTCCTGGCCCTGGCCCTGGCGGTCTTCTTCCTGCAAGCGGCGTAGGGGGGACGGCGGGCGGCGCCGGGGTCCTGGGGCTGCCGGGGGGCGGGGGCCCGCGGCGCTCAGCCCTGCACGAGCGCCAGGGGCAGCCAGAGGAGGTAGCTGACCGCGACCGCACCCCCGCCGGCGATGGCCAGCAGGGCGAGCAGGCCGACCTGTCGCTGCCCGGCCCAGCTCCGGGAGTAGCCGATCGCCATCCCTCCCAGACAGACCGTCACCAGCGCGAGGGCGAAGGGGAGGATGAAGAGGAGGCGGTCGGCCGTGCCGGCGGCGGGAGCGAGCAGCAGCGCGTGGGTCGCGGCCAGCAGGCCGCCGAAGCGCTGCTGCAGCAGCAGCAGGGCGGCGGCGTCGAGGATCATCAGGCCGAGCCCGAGCCAGCGCAGCCAGGCCAGCCGCCCGGCGTGTTCGCCGGCGGCCGCGGTCGTCTCCGCCATGGTCGTCCCTCCGGGCCCCGGGCGGGGCCACCGGAGGCGCAGTATGGCGGGCTCGCCACCTCCCGGCAAGGGCCTTGTGGTGTTCTCTCCGCTTGACAACGGGCGGCGTCTATCCCAACTTGAGCCGATCCCATCCCCCGGTCTCCCGGTCCGCCGCTGGATGGTGTCCGGGACGACGGGGCCGGTGGGGTGTGGGCACCCATGTCGCTGCTGCTGTCGCTGCTGGTGCTGCTGGCCTTGCTGGTCGGGGCCGGCGCGTGGGAATACCTCGCCCACCGGCGCAACCTCCGCTCGATCCGCATCCGCATCCACGTCAACGGCACCCGGGGCAAGTCCTCCGTGACCCGCCTGGTGGCCGCGGGCCTGCGCGCCGGCGGCTTGCGGACCTTCGCCAAGACCACGGGGACCCTCCCGCGGATGATCATGCACGACGGGCGGGAGTACCCGGTGTTCCGGCCGGCCAAGGCGAACATCATCGAGCAGCTCCGCATCGTCTCCCTCGCCGCGTCGGAGCGGGCCGACGCCCTGATCATCGAGTGCATGGCCCTGCAGCCGGCCCTGCAGAGCCTGACCGAGCTGAAGATGGTGCGGGCGACCATCGGCGTGATCACCAACGCCCGCCCCGATCACCTCGACGTCATGGGCCCGAGCGAGGAGAATGTCGCCCTGGCCCTGCTCGGCTCGACGCCCGTCGGCGGCGTGCTCTGCACTGCGGAGCGTGACTACCTGCCCTTGTTCGCCCACGCCTGCGCGGATCGGGGCAGCCGGCTCGCGGCGATCTCGGCCGCGCAGGCCGACGCGATCCCCGACGAGACCATGGCGCGCTTCTCCTACAAGGAGCACAAGGAGAACGTCGCCCTGGCCCTGCAGGTGTGCGCGGAGGCCGGCGTCCCGCGGGAGGTCGCGCTCGCGGGGATGATCCGCACGCCGCCCGACCCGGGGGCGATGCAGGCGTACCCGGTCGAGTTCTTCGGCCGGGACATCGTCTTCTACAACGGCTTCGCGGCCAACGACCCGGAGTCCTCGGAGCGGATCTGGCAGATGGCCGTGGACCGGCACCCCGAGCACGCCACCCGGATCATGCTGCTCAACTGCCGCGCCGATCGCCCCGATCGGTCGCGCCAGCTCGGGGAGGCCGTGCCCTCCTGGACCCGGGCCGATCACTACGTCGTCATGGGGAGCGGGACCTACGTCTTCGTCAAGTACGCCGCCCTCGCCGGGCTCGATCCCACGAAGGCGGTCTACGCCGAGGGCTTCTCCACCGAGCGGATCTTCGAGACGATCGTCGGCCTGTGTCGTCACAAGACCCTGGTGATGGGCATCGGCAACATCGGCGGCGGAGGCCTCGAGCTCGTCGCCTACTTCCAGAACCGGACCTTGCTGCCGGAGATGTCCGCGCCGGAGGAGGAGCAGTTCGCCCTCCCGGCGTCGGCTCGGGTCGGAGGCCACTGATGGAACTGATAACCCTGTCGGTGGGATTGGGGCTGGTGGTCAGCCTGGTCTTCTCCGAGCTGCTCGGCGCGGCCGCCGGCGGGATGGTCGTTCCGGGCTACATCGCCCTCAGCCTCGACCGCCCCCTGACCGTGCTGCTGACGATCTTCGCTGCGGTGCTGACCTTTCTGCTGGTCCACGCCCTCGGGACGATCATGATCCTCTATGGTCGTCGGCGCACCGTGCTGATGATCCTCGTGGGCTTCATCATGGGTGCCTTGCTCCGGCAGGTCGGAAGCCTGCCCCTCAGCTACGGCTCCCTCGACCTGAGCGTCGTCGGCTACATCATTCCGGGGCTCATCGCCATCTGGATCGATCGACAGGGGATGTGGGAAACCCTGGCCACCCTGGTCACGGCGAGCGTCGTGGTGAGGCTGGGATTGATCCTGATCACGGGCGGGGAGATGGCGCTGTGAAGAAGATCTACTGGCGACCGGGGAAGGTATCCCGGCGTATTCATCTATTCGTTGCATTGATGGCGGCCTTGGGTCTTTTGACGGTCGAGACCGTCAAGACCCGGACCAAGCAGCCCCACTATGCCGAGAAGATGAAGGCTGCCCGGTTGATGCGCGACTCGATGACCGCGATCCGTGACTACCGGTTGAAGCGCCTCGGCCCCATCGATCGCGAGGCCGATCCCGCGGGCTCCGGGATGATCGGTACCCTGATGTCGCCGATCACCAGCAACACCGGCAACCTCGAGGCGAAGCAGACCACGGTCAACCCCAACTGGGCCGCGGTGCTGGTCGATCTGCTGAAGCGGGCCGGGGTCAAGAAGGGCGACTACATCGCGATCGGCTTCTCCGGCTCCTTCCCCGCGATGAACCTGGCGACCTACTGCGCGGCCGCGGCCCTCGAGCTGAACCCGGTCGCGATCTCCGGGGCCTCGGCTTCCATGTGGGGGGCCAACGAGCCAGATCTCACCTGGCTAAAGATGGAAAAGCTGCTCTATGACCAAAAGATCCTTCCATTCCGTTCATCTGCGGCAACTCTTGGTGGACAAGGCGATAAAGCGCTCGGAATGAGCAAGAAGGGTCTCGAGCTTCTCCAGAAAGCGATCACGGAAAGCGGACTTCCGATGATCTATACCAGTGTTCCCAAAGAAAACATCGATATTCGCATGGAAACGTACAAGTCCATCGCAAAAGACAGCCCGATCGTTGTCTATGTCAACGTGGGTGGTGGGACGGTCTCCGTGGGCACGGCCGTCGGCAAGAAGCTGTTCAAGCCCGGCCTCAACCGGCGCCCTCCCGCCCGGGCCCTCTCCCTCGACTCGGTGATGACCCGCTTCGCGAAGGACGGCGTGCCCATCATCCACCTCAGCAACATCGTCGAGCTGGCCCGCCGCTACCAGTTGCCCCAGACCCCGCAGAGCGTGCCGTCGCCGGGTGACGGGGTGATCTTCTGGCGGGAGGAGTACAACCTCTGGGCCGCCTCCGCGATCCTCGCCCTGCTCTGCGGCCTCCTCTTCGTGCTGATCCGCATGGACCTCGGGGCCCGGCTGTTCAGCGGTCCGAGCAAGAGCGCGGGCCCCCAGCAGCCGCAGCAGATGGTCTGAGCCGGTGGCCCCCCCGCTCGTCCTCGCCAGCACCAGCGTTAGCCGCCAGCGCCTCCTCGCCCGGCTCGGGCTGCCCTTCGTCAGCGAGCGGCCCGCGGTCGACGAGACCCGGCTGCCGGGGGAGTCGCCCGCGCAGCTCGTCCAGCGGCTCGCCCGGGCCAAGGCCGAGGCGGTGAGCCAGCGGCATCCCGCGGCCCTGGTGCTCGGCGGCGACCAGGTCGCGGTCCTCGATGACGAGATCCTCACCAAGCCCGGTACGCCCGCGCAGGCGGTCCGCCAGCTCTCCCTGCTCCAGGGTCGCACCCACCAGCTCTTGACCGCGATCGCCCTGGTCCGGCGGGACGCCGGCTTTCTCCGGGAGGCGCTGGACGTCACGGAGCTCACCATGCGCCCCTGGCGCGAGGCGGAGCTGGCGGCCTACGTCCAGCACGATGCGCCCCTGGACTGCGCCGGCTCCTACCGGCTGGAAGGTCTCGGGATCGCTCTGTTCTCTCGGTGGCAGGGCGTGGACCCCAGCGCGGTGGAGGGGCTGCCGCTGACGATCCTGGCCGCCTGGTTCGCCGAGGGAGGCCTGCCGCTCTTCGGTCCGGGCTGAGGAGCGACCATGCGCCCGAAGGTCTTCCGGGATCCCGTGCACAACGCCATCGCCCTGGAGCGTGACGACCCGGGCGACCGGCTGCTGCTCGCCCTGATCGACACCCCCGAGCTGCAGCGGCTGCGCCGGATCCGGCAGCTCGGCCTGGCGGGGCTGGTCTTCCACGGTGCGGAGCACAGCCGCTTCACCCACTCCCTCGGGGCGATGCACCTCGCCCGACGGATCCTCGAGGCCGTGCGGGGGCAGCTCGAGCTCGGCCCGGACGAGCGGACCGCAGTGCTCGCGGCGGCCTTGCTGCACGACCTCGGCCATGGCCCGCTCTCCCACAACGGCGAGGGGCTCTGGGGTGGGCGGCACGAGGAATGGAGCAGCCGCCTGGTGCTCGACCCGGGGACCGCGGTGCACCAGTTGCTCGCCGCGCACGAGCCGACCCTCCCCCGGCGGGTCGACGAGCTCGTGCGAGGGGTCGCCCGCCCGCGCACCCTGGGCAAGATCGTCTCCGGCCAGCTCGACTGCGACCGTCTGGACTACATCCTGCGCGACGGCTGGGCCCTCGGCGTCTCTGTGACTTTCGACCTGACCAGGCTGCTCGGGATGGTCCTCATTGACCAGATCGAGGACCGGCTGGTGATCGATCGGCGGGGCCACGACGCGGTCGAGGCCTACCTGATCGCCCGCTACCATCTGTTCCGCAGCGTCTATCACCACAAGACGGTGCGGGCCGCGGGCGCGATGCTCGGGGCCGCGGTCCGGCGCGCGTCCCTCCTCGTCGCCTCGGGGCGCCTCTCCCCGGGCGGGGTGGCCCCGGGCCTCGCCCGGGTCCTGGGCGGGGGCTCCCCCACCCTCGGCGAGTACCTCGCGCTCGACGACGGCGACCTCTGGAGCGCCCTGAAGGTCTGGGCCGGCGCGACCGATCCCCTGCTCGCCCGGCTCGCGGGCGGGCTGCTGCACCGCCGGCTGTACAAGGGGCTGCAGGTGGTCCGGCAGGACCCGGCGGCGCAGGCCGCGCAGCTCGCCCGGGCGCGGGACCTGCTGCGGTGCGCAGGCCACGACCCGGATTTCGAGCTGCTCGTCGACACCGCCCGCGACCAGCCCTACCGTCCGTACTCGCCCGCGGAGCTCGGCCCGGAGGGCATCTTCGTCCGCTGGCCCGACGGCAACCGGGAGATCTCCGAGACCTCGGGGGTGGTCCGCAGCCTGCTCCAGGAGACCACCGATACCCGCTGGTTCGTCCCGGAGGAGCTGCGGCCCGAGCTGCGTCGGCTGCTCGGCGCGACGGCCTGACCCCCGCCCCGGTGGCGGTCGTCGGTCCCGGGGGGGGGCGGCCGGAGGCTAGACCTGCAGCATCGCCAGCAGTTGCTGCTCTCGCTGCTCGAGCTGGGCTGCGGTCGGGCGCAGCAGCCCGCCGAGGGAGAAGTCCTCCACCGCGCAGGAGGCGAGCACCGTGCCGTGGATCATCGCCCGGCGCAGGCTCGCGGGCGAGAAGTCGCCCTCCCGGGCGAGGTACCCCATGAAGCCGCCGGCGAAGCTGTCTCCCGCACCGGTCGGATCCTGGACGTCGGGGAGCAGCAACGCGGGCACCGCCAGCACGCCCTCCTCCCAGAAGAGCAGGGCGCCGTACTCGCCCCGCTTGATGACCAGGTAGCGCGGCCCGAGCTGCCGGATCTTCGCCGCGGCCTCGGCGAGGGGGCAGACCCCGGCGAGGGAGCGGGCCTCCTCCTCGTTGACGAGCGCGACGTCGACCCGGGCGAGCACCTGGGCGAGGAGCTCGGGGGTCCCCTCGATCCAGTAGTTCATGGTGTCGAGCCCGGCGAAGCGGACCCCCTGCGCCTCCGCGAGCACCTGCAACTGCAGGGCCGGGTGGATGTTGCCGAGGAAGAGGACCTCGCTCTGCCGGGCCGCGGCGTCGAGCTCGGGGCGGAAGCTCTCGAAGACGCCGAGCTCCGTGCTCAGGGTGTCCCGGCAGTTCATGTTCTGATGGTACCGGCCGCTCCAGCGAAAGGTCCGGCCCGGGACGACCTGCAGCCCGCTGATGTCGATGCCCTGCGCCGCCAGGAGCTCCCGGTGGGCGGGGGGAAAATCGTCGCCGACGACGGCGACGAGCCGGACGGGCGCGAAGCGCCGGGCCGCGGTGGAGATGAAGGAGGCCGAGCCTCCGAGGACCTCGGTGCGCTGCGCGCACGCAGTCTCGACGGTGTCCAGGGCGACGGAACCGACGACCAGAAGCTCCATGACGGTGTTCCTCCCGAGGGCCGGGTGGCCCTCGTCGCTGAGATCAGGGGTGAGCCGGGAGCCGGTGCGCCACGAGCAGGCCCAGCTTGTCCCGCATGCCGGGATCGATGGCCGCCGGCTGCGTGAGGATCGCGTTGGCCAGGGCCTCTCCGCAGCCGCAATCCCGCTCGTCGCCGAGGGAGATCGCCAGCTCCCGGACGATCTGCTTGGCGGTGAGGCTGTTCTGGCGCAGGATCGCGACCACCGAGTCGACGGAGACGTCGGCCTCCGTCTCGTGCCAGCAGTCGTAGTCGGTGGCCAGCGCGAGGGTGGCGAAGCAGAGCTCCGCCTCCCGGGCGAGCTTGGCCTCGGGCAGGTTGGTCATGCCGATGACGTCCATGCCCCAGGAGCGGTAGACGCGGGACTCGGCGCGGGTGGAGAAGGCTGGCCCCTCCATGCACAGGTAGGTGCCGCCGTCGTGCACCGTCGCACCGACCCGCCGGGCCGCGGCGGTGAGCTGCCCGCGCAGTCGTCCGCACACCGGGTCGGCGAAGCCGACGTGGGCCACCAGCCCGGTGCCGAAGAAGCTCCAGGGGCCCCGCTTCGTCCGGTCGAAGAAGCTGTCCACGGTGACCAGGTCGCCCGGCCGGATCTCCTCCCGCAGGGACCCGACGGCCGAGATGCTGAGCACCTGCTGGACGCCGACCTGCTTGAGCGCCCAGATGTTGGCCAGAAACGGCACGTCGCTCGGGCTGAGCCGGTGGCCCCGGCCGTGGCGGGGGAGGAAGAACAGCTCGGTGGCGCCCCGCGGGCCGGGCAAGAACCCGTGGATCAAGGTGTCGGAGGGGCGGCCGAAGGGCGTGTCGACCCAGACCTCCTCCACCGACTCGATCCCCTCCAGCTCGTACAGGCCGCTCCCACCGATCACGCCGATGACTGGTCGCATGGCACTCCTCGCGCTCGTCGAGCCGGGCCCGGATGCCGGGCCGCGCCCGCCGTCGCGCTGCGGGGGTTCCCCGGGCGTGGCCGGCCGCCCGCTCACTCCATGGGGATCGGCTTGAGCGTCACCCGGCCGTCCTTCTTCTGGATGCGGAAGCGGACCATCCGGCAGCCGAGCTGCTCCTTGATGCCCGCCTCGGTGCTCCGGAGCTTGGCGACGAACTTGTCCAGGGTGACGCCCTGCACGCCCTCGCCCGTCTCCTGGCGGGCCGCGAGGTACTCGTCGAACAGGCGACGGAAGTAGCTCTCCTCCGTCTCGATGGCGAGCTCCTGGGTGAGCGCCCCGGCCTCGATGCGCTCGACCCGCACGTCGCCGGAGCTGCCGAGGTTGTTGCTGTCGGCCTCGGCGAGGCCGCCGCTGGGCCGCCGCATCCCGCCCGCGCCCAGGGGGAGGCCGACCAGGTCGGGCCGCTTGCGGACCTGGCTCACCTCGTCGATGAACAGGGGATCCTTCCAGCTCCCGTCCCCGCGCGTCCGGCTCTCGCACTCCTCCTGGGTGGAGTCCTCGTCTTCGGGCAAGGGTTTGCCCAACAGCGTGCAGATCATCAGGTTGAGGCTGTTGCCGAGGTTGCCGACGAGGCTGTCCCGGCGGGAGCAGGGGAAGTTGTACTCGAAGTTGCCGTTGATGACCTCGTGGATGCCCTGGTCCAGCAGCTCGAGGGAGCGGATGAAGTGGCGGACGATGACCGCGCTGACGATGAGCAGGAAGAGGAAGACGCCCGCCCCCGCCAGGGGGATGTAGACGTTGAGCTCGTGGATCGGCTGGAGGCGCTTGCCCTGGTCCACGAGGACCAAGAACCCCCCGGTGGAGGCCGGCAGCAGGGAGCCGCTGGCGCGGAACTTGCGATCCCGCAGGAGGTAGACGGTGTCGACGCTCACCCGCCCGGTGGTGCTGGCCTCGGTCTGCTCGAGGATCTGCTTCTGGGCCTGCTCGATGATCTCCAGGGGCAGGGAGCCGGAGGCCGCCTCCTTGCCATAGTAGAAGATCACCTCGGCGCCGAAGCGCTTCTGGAGCCGGATCGCCTCGGCGTCGCTGCGGCGGAAGCCGAGGATCACCGCGCCTGCGAAGACCTCGGCGGGCGCGGCCGGCTGGACCGCGGGCTCGCCGGCCGGGAGCGCGGCCGGCGGGGCGGGGGGCTCCTCGGGCGGGGAGCCGAAGATCGGGGCGATCGCGACCTCCAGGGGTCCGCTGTTGGCCGGCCGCCAGCTCGTGTGGTCCGGCTGGCGGGTGCGGCCGACCTCGAGGACCTGCGGCAGCTCGGCCGCGACCGAGTTGCCCCAGGCCGCGTAGTCGGTGAAGCGGGCGACGACGGTGCCCGCGGCATCGACGACGTACATCTCGTCGGGGACGATCTGGCGGCGGTCCTCGAGCGCGTGCGCGGGGGACTCCTTGCCCTTGTCGGCCTCCCGGGCGGCCACCAGCTTGGCGTGCCAGACGTTCAGCTCCTCCCAGACCTGCTGGTGCCGCTCGTCGAGCCCCTCGATCCCCTCGGCGTAGGTCGTCAGCAGCTTCTCGCCGAGCATCGGCCAGGCCGCGACCTGGCTCGCCAGGGCCTCGTGCCCGTGGGCGTCGAGCGCGCCGGCGCGCAGCACTCCTTCGCGCGCGACGGTCAGGTCACCGACCGAGTCCTGC
Source organism: Myxococcota bacterium (assembly GCA_034005005.1). GTDB lineage: Bacteria > Myxococcota_A > JAVEVO01 > JAVEVO01 > JAVEVO01 > JAVEVO01. Next base: position 67,325 of record JAVEVO010000003.1, read on the forward strand.
TCGAGGATGCCGACGAAGTACTCGTTGGTGACGACCAGGCTCCCGGCCGTGATCAAGGCGACTGCGGTAAGGAGGACCAGCGATATCTTGAGGTTGAACATCCCAGCCGTCTCCTCGATGATGCGGGGCGATTCTAAGAGAAGCCGGCGACGAGGTCAATTCGCTGGGCGCCGCTCGAGCTGGCTCGCGCGCCGCTTCTTCCCTACAATACACCCATGATTGACCCCCGGCGATCACCTGCTCGGCTGCTCTGCTCCCTCCTGCTCGGGATCGGTGGGTGCACGGACGGCTGCGAGGGCCAGGGCGCCGGGGCGGGTGACCTCGCGGCCGCGGAGTGCCTCCGGGACGGAGACTGCCCCGAGGGCGCCGCGTGCGTGGACGGCCGCTGCACCTTGCTCTTCCTCCCCGACGGCGGGGAGGCCCTCCCCGACGGCGGTCTGGTGGACGCGGCCGGCGCGGCCGGCGACGGCGCCCGCCCCCTCGACGGGCCGGAACGGGATGGGGCGGCCACCGCCCCGCCCCTCGACCAGGACGGCGACGAGGTGCCCGACGTCCTGGACCTCTGCCCCACGGTGGCCGATCCCGCGCAGCGTGACGAGGACCAGGACGGCGTCGGGGACCTCTGCGACCTCTGCCCCGCGGTCCCCGATCACCTCCAGCGGGACCTGGACGGCGATCGGGTGGGCGACGGCTGCGACCGTTGCCCCCGCAGCCCGGGCCCGGGCACGGCCGACGGCTGCCCGCCCGATGCCGGCCCCTGGCTGGACGGCGACGGCGACGGGATCCCCGACGTCGACGACAACTGCCCGGTGAGCGACAACCCCGACCAGCGGGACACCGACGGGGACGGAGTCGGCAACCGCTGCGACAACTGCCCGGCCCTCGCCAACTGGGACCAGGAGGACCGGGAGGGGGATGGCAAGGGCGACCGCTGCCAGACCTTCACGGGCTGGGACCGGGACGGCGATCGGCTCCCCGACGACCGGGATCGCTGCCCCGAGGTCTGGGACCCGCAGCAGGGGGACGGCGACGCCGACGGGGTCGGCGACGCCTGCGACGTCTGCCCCACGGTGGCCGACGCCGCGCAGGCCGACGCGGACGGGGACCGGATCGGGGACCGCTGCGATCCCGCGCGGCGCGACACGGACGGCGACGGGGTGCGGGATCGGGACGACCTCTGCCCGACCCTGGCCGCCTCCGGGCTGGAGAGCGACCTCGACGGGGACCGGATCGGGGATCGCTGCGATCCCCAGCGGTTCTTCGGGGACACGGACGGGGACGGCTTCGTCGACCTCGTCGATCCCTGCCCCACGGTCCCCGATCCCCCGGGGACCGCGCTGGCCGTGCGCATCTCGCCGAAGTGCCCGGGGGGGCCGGGGATCGATCGGGACCGCGACGGGCTCCCCGATGCCGTCGACACGTGTCCCCACCTCGCCAACCCCACCAACCACGACGGGGACGGGGATGGGTGGGGCGACCTGTGCGATCCCTGCCCCCTGCTGGGCCCGCGCTCGGCCGCGGACCCGCCCTGGGGGAGCTGCGCCGGCGACCTCGACGGCGACCTCCTGCCCGATGGGGCGGATCCTTGCCCCCTGGTGCCCGGCACCTTCGGCTGCGTCGACGATCGGGATGGGGACGGCTTGCCCGATGCGGTCGACCCTTGCCCCTTCTTGCCCTCGGCCGCGGACGTCGATCCCTGCCTCTCCGACGGGGACGGGGATGGGGTGGGCTTGTTCCAGGACAACTGCCCCGCCCTCGCCAATCCCGATCAGCAGGATACGGACGGGGACGGGATCGGTGATCTCTGTGACCTCTGTCCCTTCGTCGCCCAGCATCCTGGTACGATCGTCTCTCCGTGCCTCGACGACCAGGACGGCGACGGCCGCCCCGACGGGCTGGACCGCTGTCCGGCCGTGCCCGATCCGCTGCAGGGCGACCTCGACCACGATGGGGTGGGTGACCTCTGCGACAACTGCCTGCTCGTCGCCAACGCCACCCAGGAGGACGTCGCGGGGGACGGGGTCGGCGACCGCTGCCAGGACGATTTCGACGGGGACGAGGTCGACGATGGGCGCGACAACTGCATCCAGGTCGCCAACCCGGGCCAGGAGGACCGGGACGGGGACGGGACCGGCGACCGCTGCCAGGAGGATGCGGACGGCGACGGCATCGGGGACTTCTGGGACCTCTGTCCTGGTCTCCCGGACCCCCTGCAGCTCGACCTCGACGGGGACGGGGTCGGCGACGCCTGCGCGCCTCCCCCGTTTCGCCGATCGCCCTGAGCAGGGGCCGCCGAGCTGGAGCAAACATTGACTCGTCGCCTGGCGGCTGGTAGAACCAGACCAGGCTCGAGGCGATTGCCCATGGCCCGAGCCCTGGCGTGAGGCCAATTGTGGGCGTGAGGAGCAGGCTGATGGATACTCTCAAGCGACTATGGCAGGACGAAGAGGCAGCGACGGCCGTCGAGTACGCCATCATCGCCGCCGTCGTCGGCGTTGCGCTCATTGGTACCCTCGTCCTCTTCCGGGAGAGCATCAAGGGGATGCTGACCAAGGCGGCCCAGACCATCTCCAATCAGTGAGCCGCGGCCGGCCGGCCTCGCGCCGGCCCCTCCCTTGACGGTCGCCTCGGGATGGGCTCGCTCGGAAACCAGTGGGGGTGGCAGCAGTGGCTGCTCTACGGTGGGCTGCTCGCGGCCGCCCTGCAGGATCTGTCCTGGCGACGGATCCCCAACTGGTTCTCCCTCCCTTTCCTCGCCGTCGGCCTCGTGGTCCAGGGGCTCACGGGCGGCGGCCGGGGTCTCCTCGTCGGCTTGCTCGGGGCCGCGGTCGGTCTGCTGCTGCTCTTGTTGCCCTTTTCCCTCCGGCTGCTCCGGGGAGGTGACGTGAAGCTGCTGGCCGCGATGGGGGCCTGGCTCGGCCCGCTGCCCGTCCTGGTGGCCACCCTGGTCGGGGCCGTCCTCGCCGGAGTGCTCGTCGCCGGGCTGCTGGTGGGCCGGCCGGCCTTGCGCCGGGAGGTCGTCGCCAACCTCCGGGGGCTCGTGCTGGGGCTCGGTCTGCCCCGGCCACCCGTGCGCCCACCCCACCTCGCGGTCCCCCTGGGGACGGCCCTGGCTGCCGGTGGGGTGCTGACCCACCTCTTCGGCTGGGGGAGCTGATGCCTCTGCCCGACACCCAAGGAGTCCCGCCGGTCCGGCGCTGGCGCTGGCCGTTGCGTGCCCGGACGCGGGGCGGGGCCGCGCTCGAGTTCATGCTCGTCTTGCCCATCGTCCTGCTGGTGCTGGTGGGGATGCTCGCCCTGAGCAACTTCCTCTCCACCCGCTACTTCCTCACCGCCAGCGCGATCCACGCCGCCCGGGTCTGCACCGTCGCCCGGATGACCAACCGGCCCTGCGCCGAGGCGGCCGTCAACCAGTACCTGCAGGGCCCGATCCGCAACCGCTGCGCGGCCCTGACGACGACCGCCGCGGTCACCCGCCTGCCCGGTACTTCGGTTGACGTCTTCGCGGTGAACGTGCAATGTACCTACAGCGTGGACATGGGCGGCACGCTCCTGACGAACCAGGGCATCCAGCTCACGACCCTGCAGGGCAAGGGGAGTATGCCCGTCCAGTAGGCCCCCGGCACGGTGATCCTCTGCGAGCTGTTCGGGCGCGATCCCCGTTCGTGTCGGTGATGAATGACGATATCCGTGGTGAGGTGAGATCGTCGTGGCGCAAGAAAAGGGTTCTTCCGGCATCGGAGTCCTCGTCTTCACGATCCTGGCTCTGCTGTTCACCGGTATTACCGCATGGCTGCTCGCCATGATGCTATCCGGGACCCAATACACCAAAGAACCGGTCAAGAATGTGGTCGTCGCCAAGGTGAACATCAGTCCGCTCACGCCGATCACCGAAGAAAACCTCAAGATCGTCAAGATGCCCGAGTCCTCCGTCCCGGCCAATCACTTCACCGACATCAAGGAGCTGGCGGTGGATCCCCCCTTCCTGCCGGCGGTCCAGCTCTACCCGGGCGAGGTGATCCTCCGGGAGAAGCTCGCGGATCCGAAGAGCGGGCGCGGGCTCTCCGTGCTGATCCCGCCGGGGATGCGGGCGATGGTCGTCCGGCTGGAGGACGCCGCGGTGCAGGCGCGGCTGTTCTACCCCGAGGCGACGGTGGACGTCATCGCCACCGTCCGGCTGATCAAGGAGAGCACCGTGGTCAGCAAGATCATCGTCCAGAACGTGAGGGTGCTCGCCGTGGGGACCACGGTCGATCCCTCGCGCATGGCCGAGCCCGCGGGCGCCTCCGGTGGGCTCGGGAACAAGACCGAGGAGAAGGACTCCGTGGTCACCCTGCTGGTCACGCCCTTGCAGGCCGAGCAGTTGATGCTCGCCCAGCGCGAGGGCAAGCTGGACCTGGTGCTGCGCAACCAGCAGGACGTCGAGGCGACCTCCTCCATGGGCGCCGAGCCCGAGGACCTCTTCCCCGAGCTCACCACCGGGGAGACCGAGGACAAGGACCGCGAGCGTCGGGAATCGGTCCAGCGCATCCTCAGCTCGCCGCGCTTCAAGAGAGACGGTGCGCCCGCGGGCGGCGGGATCCAGATCCAATGACCGCCCCTGGCCTCCGGAGCCCCGAGGCGCCTCGGGTGCCTCGCTCCGTCCACGGCTCGCCGGCGCGGGCGAGCAGACCGTCGAGAGAGGGAGTCATGAAGAAGCTGGGCTGTCGGGCGGTGCTGGCGCTGGTCCTCCTGCTGGGGCTCGCTGGCTCCCCGCCGGGCTGGGCGGCCGAGGGGGTCGTCCAGGTGCCCCTCGGCGGCGTCAAGCAGATCGCCTACCAGGCGCCGATCCTCCGGCTGTCCGTGGGCAACCCCGAGCTGGTCGAGGTCTCCTCCGTGTCCGGGAGTAGTACTGAAGTCCTGCTCAAGGGGCGGCAGATCGGCTCGACCAGCCTCGCGGTCTGGGGACGCGACGGCGGGCAGGCCTCCTTCGTCGTGCAGGTGGTCGCGGACGTCGACGCGCTCGGCAGCGCGATCAAGGACCTCTTCCCGGGGGAGCAGGTCGCGGTCCAGGTCGCGGGCGAGACGCTCCTGTTGAAGGGCACCGTCTCGGGGCCCGAGGCCTTGCAGGCCGTCTCCGACTGGGCCGAGGGCTACCGCTCCGGCCTGGGCAAGGAGGGGACCCGCCTGCGGGTGCTCAACCGCTTGCAGCTCGCGACCCCCCAGCAGGTGCAGCTCGAGGTGCGCTTCGCCGAGGTCTCCCGCACCTCCCTGCGGCGGCTCGGCCTCTCCCTGCTCGGCCACAAGGACGGCAACACCATGGGCGTCTTCTCCAGCACGGAGGAGTTCGGCATCCGCCCGAGCGGCGCGTTCAACGACACCCTGCCCCTGCCCGTGCCCTTCACCGAGGCGGCGAAGCTGGTCTTCATCACCAAGCCCGACGCCAGCTTCCCCTTCAGCGCGGTGCTCTCGGCCCTGTCCGCCAACGGCGTGGCCAAGACCCTGTCCGAGCCGACGCTGGTCGCGCTCTCCGGTCAGCAGGCGAGCCTGCTGGTGGGCGGGGAGCAGCCGTACCTCGTGCCCCTCGGCTCCCAGGGGCAGTACACGATGGAGTGGAAGACGTACGGCATCCAGCTCGACTTCCTGCCCATGGTGCTCGCGGACCAGACCATCCAGCTCAAGGTCAACAGCGTCGTCTCGGACCTCGACAAGTCCAACGCGATCAACCTGGCCGGGGTCGCGGTCGCGCCCCTGACCACCCGCTCCAGCAGCACCACGGTGCGGCTGCGCTCGGGGCAGGGCTTCGCGATCGCCGGCATGCTCTCCGACCGCCTGCGCAGCACCGTCGCCAAGGTGCCCCTGCTCGGCGACATCCCGATCATCGGGATGCTCTTCCGCACCACCCAGTCCCAGCGCGAGGAGACCGAGCTGGTGGTCGTCGTCACCGCCCGCCTGGTCCAGCCCGTGGACGGTGGCGAGCTCGGTCCCTTGCCCGGCGAGAGCGACCTGGCCGACCCCAACGGGGTGCAGCTCTTCCTCATGGGCTGGGGCGAGGTCGAGCCGAAGAAGGCGACCAGCGGGACCGGGCGTGGCCGGCCGGCTGGCCGGGGCGGCTATCGGTAAGACGGGGTGACGCTCGCCGGGGCTGCCCCGGGAGCCAGGGAGGTCGAGACGGTGACCGGAAGGGGACCGCAACGAGACGGAGGGCCGGTCTTCACGGGCAGCCCTCTCGCCCCGCCGCCGGACAGCTACCAGGACCCGCGAGATCACTCGCAGTTCCACACCATCATCCGCCGGATCACCGGCGAGGAGAGCTACGAGGGCCCCAAGCCACCCTTGCCGCCCGGACCCCGTCCGCCCTCGCCGAAGGTCCACGTCGGCGGGGGGCCCGCGCCCCCGGCGCCGCCCTCCTTCCCGGCCCCGGGCTTCGCGCCACCGCCGCCGCCGGTGAACGTCCCGGCGCCGCCGGGGTTCTCTAGTCCTTTCGTCTCGGCGCCGGCCATGGGCGTCCCAGCCGCCGGCGTCTCCCCCTTCATCGAGCAGCCGGCCGAGCCGGCCGCCCCCGCCGCGGCCGCCCCCGAGGCGGCACGCCACGGTCGCCTGGTGGCCCTGTTCGGCTGCAAGGGCGGCGTCGGCAACACCTTCGTCGCGATCAACCTCGCGGCCGCGCTCGCCCGCACCGCCAACGTCTGCCTGGTCGACATGGACCTGCAGATGGGCGACATCCTCACGAGCCTGAACCTCGAGGGGCGCTGCGCGGTCTCCCACCTGATCCGGGAGGTGCGCACCGGCGGCGAGACCTTCAATCCCCGCACCGTGCTCGACCGTCACGAGGGGAGCGGCGTCTACGTCCTGTCCCAGGTGCACTGCCTCGAGGAGCTCGACCTGCTCAAGCCGAGCGAGCTGGTCAACCTGTTCGGCTTCCTCAAGACCCGCTTCCCCTACACGATCATCGACGGGCTGCGCGGCTTCGACGACAACTCCATGGTCCTGCTCGACGCGGCGGACATCATCTTGCTGGTCGTCAGCCAGGACGTGCCCTCCGTGCGGGCCGCGAGCCGGAGCATGGAGATCTTCCGGCGCATCGGCTACGACCCGGACAAGGTGCGCATCGTCGTCAATCGATACTACAAAAAGGCTCTGGTCACGCCGAGTTACATCGGTATGTCCCTGAAGACGCCCCACGTCGAGCTGGTCCGGCGCGACTTCCCCCTCGCGCTCAAGTCGCTCAACGAGGGGATCCCCCTGCACCTGATGGCGCCGCAGAGCAAGATCGCCCTCGATATCGACAAGCTCGCCGACGCCTTGCGGGATCGGGACGGCCGGGCCGCGGCAGCCGAGCAGCCGGGCGGCCTGCTGCAGAAGCTCAGGTTCTGGAAGTAGCCATGAAGTTCACCGAGCGATACCAGCAAGGGGTCGAGAGCGGCGCTGGCGTCAAGGGCGGGCGCTCCCTCGAGGACATCAAGCGCGACCTGCACGGCAAGGTCATCGACCGGATCGACGTCTCGGCGATCCAGAACATGAGCCGCGAGCAGCTCCGCACCCAGTTGCGCGGCGTCGTCGAGCAGCTCGTGGCCATGGAGCAGCTCCCGCTGAACCAGGCCGAGAAAGAGAAGATCGTCGTCTCCCTGCTCGACGACATCCTCGGGCTGGGGCCCCTGGAGATCCTGCTCGCCGATCCCGACGTCAGCGACGTGCTGGTCAACAACCACAAGTCGGTCTACGTCGAGAAGAAGGGGCGGCTGCAGCTCACCAGCGTGCGGTTCCGCGACGACCGCCAGCTCCTCAACGTCATCAACCGCATCGTCAGCCGGATCGGCCGCCGCATCGACGAGTCCTCGCCCATGGTCGACGCACGGCTGCCCGACGGCTCCCGGGTCAACGCGATCATCCCGCCCCTGGCCATCGACGGCCCGGTCCTCTCCATCCGCCGGTTCGGCTCCAACCCCTTGCGCCACGACGACCTCGTCCGCAACGGCAGCATCTCGCCGGCCATGATCAGCTACCTCCACGCCGCGGTGGCGGCGAAGAGCAACGTGCTGATCTCGGGGGGGACCGGGTCGGGCAAGACGACCCTGCTGAACATCCTCGCGAGCTTCATCCCGGTCGAGGAGCGGATCGTCACCATCGAGGACTCCGCCGAGCTGAAGCTGCAGCAGGAGCACGTCGTCCGGCTCGAGTCGCGGCCGCCCAACATCGAGGGGCGGGGCGCGGTGACGATCCACGACCTGGTGAAGAACTCCCTGCGGATGCGGCCCGACCGCATCGTCGTCGGCGAGATCCGGAGCGTCGAGGTGCTCGACATGCTCCAGGCCATGAACACCGGCCACGAGGGGTCCATGGCGACGATCCACGCCAACTCCTCGGCCGATGCCATGTCCCGGCTGATGACGATGATCGCCATGGCCGGCACCAAGCTCTCCGAGGAGAGCATGGTCCAGATCATCGGCCGGGCCATCCACCTGGTGGTCCAGCTCAACCGGATGACCGACGGCGGCCGGCGGGTGGTCAGCATCTCCGAGGTCCTCGGCTTCGAGGGAGCCACGGTCCACACCCAGGACGTCTTCCTCTTCGAGCAGACCGGCTTCGATCCCCAGGGGCGGATCCTCGGGGCGTACGTCAACCGGATCCCGTCGGCCATGGGGGCCCGGTTCCGCAAGTTCGGCGTCAACCCCGGGATCCCGGTGAGGTAGCGCCATGGCTCCCTGGTTCATCCTCGCGGCGAGCCTCACCTGCTTCTTCGTCCTGATGACGGGGTATCTGCTCTGGCGACGGCGCAAGCTGAGGCTGGAGCACCTCGTCCGGGAGCGGCTGGCCATCGAGCGCTCCCACCCCGGGGCGGGAGCCGGCACTCTGATGCAGGAGGACCGTCGGCGCATCGCGGTCATCGACCGCCTGCTCCAGGAGACGGGCACCCAGCAGCGGCTGCAGGACCTCCTCGACCAGGCGGGCGAGCCGACCTCCCCGGGCAGCTTCGTGCTGCGCTCCTTGCTCTGGGGCCTGGGACCGGCCCTGGTCCTCGGCACCTTGACCCTCAGCCCGGGGGTCGCCCTGCTCTGCTGCCTCGGCGGGCTGCTCCCCCTCGTCCTGCTCCTGCAGCGGCGCGGCAAGCGGATGCAGAAGATCGACGCGCAGCTCCCCGTGGCCCTCGAGATCATGACCATCTCCCTGCGGGCCGGCCACTCCCTGGCGCAGACCATCGAGCTGTCGGCCAACGAGCTGCAGGCTCCCCTCGGCGACGAGCTGCGTCGCGCCGCGGAGGAGCACCGCCTGGGCCGCTCCCTGGAAGAGGTCCTGGTGAGCATGAGCCGCCGGCTCCCCGGCTGTCGGGCCCTGCGGACCTTCGTCGTCGCGGTGCTGGTGCTGCAGCAGACGGGCGGCAACCTCATCGAGATCATCGAGAAGATCATCGAGACCTTGCGGATGCAGACCCAGTACGAGCGCAAGCTCGGCGCGATGACCGCCGAGGGCAAGAGCTCGGCGCGCATGCTCTCCGGGCTGCCCCTGGCCTTCATCGCCCTGGCGTATCTGGCCGATCCGGGCTACATCGGGATGCTCTTCACCGACCCCATCGGCCAGAAGCTGCTCATCGTCAGCGTCACCCTCTGGTGCGTCGGGATCCTCTGGACCCGCAAGCTGATCAGCCCGGCCTCGTAGCAGGAGGAGGACTCGGTGCTCGCGACCTTGCTGCCCGTGCTGTTGCTCTTCTCCGGGCTCCTGACCGCCGCCGCGGTGGTCTTCGCGGTCCGGGGCTTCTTCCGCCTCCGCGCGCAGCGTCGGCCCGCCCCCGCCCCCCTGCCGGCCGACCTCGGCGGCTTCGAGGGTGCGGGCGCCCCGTCCTCCGCGCTCGCCCGGCGGCTGTTGCCCCTGGCCCGGCGCCTGCGCCCCCAGAACGAGGCCGAGCTGGCCGGGCTCCGGTTGAAGCTCGCCCAGGCCGGCCTGGCCGCGCAGGGCGCGGTCGATCAGTTCGTGCTCATCCAGTTGCTCTCCCTGTTCGCCGCCGGCCTGCTCGCCGTGCCCTGGTTCCTGATCGGCGAGCCGGGCCTGCTGCTCATCGGGCTGGCCGCCTGCGCCGCGGTTGGCTTCCTGCTGCCCCGGTTCTGGCTGTCCTTGCGCATCTCCAGCCGCCGGGAGCAGATCGGCGGCTCCCTCGCCTCGACCCTCGACCTGCTGGTGACCTGCATGGAGGCCGGGCTCGGGCTGGAGCAGGCCCTCGACCGGGTGGCCACGGAGCTGCAGCTCTCCGAGCGGGCGATGGCCGAGGAGCTCTTGCTGACCATCAACGAGATGCGGGCCGGCATCCCCACGGCCGAGGCGTTCCGCAAGCTCTCCGCCCGGGTCGGGCTGGAAGAGATGCACATGCTCTGCTCGGTGATCATCCAGTCCTCGACCCTCGGCGCGAGCATCGGCCAGATGCTGCGGCAGTACGCGGCGTCCTGGCGCCAGCAGCGGATGATGGACCTCGAGGAGAAGGCCGGGAAGATGACCGCCGCGCTCACCCTGCCCCTGACCCTCTGCCTGCTCCCCTCGGCGATCCTGGCGATGCTCGGGCCGGCGGTCATCGTCGTCATGCAGAACCTGGGCTAGGTGCAGACCCTGGGGCCGAACCTGCCGCGGTGGCTGCTCGGGCTCGGCCTGCTGGTCGCGAGCTGCGCGCCGCTCGATCCGGCCCAGCGCGCGGACGGCCTGCCCCCGGAGACGGAGCCCAACAGCGTCCGGCTCGAGCTGGCGCACCACATGATCCAGGCGGGCAGCTACGACAACGCGGTCCCCCTGCTGCAGCGCGTCCTCCTCGACGAGCCGGGCAGCGCCCTGGCGCACTATTACCTCGGTTGCATCCTCGCGGCCCGGGATCAGCTCGCCGCGGCCGAGCAGGAGCTGACCGTCGCGCTCGGCCTGCGCGCCGACCTCGCGCCGGCCATGGACCGGCTCGCCACGGTGCTCGGCCGGGCCGGGCGGTACCCCGAGGCCCTGGACTGGCACCACCGGGCCGTCGCGGCGCAGCCGGGCAGCGCCGCGTTCCAGAACAACCTGGCGTACACGCTGCTGCTCGCCGGACGGGGCGACGAGGCCGTCCTGGCGTTCCAGCGAGCGGTGATCCTCGATCCGGCCGACAAGTCGACCTACAATAACCTCGGGTTCGCGCTCGGCCGGCTGGGCCGGTACGCGGAGGCCCGGCGGGCGTTCGTGCAGGCCGGGGGGGAGCCCCTGGCCCTGGTGAACCTGGGCGTCGTCTACGAGCACGCGGGCCGGGACGACGAGGCCCGCCAGAGCTACCAGGAGGCCCTGCAGCTCGCCCCGGGGCTCTCCCTGGCGCAGCGCAACCTGCGGGCCCTGGACGAGCGGCTCGGGGCCGCGGCACCCGCCAAGGAGCCGCCCCGCGCCCCGGCCACCACCGCCGAGCCGCCCGCCGTGCCGGCGAGCACGGATGTCGCGGGGGAGAGGCCCGCACCAGCGAAGGAGTCGCCATGAGAGACCTCGGCCTGTTGATCCTCGTCCCGCTCCTGCTGCTGCTCGGGGGCTGCACGCCGCGCGCCCACCTCGGCGACTCGGCGGGCAAGTCCCTCAAGGCGATGCAAGAGGTCCAGCGGGCGTCCCTGGAGCAGGGCAAGGCCCCCGCCCCCCTCGGGAGCCAGGAGGTCCTGCGGATCAACGAGCGTTACCTCACCAGCTTCTCGCCGCCCAGCCAGGGGGGCGGCAGCACCAGCATCGGCGGGGGCGCGAACCCGGCCTTCGACTTCGCCTCCCTGATGGGCGGCGGCGCGGGCGGGGGCGGGGGCGAGAAGCAGATCACCCTGAGCGGCGAGTGAGCGCCGCCTAGGTCGGAGGCGAGCATGGTCGGGACACCGCTCTGGTCCCTTGGTACCAAACGACCGGGCTGGCACCGGCAGCGAGGCGCGACCTCGATCATCGTCGTCGTCTTCCTCTCCCTGATCATCTCGGCCATGGCGCTGGCCTGGTTCGTGGGCCGGGCCGCGGTGCACAAGCACGAGGTGCAGACCGCGGCCGACTCCGTCGCCCAGAGCGCCGCCCTGGTGCTGCAGCGGGACGGCATGGGCTTCGCCAACCGGATCGAGACCTACCGCCCGGCGTGGGAGGGCAACACCATCAGCCAGCTCCCCACCTTGCCGGCGCTCGACATGCGCTACGACGCGGCCACGAAGCTGCTGAACATCACCGCCACCGTCGACCGCCCCCTGCAGGCCCAGGTGCCTGGTCTCGGGCAGCCGCCGGGGCTGCGGGTGCGCGGCGTGTCCCAGGTGCAGGTCCACCAGGAGGAGCTGACCGACGTCAACCGCAACATCCCCAAGCTCGTGCTCGTGCTGGACTACTCCGGCTCCATGGACGCCAGCTTCGGGGGCGGGCAGACCCGCCTGCAGGCCCTGCGCTCGGCGGTCAACACCCTGCTCGACATGAACCTCGAGATCCACTACGGCCTGGTGCTCTACAGCGACGACGTCCTGGGCACGGTGGCGGTCTCCGACAACAGCGTCGCGGCGATCCGCGGCGCGATCGGTCGCGGCTCCGCCAACATGACCTGCAGCTCCTGCGGCCTGAACCGGGCGGGTGAGCTCTTGCGGGCCACGGACGTGAAGGGGCGCCACGTGCTGATCGTCTCCGACGGTCTGCCCAACAACGGCGGCGGCACCGGCGGCATGACCACCGCGGCCGACCGGCTGCGGATGAACGACGACACCACCGTGCTCTCCCTGGAGATCAAGTCCACCGGCGCCGGGCTCGAGGCGGTCATGAAGCGGGTCGCCGGTCCCAAGGGCGACCCCGACGGCAACGATCCCGGGCACTACTTCGCGGCCAGCAACTCCGCGGCCCTGCGCGACACCTTCCGCGAGATCGTCGCCAACATCCTCTGCACCGCCGGCCCCCTCGCGCCCGCGCCGGTCCGGCAGCCCGACGGCTCCTATCTCATCTACACCTTCCTGCGGGACGCCGGCGGCGCCGAGTCGCCGGTCCACGACCAGCACGGCGTCTCCAACCCCCGGGCCGCCTCCTACGACCAGGCGACCCAGATGCTGCGCATCCCCTACGCACCCGACTGCGAGAAGATCCTCGACCGCGCCGCCTCCCTGGTGGTCCGGTACGATCAGCCCGCCTTCTCCCACTGAGCCCGCCCGCGCGGTGGTCGCCCTCCGGGTCGCGGCCGGGCTCGGCGCGCGGTGGGGGCTCGACCCGCCTCCCCAGACGGCGTAGACTGGAGCCGATCCGGCCACGCGCGCTGCGGGCCGACGAGGTGGGCATGGGCTACCGCAACCCCGTCCCGACGGTTGACGTCATCATCCGCTGTCCCGCAGGGATCGTGCTGATCCGGCGCAAGAACCCCCCGCTGGGCTGGGCCTTGCCCGGTGGCTTCGTCGACTACGGGGAGTCCCTCGAGGACGCCGCCCGCCGGGAGGCGGCCGAGGAGACCGGGCTGGCGGTGACCCTCCAGGAGCAGCTCCACACCTACTCGGATCCGACCCGTGACCCCCGGCAGCACACCATCAGCACCGTCTTCCTCGCGATGGCCGCAGGCGAGCCGGTGGGCCAGGACGATGCGGCCGAGGCCCGGGTCTTTCCCCTCGAGGAGCTGCCGGCCGAGCTCTGCTTCGATCACGGGACGATCCTCGACGACTACCAGCGCTACCTTGCACGCGGAGGGCGACCATGAGCGCGGCGATGCTGACCGAGCCGGAGCAGGAGGTCCTGCTCCGCTGGGCGCGAGAGGTGCTGGAAGGCCTGCTGCACGAGGGCGAGACGCCCGCGCTGGAGGGGCGGCGCTTTCCGCCGGCGCTGGTGCAGCCTGCTGGTGCTTTCGTCACCCTGCACCTCGGCGGCGAGCTGCGGGGCTGCATCGGCACCTTCTCCGCGGACCGCCCCCTGGTGGAGATCGTGCGGGAGATGGCCGTCGCCGCGGCGACCCAGGACCCCCGCTTCCGTCCCGTCCCCCGGGGGGAGCTGCCCCTGATCCAGCTCGAGATCTCGGTCCTCTCCCCCCGCTGGCCGAGCCGGGACCCCCTCGCCGAGCTCGAGATCGGCGTGCACGGGATCTACCTGACCCGGGGGTGGCACCGCGGCGTGCTGCTGCCCCAGGTCGCGTCCGAGCAGGGCTGGGATGCCGAGACCTTCCTCGCCCACACCTGCCGCAAGGCCGGGCTCGACGACGAGCAGGCCTGGCGCGCGCCCGACACCCGCATCGAGCTGTTCACCGCCCAGGTCTTCGGCGAGCCCGCGCGGCCGGACCCGGCCGGAGGAGGGGCGGTGTGACGTCGCCGACGAGCTGCCGGCCCCGTGGGTTGCGCTGGTCAGGGGGATGGACCGGCGGGCTGCTGCTGCTCGGAGTGCTGGTCGCGTGCTCCCCGGCGGCGCGGGAGCGAGACGCCGGTCCCGAGACGCCCCCGGATGCCAGCGTCGACGCCGGGCCGGAGGACGCCGGGCCGGAGGACCTGGGGCTGGGGCCCGATGGCTGCCGGCCGGTCGCCGAGCGCTGCAACGGGCTCGACGACGATTGCGACGGCTACACCGACGAGGACTTCCTGCTGGCGCGCGACCCCCAGCACTGTGGCGCGTGCGACCACCGCTGCCAGTACGGCAACGGCGCGGGGGGCTGCCGGGACTCCCTCTGCTACCTCGCCCGCTGCACCCCCGGCTACGCGAACCTCGACGGCCGGGAGGACAACGGCTGCGAGAGCCGCTGCACCCTCTCCAACGGCGGCATCGAGATCTGCGACGGTCAGGACAACGACTGCAACGGCCTCGTCGACGACGGCTACGACCTCGTCGGTGATCCGGCCAACTGCGGCGAGTGCGGCCACCGCTGCAGCCTGCGTCATGCGGAGGCGGTCTGTCGGGGCGGCGAGTGCCGGATCGGCCGCTGCGATCCGAGCTGGTACGACGAGGACGACGACCCCCTGACCGGCTGCGAGGCCACCTGCGCGCAGAGCAACGGGGGCGTGGAGGGCTGCGACGGGGAGGACAACGACTGCGACGGCCGGACCGACGAGGACTTCGATCTCCGGGACGATCCGGAGCACTGCGGCCGCTGCGGGCGGGTCTGCAGCTTCCCCAACGCCGTCCCCCGCTGCCTCGAGGGGGAGTGCGTCATCGATCGCTGCCTCGAGGGCTGGTCCGACGACGGCGTGCCCGAGGACGGGTGCGAGACCCCCTGCGTGCTCTCCAACGGCGGCGTCGAGATCTGCGACGACCGGGACAACGACTGCGACGGGACCACCGACGACGGCTTCGACCTCGCGACCAACGTCGACCACTGCGGCCAGTGCGGGCGGGAGTGCCGGATCCCCAACGGGGTCGCGGTCTGCGTCGACTCCGAGTGCCTCGTGGGGACCTGCGAGGCCGGGTACATCGACGGGGACGGGCGCTACGACAACGGCTGCGAGACCCCCTGCGTGCCGGACGTCGACCCCTACGAGCTCTGCGACGGCCGGGACAACGACTGCGACGGCCAGACCGACGAGCTGTACGACCTGCAGCAGGACCCGCTGCACTGCGGGGGGTGCGAGCGACCGTGCCGGTTCGCCAACGCGGTCGCGGGGTGCCGTCTCGGGGGGTGCGTCATCGAGCGCTGCGAGGAGGGCTTCGCCGACATCGATCGGCGGCGTGACAACGGCTGCGAGGCCCTCTGTCAGGTCACCAACGGGGGCCTCGAAGGCTGCGACGAGGTCGACAACGACTGCAACGGCATCGTCGACGACGGCTACGACCTCAACCGGGATCCCGACAACTGCGGCCAGTGCGACCGGGTCTGCCCCGCGGTGCCCCGGGCGACGCGCGCCTGCCTCGGGGGCGAGTGCGCGGTGGGCGAGTGCGCG
Organism: Myxococcota bacterium; assembly: GCA_034005005.1. Taxonomy (GTDB): domain Bacteria; phylum Myxococcota_A; class JAVEVO01; order JAVEVO01; family JAVEVO01; genus JAVEVO01. The sequence continues at coordinate 83,128 of JAVEVO010000003.1, forward strand.
GCCGGGTGGGTCGATGCGGACCTGCGGGTCGACACCGGCTGCGAGTACCCGTGCCTGCCGACCAACGACGGGGTCGAGATCTGCGACGAGCGGGACAACGACTGCGACGGGACCGTCGACGAGGGCTTCGACAAGCAGCACGGCCTCGAGCACTGCGGCGGCTGCGATCGGCCCTGCGCCCCGGCCAACGCCCTGCCCGTGTGCGACGAGGGCGTCTGCCGGATCGCCCAGTGCGACGACGGCTGGTACGACGCGCAAAACGGCGTCAGCGACGGCTGCGAGCTGGCGTGCCGGGTCAGCGAGGGCGGCATCGAGCTCTGCGACGACCGCGACAACGACTGCAACGGCGTCGTCGACGACGGCTTCGACAAGCTCACCGACGAGGCGAACTGCGGCGTCTGCGGCAACTCCTGCCTGCAGCCGCACCGCCGCGTCGCGTGCGTCCAGGGGAACTGCCGGCAGTACGATTGCATCACCGGCTGGGTCGACCAGAACCAGGACGCCGCGGACGGCTGCGAGTACGCCTGTGTCCTCACGGGCGAGGAGGTCTGCGACTGGCAGGACAACGACTGCGACGGCGAGACCGACGAGGGGTTCGACCTGCTCACGAGCCTCGACCACTGCGGGCAGTGCCAGCGGAGCTGCCGCTATCCGAGCACGGTCACCCGGTGCCAGGAGGGCCAGTGCCTCGTGCTCGGCTGCGAGCCCGGCTTCTGGAACGCGGACCGCCGGCTCGCCAACGGGTGCGAGTACTTCTGCGGGGTCAGCGAGGGGGGCGAGGAGATCTGCGACGGCCGGGACAACGACTGCAACGGCACCATCGACGACGGCTTCGACCTGCAGAACGATCCCCGCAACTGCGGGCAGTGCGGGCGCCGGTGCGATCTCGCCGGGGCCACCGCGTTCTGCCTGGCCGGGGAGTGCGCGGTCCAGCGCTGCGACGAGGGCCGGCGGGACGTCAACGAGGACCCGGCCGATGGCTGCGAGTGCACCCTCACCAACGGCGGGGTCGAGATCTGCGACGGTCGGGACAACGACTGCAGCGGCGTCATCGACGACAACCTCGGCCTGCCGCCCATCGCCTGCCTGCGCCTCGGCGTCTGCGCCGGGGTCCTGCCCCGTTGCGACGGCCTCGCCGGCTGGACCTGCCCCTATCCGGCGAGCTACCAGGCGCAGGAGGCGCGCTGCGACGACCTCGACAACGACTGCGACGGGCAGGTCGACGAGGAGTTCCCAGCCAAGGGGGCGCCCTGCGGCGATGGGGTCGGGGTCTGTCGGGGCGAGGGTCGGCTGCGCTGCGACGAGCTGACCGAGGACGCGCTCCTCTGTCCCGCCACGGCCCACCCGGAGCGCCAGACCGCCGAGAGCTGCGACGGCCTCGACAACGACTGCGATGGCGAGACGGACGAAGGGACCGACGAGCTGGTCCAGATCGGCGATCTGCTCGTCTACAAGTACGAGGCTTCACGCACCGATGGGACCGAAGTCCTGCAGGGCGGCTCCTTCGCCCGGGCCTGCTCCGTCGCGGGTCGGCTCCCCTGGACCGGGGTCGACTGGGACACGGCCCGGCTGGCCTGCGCGCGCGCCGAGGGCGCGTACCTCTGCCGCGAGGCCGAGTGGCAGGGGGTCTGTGCGGGCGAGGCGGGCTGGCTGTACCCCTACGACGCGGACGAGTACCAGGCCGGCGCCTGCAACGGGCTCGACCAGGGTGCGGGCCGCGTCCTGCCCACCGGCAGCCTCCCGGGCTGCGTCACCCCGAGCGGGGTCGCCGACCTCTCGGGCAACGTCTGGGAGTGGGTCGACGTCGACAAGTCCGCGGCCGGGGACGGCTCCATCCGGGCGTTTCTCGGCGGCGGCTACGGCAACGTGGCCCTGGGCCTGAGCTGCACCTTCGACGTGGCCGCGGATCCCGGCACCGCCCGCGACAACATCGGCTTTCGCTGCTGCACCGACATCCAGTGCCAGGAGGTGCGCTGCGCGGCGGGGCAGTACTGCCGGCGGGGGGTGTGCCACGATCTCTGAGCGGCCGGCGCGCAGCGCTCCGCCCGCGACCGGCCGCCGCTCGCCAGCACCCTCGGCGGGTCAGCCCCGCCGCCGCCACCTCAGCAGCAGGCCGATCAGGGGGATCAGCCACGCCCCGGCCGGGGGCCCGCCACCCACCGTCTGACAGCTCCAGCCGCCGCCACCCTGGAAGCCGCCCCCGGGCACGGGCTCGAAACCGAGGTCGCGCGGGCTTCCGGCATCGGGCTCCGGGCCGAGGTCGGGCGGGGGGCCGAGGTCCTCGGGCACCCCCAGGTCCTCGGTCGGCTGCGCCGCGGGGACGCAGCGGTTGGCCAGGCAGCGGGTATCCGCGGGGCAGACGAGGGCGGCGCACTCGTCGTGGACGCAGCGGCCGTCGACGCAGGTGCGGCCGGTGGGGCAGCGGACGGTCAGGCAGGGATCGGGCAGGCAGACCCCGTCGAAGCAGACCTGCTCCGCCGGGCAGCGGCGCCGCGCGCAGGGGTCGGGGGCGCACTCGCCGTCCGTGCAGGTCTGACCCGGGGGGCAGGTCACTCCCAGGCAGGTCTTCGTGCAGGTGCCGGCGAGGCAGTACTCCGCCGCCGAGCAGGTCACCTCGCCGCACGGGTCGGGGCCGCAGGAGCCGTCCCGGCACGCTTCGCCGTCGGGACAGCCGGTCTGGTAGCAGTCGACCTCGACGCAGGTGCCGTTGTCGCAGAACGTGCCCTCGGGGCAGTCGGGCTCGCAGGGCACCGACTCCACGCAGCGGGGGCCGTCCCGGGTGACGACGCACTCCCGGCCGGCCGGGCACTCGTAGTCGACGCAGGCGTTGGGCACGCAGAAGTCGTTCTCGCAGTTGAAGCCCCGATCGCACTCGCCGCTGCGGCAGCTCTCCAGGCAGAGGCCGAGGTAGCAGCCCGTGCCGCTGTCGCAGGGAGCCTCGTCGTCGATGCGGCGGTCGCAGTCGTTGTCGAGCCCGTCGCAGACCTCGACGCTGGGCAGCGGCGCCGAGCAGGCGCTCCAGACCCCGGCCGCGCACACCCGGACGCCGGGGCCGCAGTCGTTGGAGCAGTCCTCGACCAGCCCCTCGTCCGTCTGGCCGTTGCAGTCGTTGTCCTGGTCGTCGCAGACCTCCTCGCCGAAGGGGGGGGAAGAGCGGCAGTCCGTCCAGAACCCCCCCTCGCAGAGCTGGTAGGCGCTGGGATCGCAGGCATTGGCGCAGCTCCGCCGCAGGTCCTCGTCGGTCTCGCCGTCGCAGTCGTCGTCGAGGCCGTTGCACTCCTCGTCCGTGGCGTCGGGGCTGCGGCAGGGCAGCCAGCTCCCGCGGCGGCACTCCTTGAGCCCCGGGCCGCAGAGGGTCACGCACGGCTCGAACACGTCCTCGTCGGTGCGGCCATCGCAGTTGTCGTCCTGGTCGTTGCAGGTCTCGACGACGGCCGGGGGCGCATCGCAGGGGGTCAGCTCGCCGTCGACGCAGAGCTGCGTGCCGCGGCCGCACGCGGTGTAGCAGGGCTGGAGGATCCCCTCGTCGGTCTCCCCGTCGCAGTCGTCGTCCACGAGGTTGCACAGCTCGGCCGTGGGCTGGGGCGCCGGGCAGCCCACCCACTGGCCGGCGACGCAGGTCTCCCGACCGTCGCCGCAGACCGTGCTGCAGTCGCGGGTCAGGTCCTCGTCGGTCGCGCCGTCGCAGTCGTTGTCGAGGTCGTCGCACTCCTCGGCCGCGACGGGGGGCGCATCGCAGGGCAGCCACTCGCCCCCGCTGCAGATCTCCTGGCCCTCCAGGCAGCCGTGGCGGCAGGGGCGGGCCAGCCCCTCGTCGGTGGCGCCGTCGCAGTCGTCGTCGACGCCGTTGCATTCTTCGGCGTCGACCGGGAGCCGGGCGGTGCAGCCGCCCCATTCGCCCAGAGTGCAGCTCTCGGTGCCGACGCCGCACGCGGTGCGGCAGAGGCGGACCAGGTCCTCGTCGGTCGCGCCGTCGCAGTCGCTGTCGAGTCCGTCGCAGGTCTCCGGGGCCGGCTGGGGCGCGTTGCAGGGGGTCCAGGCGCCGCGCTCGCAGCGCTGGCTGCCGGTTCCGCAGGCGGTGTCGCAGCGGCGGGTCAGCTCCTCGTCCACCTTGCCGTCGCAGTCGTCGTCCGCGAGGTTGCACTCCTCGGGGATGGGCTGGCGAGCGGAGCAGAGGCTCCAGTTGCCCGCCTGGCAGGTCTTGATCCCCGCGCCGCAGAGGGTGGCGCAGGCCTGGGCCAGGCCCTCGTCCGTGTCCCCGTCGCAGTCGTCGTCGAGCCCGTTGCACTCCTCCCGGGGCACGGGGGGGGCGGTGCAGCCCCCCCACAACCCGAGCAGGCAGGTCTCGAAGCCCGCGCCGCAGTCGTTGGTGCAGTCGCGGGTCAGCCCCTCGTCCGTGTCCCCGTCGCAGTCGTTGTCCTGCCCGTCGCAGATCTCCTCGAGGGGGGCGGGCGCGCTGCAGCGGACCCAGGCTCCCAGCTCGCACTCCTCCTCGCCCGGGCCGCACGCGGTCTCGCAGGCCTGCGTCAGGCCCTCGTCGGTGGCCCCGTCGCAGTTGTTGTCCAGGCCGTCGCAGGTCTCGGGTCCGGGCTGGGGCGCGCTGCAGGGGCCATAGGATCCGGCGACGCAGAAGCGCTGTCCCGCACCGCAGGACGTGTGGCAGGCCTCGGTGAGCCCCTCGTCGGTGGCCCCGTCGCAGTTGTCGTCCTGCCCGTTGCAGGCCTCGGGAGTCGGCACGGGCGCGCTGCAGCCCTGCCAGCGGCCGCCGAGGCAGATCTCGGTCCCCGGGCCGCAGCCGTTGCCGCAGTCCCGGGTCAGCTCCTCGTCGAGCTGCCCGTCGCAGTCGTTGTCGCGGCCGTCGCACACCTCCGGGCCGGGCAGCCCGGCGGTGCAGGCCCCCCACTGCCCGTCCTGGCAGGCCTGGGTGCCGTCGCCGCAGACCGTCGCGCACGGGCGCACCAGCCGCTCGTCGGTCTCGCCGTCGCAGTCGTTGTCGATCCCGTCACAGGTCTCCTGGGGGATGGCGTCCTGGATCACGCGGTTGAGGGCCACCTGCAGGCCGACCAGGTCGTCCGAGAAGAACGCGCCGCCCGTGCCGCCCTCGACCGCGAGGTCGTCGAGCAGGGCCGAGCCGTAGGCGTCCTCGCCGAAGCCGACGACGTAGGTCTTCACCTCGTAGGTCTGCTCCCCGACCGCGATCGTGCGCAGGGCGCGCGCCGCGTCCAGCAGCTTGGCGTCGTCATCGCAGCTATCGTTGGCGTCGTCGGTCAGCAAGAGCACGCTGTTGTGGCGGCAGGCGCGGCGCACGTCCCCGGCGATGAGCCGGGCGAACTCGTCCCGCGCGGTGCGCAGGCTGGCGCCGATCTGGGTGTTGCCGTCGCCTCGCAACTCTTTGTTTTCGGGCCAGATCTCGACTCCGTCGATCCAGCGGAAGACGGTCGCCGCGGCGTCCGGGCCGAAGGGGACCAGCAGCTCGCCCTGGATGCCGGTGCAGTAGTTGGCGCCGATGTAGTTGATCACCGAGGGCACCAGCCGATCGCAGCCCATCCCGGCCGGGCTCCCCGGGTAGCGCTCGTCCGCCGCGAACCAGCGCACAGGGTGGTAGTTGGAGCGGCTGTTGATGCCCTCCGCGTCGTTCTGCGGGAAACGGATCAGGGCGAAGTCGAGCTCGGAGGTGCCCGCGAGCATCTGCCGCAGGGCCGTCTTGGCCTGGTACAGGCGGCTGTCGTCGGTCTGCCCGTTGGCGTCGAGGTCCAGCCCCGGGTGGTCCGCGGAGCCGTCCCCGCAGGTGACGTTGGGATCGCAGCGTCGCTCCTCGCTGCCGGCCACCGCGGCGCAGCGGCCGCTGTCGCACTCGGCGTCCTGAGTGCAGAGGCGGGAGCGTGGCCCCCACGTCATGCTGCCCGAGGTGTCGAAGATGATCAGCATCCGCGAGAGCACCTCCTCGGTCCAGCCCGCCCGGGGGGCGACCAGCAGCCCCAGGAGGGTGAGGAGCAGGAGGGAGCGAAGGGCTCGTCGGTTCCGCATGCACACCCCGTCGACCGCCGCGTGGGGGGGTCCGAATGGCCGAGGCGATCGCCAGGATCGCCCACCTCATCCTAGACGGGGAGCCGGTCGCGAGGCAAGGCTGGCCAGGGAGCTAGCGCAGGTGCCGCGTCCGGTAGCGGAGCTTGCCGCCGACCAGGGTGCCGAGCACCCGCAGGCGGTAGAGATCCTCGATGTCGGTGTACAGGATGTCGGTGCTGAGCACCGTCATGTCGGCGAGCTTGCCGGGCTGCAGCGAGCCCTTGAGCTGTTCCTCGAACGCGGCGTGGGCCGCGTTGAGGGTCAGCGCCGCGAGCGCGTCGGCCGCGGGGAGCCGCTGCATGGGCTTCCAGCCGCCGGCCGGCCAGCCGGACTCGTCGGCGCGGCTGACCGCCGCGGTGAACACGGCCCGGGGATCGAAGTCCAGCTCCGGGGCGCCGCTCCCCAGCACCACCGTGGCGCCGCCCTGCTGCAGGCCGCGCCAGGGGTGCGCGAACTCGAGCCGCTCCTCGCCGAGCCGGTCCCCCAGCCAGTGCATCTGCCGGGCGAGCCGCACCGGCTGGACCGAGGCGATCAGGTGGGTCAGCCCGAAGCGGGAGGCGTCGTCGGGAGCCACCACGTCGGCGCCCTCGAGCCGCGGCCGCACCGCGTCCCAGTGGGCCCAGCCCGGCAGCAGTAGCTCCAGCGCATCGAGGCTCGCGCGGACCGCGCCGTCCCCGCTGGCGTGCAAGGCGAGCTGGAAGCCGTCCTTGTACAGGCGCGTGGCCAGCTCGTGCAAGGTGGTCCAGGAGGCGATCTCCAGGCCCTGGCGGTCGGGCGCGTCCGTGTAGGGGGCCAGCAGCGAGGCGGTCTGGCCACCCAGCTCGCCGTCCAGGTCGAGGCGGACCGTCCGCAGGGTGAGCAGGTGCTGGAAGAGGCCGATCTGGGGCCCGGCCGACAGCAGGGACTCGAGCTCGGGGTCCTGGCTGTCGACCGAGGTGTAGACCCGGATCGGGAGCTGCCCGGCCTCGCCGAGGGCCAGCAGGGCCTGCCAGGTCGCCGAGCTGCCGCCGAGGTCCTGCACGGACGTGTAGCCGGCCTCCGCGAGCCGGTCGAGGGCCGCCTTGAGCAGGGCCTGCAGGACGTCGGTCGGGTGGGGGGGGATCAGCCGGGCGACGAGCCCGACCGCCCGACCCTGGACGAGGCCGGAGAGGCTGCCGTCGGGCCGGTGCTCCAGCCGTCCGCCGGGCGGGTCGGGAGTCTGGTCGTCGACGCCCGCCAGCCGCAACGCCTCACCGTTGACGAGGACCGAGCGCCGATCGGCCCGGTACAGCAACACCGGGCGGTTGGGCGCGATGGCATCCAGCAGCCGCCGGTCGGGCGTCGAGCCGTCCCGGAAGCGATGCTCCTCCCAGCCATGGCCGACGATCCAGCGGTACTCCCCCAGCCCGCGCTCCGCGAGCACGGCGCGCACCCGGGAGGCGATGTCGTCCATCCCGCCGGCATCCTTCAGGTCGAGCCCGACCATCGTCTCGCCGAGCGCCTGCAGATCGACGTGCGCGTCGATCAGTCCGGGCACCACCGTGCGGCTGCGCCAGTTGAAGATCTTGGTGTCCGGGCCGACCAGCCGCTGGAGCTTCTCGGGCGTGGAGACCTCGACGATCAACCCGCCGCGGATCGCCAGGCCCTTGGCGCGAGGCAGCGCGGGATCCATCGTGATCACGCGGGCATAGACCACCGCATCCGCGGCTTGCTCGGGGCCCGCCGAGCCCGCGACGAAGGTCCCCGGGCTTCGGCCGCAGGCCGGCGTCAGCAGCGCCGGCAGGACGAGGAGCAGCGAGCGGAGCTGCCTGAAGGTCATGGCCACCTCGTGTGGAGAGCCAGGTCACCGTGGGGGACCGCGGCGCGCGGCGGTCCAGGCTCACGCCCCGACTCTTTTAGAGCAGAAGTACCAGATAGTATGCCGAAATGGTCGCTATCCGGGACTTTCGCCATTCATCGCGCCCGGTCCCGCTGGCGTGTGGCTGCCGGCCAACCGCGACCGTGACCCGATCTCACCCAGGATATCATCATCGGTGCTCGGAGGCACGTTCTCTGAGGGGGGAGGGTCAGGGATCCTCGGGGCGTCCTCGCCGGTGGGCCCCGCGCAAGAAGAGGTCGACGATCGCGGCCGCATCCGCGGGGCGGATCTCGAGGGACGGCCCGTTCTGGCGGAGCGGACCGTGGTGGGTCCCGATCCGGCCGAGCAGGTATAGGTTGAGCGCGCCGATGAGGTTGCCGGCGAGGAGCTCGACGGGGACCCGCTTGAGCTCGCCGCGGGCGATGGCCGCGTGCAGCAGCGCGAACAGGGCTCCGCCGTCGAGCTGGCCCCGCATCACCTCCTGGCGCAGCTCGGGGTAGGGGCCGGGCTCGTGGATCATCCGGTGCAAGAACCAGATCTCGGCGGGGCGATCCCGGACCTGCGCTAGGTGGTCCTCGACGAAGCCGACGAGCCGGGTGCGGAGATCTCCCGGGTGGTCCGTCCAGGCGGCGGCCCGGGCGTGCAGCCGCGCGCGCAGGTCGGCGATGAGCTGGTGGAGCAGCCCCTCCTTGCTGCCGAAGTGGTAGTACAGGGTCGGTGCGCTCACTCCCGCGGCCTCGACGATCTCCCGCACCGAGGCCGCCTCGAAGCCCTTGCGCGCGAAGATCGCCAGCGCCTGATCGGCGATCTGCTGGCGAACCCCGGAGCACTCCGGCTCTGTTCTGGGGTCGGGCTCAGGCTGCATCATTCGACCTCTGCCGGATCCAGGGCGCGTGGACGTCGCGCCCGCAGCTTCTCGGGGCGGCTCATCCCTCGGCCGGCACCGGCTCGGCCGGGAGCGCCACGGGGACCGCGGGGCGGCCGAGGACGCGCTCCTTCAGCCCGTCGAGGAGCTGGTAGGCCACCGGCACCACCACCAGGGTCAGCAGCATCGAGGTGAGCAGCCCGCCGATGACCACCACGGCCATGGGGGACCGCATCTCGCCGCCCTCGGACAAGGCCAGGGCCACCGGCAGCATGCCCAGGATCATCGCCATGGTGGTCATCAGGATCGGCCGCAGCCGGACCGCGCCGGCCTCCACGAGCGCCTCCCGCCGGGCCAGCCCCTGGCCCCGCAAGGTGTTGGTGTAGTCCACCAGCAAGATGGCGTTCTTGGTGACCAGCCCCATGAGCATGATGATGCCGATCATGCTGAAGATGCTCATGGTCTGGCCCGTGATCAGCAGCCCGCCGATGGCCCCCACCAGCGCGAGGGGCAACGAGAGCATGATCGTCAAGGGGTGCAAGAAGCTCTCGAACTGGGCCGCGAGGATCAGGTAGACCATGAGGATCGCCAGCACCAACGCCGTGATGAGGTGGCCGAAGGACTCCTGCATCATGTCGGCCTGGCCGGTGAAGCCGGTGGTGATCCCGGGGGGCAGGCTCTCGGCCAGGCGGCTCACCTCGGGGGTCGCCTGGCCGATGGTCTTCCCCTCCAGGTTCGCCAGCACCGTCACCTGCCGGGCCCGGTCCTGCCGCTCGATCTTGGCCGGCCCCGACCCCACGGTCACCGTCACCAGGTTGGCCAGCGGCACCAGCAGCCCCGACGCGGACCGCACCTTGAGCTGGGTGATGTCGTTCATCGTCCGGCGGTGATCCTCGTCGAGCTGCACCAGCACGTCGTAGCGCTCGCCCTCGGTCTCCAGCTCGCTGGCCTTCTCGCCGGCGAAGAAGGTGCGGACGGTGGAGGCGATGACCGCGACCGGGACGCCCAGGTCCGCGGCCCGCTGCCGGTCGATCTCCACGATCACCTCGGGCTTGCCGCCGCGGTAGGTGGTGTCGAGGTCGACGTAGCCTCCCTGGGCCTTCATCTGCGCCACGATCTGTTGGGCCCCCTGGTCGAGCGCGGCGTAGTCCCGGCCCCGCAGGTTGAACTGCAGGGTCGCGGACCGGCTGCCGGCTCCGCCCCCCATGCTCGTCACGCTCTCCACGGCGAAGGTCGCGCCCGGCCGGGCGGCGAACAGCTTGCGGGTGAAGACCATGGCCTCCTGCTGGCTGAAGGTTCGCTGCGCCTTGGGGACCATGTTGATCTGGACCTCGGCCTTGTTGACCTCGCCCTGGGAGCCCCCGCCGAGGGTCAGGAAGGTGGTCTCGACCCAGGGCAGGGCGCGGAGCTGGGCATCGATCCCCGCCACATACTCCTGGGACGCGGGGAGCGAGGTGCCCGTGGGGAGCTCGACGATGACCTTGAACTGGCTCTGGTCCTGCTCGCCCATGAACTCGGTGGGGACCTTCGTGGCCACCAGCACGCTGCCGATGAAGAGCAGGGCGGCGGTGCCGAGGATCACCGCCTGGTGGCCGAGGGCCCAGCGGGCGAGGCCCCGGTAGCCGTCGGTGAGCCCGTCCAGCAGCCGGCCGATGGCCCGCGAGAGGGCCGAGCGCTGGGTCGCGTCCCGCTTCAGCAGCCGGGAGGAGAGCATCGGCGTGAGCGTCAGGGCGACGAAGAGCGACAGCAGCACCGCGGTGGCCACCGTGACGCCGAACTGGAGGAAGAAGCGACCGATGATCCCCTTCATCATCGCCACCGGCAGGAACACCGCGACCACCGAGAGGGTCGTCGCGAGGACGGCCAGCCCGATCTCCGCGACGCCGTCGGAGGCCGCCTGCAGCGGGCTCTTGCCCTGCTCCAGGTGCCGGTGGACGTTCTCGATGACGACGATCGCGTCGTCGATGAGCATGCCGATGGAGAGCGACAGGGCGAGCATCGTCATGTAGTTGAACGTGAAGCCGTAGATCTGCAGGAACATCATCGTCGCGATCACCGAGGTCGGCAGGGCGATCGCACCGATGAGGGTCGCCCGCCAGTCCCGCATGAAGAAGAGGATGATCAGCACGGCCAGCACCGCGCCGATGACGAGGTCCTCCTTCACGCCGGAGATCGCCGCCTCGATGAAGACCGAGTTGTCGTTGGGCACCGAGATCTGCAGGTCCCCGGGGAGCTGGGTCTGGATCGTGGCGAGCCGCTCCCGCACCTTGTGGGCCATCTCCACCGTGTTGGAGCCCGACTGCTTGCGGATCAGCAGGGCGACCGCGGCCTGGCCGTCGAGCGCGGAGTGGGAGCGCTTCTCCACCTGCCCGTCCTCCACCCGGGCGATGTCCGTGACCCGGATCGGGGCCCCGCCGGAGGACGTGAGCAGCAGGGCCCCCAGCTCGGTGGCGCTGTGGACCTGGCCGCGGGTCTTGACCGAGAACTCCTGGGTCGCGTTCTCGAGGCGCCCGCCGGGGATGTCCATGTTCTGAGCCCGCAGCAGGCTCACCGCGTCGCTCACGGTCAGGCCGTAGGAGGCGAGCCGCTCGGGGTCGATCCAGACCTTGAACTCCCGCTCCTGGCCGCCGACGATGTCGATGCTGCCCACCCCGGCGATGGTCTGCAGCTTCTGCTTGACGTCCTCGTCGGCGATCTGCGTCAGCTCGCGGATCCCCCGCTTCCCCGACAGGGTCACCGCCATGATGGGTGTCGAGTTGACGTCGAACTTCTGGATGACCGGCGCCTCCAGGTCGCTGGGCAGGGTGCGCAGGATCGCGGAGACCTTGTCGCGCACGTCCTGCACCGCCTGGTCGCCGTCCCGCTCCAGCTCGAACTGGATCAGCACCACCCCCGCGCTCTCCATGCTCGTGGAGCGGATCGTCTTGACCGCGGCGATGGAGCTCACCGCCTCTTCGATCTTCTCGACGACCTTCGTCTCCACGGACTCGGGGTCCGCACCGGGGTAGACCGTCGTGATCGCGACGAAGGGGAACTCCACGTCGGGCATCAGGTCGACGCCGATCTTCGGGTAGGCGACGATGCCGAAGACCAGCAGCACGCCGACCAGCACCGTGGCGAACACGGGCCGCTTGATCGAGACATCCGCCAGCTTCATGGTGTGCTCTCCTTTTGGTCTGGCGTGCGGCCAGACCCTGCGGGGTGGGGCGTCAGGGCTGCCCCGGGGCCGGCGGGGCCGGGGCGGTCGGCGGGGTGGCCGGCGGCGCGGGGGCGGCGGTGGCGGTCGTTGCGGGCACCACGGGGGCCGGGGCGGCCGGGGCCGTGAGGCGGACCGCGGCGAACATCCCGGGCCGCAGCAGCCGCTGCTCGTTGGGCAGCTCGGCGATGGCCGCGAAGCTCCGGGTGCGGGGATCGATGGAGGGGATCACCCGGGTCACCACCGCGGGGACGTCGGTCCCCAGCGCGGCGATGTGGGCCGTCAGGCCGGCGCCGACGCCCACCTGCCGGAACTGCAGCTCGGGCACCTGGATGCGCAGGTCCACGGTGCTCGTCTCCTCGAGGGTCACCAGCGCGGAGGGCGGCATCGTCACCACCCGCTCGCCCTCGGAGACGAACCGCTTCACCACCACCCCGCTGAAGGGGGCCCGCACCACCGAGTCCCGCAGGGCCTTGTTGGCCATGTCCAGCGCCACCTGGGCCTGATCCAGGGAGGCCTGCGCGGCCTTGCTGCGGGTCGCGGCCAGATCGAGCTGGCTCGCGGCGACCTGCTCCGTGCGGGCGAGCTTCGCGGTGCGGTCGAAGTCGAGCCGGGCCTGATCGAGCTGGGCCCGGGCCGCGTCGAGCATCGCCGTGGCCTGGCGCACCTGGAGCTGGATGTCGGAGGTGTCCAGGGAGACCAGGGGGTCGCCGGCCCGCACCCGCTCGCCCTCGCGCACGTGCACCGTCATCACCGTCGCGCCGATGCGCGGGGCGATGGTGGCCCGGCGGTGGGCCTCCAGGGTGCCCGTGAAGGGCGCCGAGCCGCTCTCGCCGCCCGCCAGGTTGCCGAGGTGCGCGACCGTCGGCGTCGCCCGGGGCTCCTCCGGGACGGCGGCCGGTTCCCCGGGGGGGGCGGTCGCGGGGATGCTGGCCGCGGCCGCGGTGGCCTCCAGCTCCAGCTTCGGGCCCTGCTCCGGGCCCTGGCAGCCTGCCAGGAGCAGGATGGCGGCGAAGGCTACTACTGGTGCCTTCGTCATGGATTGAGCCGTTCTGTTGGCTCGATCGTGGTTCTTTCGTTCCATGATCCTCACCTCTGGCTGGCCGGGTCCGCGCCAACCTCCCCCTGCCGCAGCGGGTCGAACAGGCCCACGGCGTGGGCGAGCTGGAGTTGCGCCAGGTCGAGCTTGATCTGCAGCCCCACCAGCCCGAGCTCGGCCTCGAACAGGCTCTGGTTGGCGTCGATGACGTCGAGGTTGGTGGCCATCCCCGCCTCGAAGCTGGCCTGGGCCGCGGCCACCCCTTCGCGGGCGAGGGCCACCGCGTGGCGCATGGCCAGCAGCTCCGCCTCGGCTCCCTGGACGCCCGTGACCCCTTGGCTGAGCTGGGTCGCGAGGTTCGACTCGAGCGCCCGCTGCTGCTCCTCAGCCTGCCGCAGCCGCGACGCGGCCTCGATCCGGTCGAGGGTGCGCCCGCCGCCGTCGTACAGGGGCACCGAGAGGTTCAACCCCAGGGACCAGGCGTCGTTCTCGCCCTGGAAGTTCTCAGCGTTGGAGATGCGGTACTGCCCGGTGGCCGCGAGCACGGGTGCGTACTTCCAGAGCGCGCTCTCCTCGCCCCGCTCCGCGATGGTGACGGCCAGCCGGGCGGCCTGATAGTCGATGCGCCGCTGGCGCGCCTCGGCCAGCAACCCGGCCTCGGACAGGGGGCCGAGCGTCGGGGAGCGCGGGTGCCGGAGCTGCCGGGGCTCCTCGATCCCGAGGAGGATCTGCAGGTTGCGCTGGGCCTGCCGCCAGCTCGTCTGGGCCGCGGTGAGCTTCTGCTCCGACTGCACCAGGGCGATCTGGGCCTGCAGCACCGTCAGCTTGTTGGCCTGCCCCACCTCGTACAGCCGGCTCGCGGCCTCGTGGTGCTTGCGGGCCGTCTCGGTGGCGCTGCGCGCGACCTGCAAGGCCTCGGCGGTGCCCACCGCCCCGTAGTAGGCCGCGGCCACGCCGAGCAGGAACGAGCGCTCGCCGTGGCCGTACTGCAGCTTGGCGAGCTGCTGCGCGTCCCGGGCGTTGTCGAGGGCCGGCAGCAGCGGCCCGACGAACAGGGGGGCCTGGAAGCTGAGGATGCCGGCGAACTGGTGCTGCGGCTGGATGACGATCTTCCCGCCGCCACTGCTGTCGCCGCCCGCGGCCGGGGTGAGGGGCTGGCAGATCTCCTCGCCGGTCATCCCGGTGACCATCCCGCAGAGGATGCCGACGTTGGTGAACAGCGGGGTGAGCGCCTCCATGAAGGAGCCCATGCTCGAGGCCATGTCGAACGCGACCTCCTCGTTGTTCAAGGTGTAGTTGCCCACCGCGGTGACCGTCGGTCGCCAGTTGACGAGCACCCGGTCGCGCGTCAGGGCGGCCTGGGCCACGCTCTCCCGGCCGGCCTGCAGGGTCGGGTGGCGCAAGGCGAGCCGGTACGCCTCCTCCAGCGTCAGCAAGGGGCCGTCGCCCTCGGGGCCCAGCCCCGTGAGCACCCGCTCCTCGACGGTCTCGTCCACCGGGACGAGCTCGGGGAGCGCGACGGGCGCGGCCAGCAGGGGGTCGACCGGCACGGGGGCCATGACCGGCACGGGAGCCATGACCGGCACGGGGGCCGCGACGGCCGGGGCTGCGGGGGCCGAGACGGCCGGGGCTGCGGGGGCCATGACGGCCGGGGCTGCGGGGGCCGTGACGGCCGGGGCCGGGGTGACCCCCGCGGGCGTCTCGGCCTGGGCGCTCGTGGCCAGCAGCAGCAAGCCGAGGCCGCACCAGCGGCCGGACCATGGGGACTGACTCGGGCTGATCCTGTTCATCTCACATCGTCTCCTTCCGCCGCGGCGCCCTCCAGGAACAGTTCGATGATCTGGTCCGTCTCGGCCAGCAGCCGGGCCTGCTGCTCGAGGCGATCGGTCTCCGTCGTGGCCGGCGCGGGTGCGTCGGCCAAAGGTGGGGTCGGTGCTTCGTCCAGCAGCGTCGCTATCATCCGTCGGGCAAAGAAGAGTGTCAGCCCGCCGACCAGCGCGTTGAACATCAGCTCCAGCCGGGTCTCGTCGAGCTCCCGGCGCGCGACTCCCGCCTCGAGGATCTGGCCGACCGCGGCGCCGTCGAGGTGACCCGAGACGACCTCTTCGTGGCACTCCCCGGTCTGCAGCCAGGAGGTCGCGACCCGGAGCATGAAGCGGGCCTCGACCGGTCGCTCGAGGAGGCCGAGGAGCTGAGACCGCACGGCGAGCCGCAGGCGGTCCCGCGTGCTGCCCGGCGCCGCGCTCGCCTGCTCCGTTTGCTCCCGCAGCCGGCCGGTGACCTTGCGGATCAGGTGCCGGTAGAGCCCCTCCTTGCTCCGGTAATGGTAGTACAGGGTGGGCGCGCTGACTCCGGCCGCTTCGAGGACGTCCCGGACCGAGGCGCCGTGGTACCCCTTGCGTGCGAAGACCTCCAGCGCGCTGCGCTCGATCTGGCGCCGCACCTCCGAGGTCTCCTCCTTGCCCGGCCGCCTCCCCTGCACCATCGGCTCCTACCTAACGCTCGTTATCCTAACGAACGTTAGGTAACTAAGCCTGGAGACGGGGCCTGTCAAGACCGGGTGTGCGGGGAGGGCGCGCTTCGTCTGCGTCCGGGGCGGGACCCTCCCCGGGGGGCGCCCGGAGGGGAGACCGGGGGCTCAGCGCCAGAAGAAGCTGGCCGCGAGCAGGTCGCGGTTGAGCTGGGCGATGAAGTCGATGGAGATCGCCTTGGGGCAGGTGGCCTCGCACTCACCATGGTTGGTGCAGCTCCCGAAGCCCTCCTGCTCCATCGCGGCGACCATGCGCAGCACCCGCTCCTTGCGCTCGGGCTGCCCCTGGGGCAGCAGCCCGAGGTGGGAGACCTTGGCCGCGGTGAACAGCATCGCCGAGGCGTTGGGGCAGGAGGCGACGCACGCGCCGCAGCCGATGCAGGCCGCAGCGTCCATGGCCCGCTCGGCCTTGGCCCGGGCGACGGGGATCCCGTTGGCCTCCGGCGCGCAGCCGGTGTTGACGGAGACGAAGCCGCCCGCCTGGATGATCCGATCGAGGGCCGCCCGGTCGACCACGAGGTCGCGCACGAGGAGGAAGGCCCGGCTCCGCCAGGGCTCGACGACGATCACGTCCCCGTCCTGGAAGTGGCGCATGTGGAGCTGGCAGAGGGTCGTCCCGCGCTGGGGCCCGTGGGCGATGCCGTTGACCAGGGCGCCGCAGGTGCCGCAGATCCCCTCCCGGCAGTCGTGGTCGAAGGCGATGGGCTCTTGCCCGGCCAGGATCAGCCGCTCGTTGACCACGTCGAGCATCTCGAGGAAGGACATGTCCGGGGAGATGTCGGGGGCCGGGTAGGTCACCAGCGCGCCGGGCTGGTCCGGGCCGGCCTGCCGCCAGACCTTCAAGGTGAGGTTCATTACTTGTAGCTCCTCGTCGCCAGGGGGACCGCCGCGAAGGAGAGGGGCTCCTGGTGCAGGATCGGCGGGCGGTCCGCGCCGGCGTGCTCCCAGGCCGCGACGTAGGCGAAGCGTTCGTCGTCGCGCTGCGCCTCGCCCTCGGCGGTCTGGCTCTCGACGCGGAAGTGGCCGCCGCAAGACTCCGTGCGGTGCCGCGCGTCGTGCACCAGCAGCTCGGCGAACTCCAGGAAGTCGGCGACCCGCATCGCCTTCTCGAGGTTCTGGTTCAACCCCTGGGCCGTGCCGAGCACGCGCAGATCCTGCCAGAACTCGTCCCGGAGCCGGGGGATCCCGGCGGCCGCCTCCCGCAGGGACGCGTCGCTGCGGGCCATGCCGCAGCCCTCCCAGAGCAGCCGGCCGAGCGCCTTGTGGAACGCGTCGGGGCTGCGGCTCCCCCGCAGGCCGAGCAGCCGGGTCACGCGCGCGGTGACCTGCTGGCGGGCGGCGGCGAAGCTCGCGTGGTCCGTGTCGAGCTTGCTCTGGCCGGCCCGGACGAGGTAGTCGCCGACGGTGTAGGGGAGGATGAAGTAGCCGTCGGCCAGCCCCTGCATCAGGGCCGAGGCGCCCAGCCGGTTGGCGCCGTGGTCGGAGAAGTTCGCCTCGCCGAGGACGAACAACCCCGGGATCGTGCTCATCAGGTCGTAGTCGACCCACAGGCCGCCCATGGTGTAGTGCAGGGCCGGGTAGATGCGCATTGGTACCTCGTACCCATCCTCCCCGGTGATCCGCTCGTACATCTCGAACAGGTTGCCGTAGCGGTCCGCGATGACCTCCCGGCCCAGCCGCTGGATCGCCTCCCCCAGATCGAGGTACACCCCCTTGCCGCCCGGCCCGACGCCGCGCCCCTCGTCGCAGACCTCCTTGGCTGCGCGGGACGAGATGTCCCGGGGCGCGAGGTTGCCGTAGCTCGGGTACTTTCGTTCCAGGTAGTAGTCCCTTTCGTCCTCGGGGATCTGGCCCGGCGGCCGGCGGTCCCCTGCCTGCTTCGGCACCCAGACCCGGCCGTCGTTGCGCAAGGACTCGCTCATCAGGGTCAGCTTCGACTGGTGGTCGCCAGAGACCGGGATGCAGGTGGGGTGGATCTGGGTGTAGCAGGGGTTGGCGAAGGCCGCGCCGTGCTGATAGGCCTTCCAGAGCGCGGTGACGTTGCAGCCCTTGGCGTTGGTGGAGAGGTAGAAGACGTTGCTGTACCCGCCGGTGGCGAGCACGACCGCATCCCCGGCGAAGGCCGCGATCTCGCCGCGGACCAGGTCGCGGGTGACGATGCCGCGGGCCCGCCCGTCGACGACCACCAGGTCGTGCATCTCGGTGCGCGGGTGGAGCCGCACCTTGCCCCGGCCGATCTGCCGGCTGAGGGCCGAGTACGCGCCGAGGAGGAGCTGCTGGCCGGTCTGGCCCCGGGCGTAGAAGGTGCGGGACACCTGGGCGCCGCCGAAGGAGCGGTTGTCGAGGCTGCCGCCGTAGTCCCGGGCAAACGGCACCCCCTGGGCGGTGCACTGGTCGATGATCGCCACCGAGAGCTGGGCCAGGCGGTAGACGTTGGCCTCCCGGGCCCGGAAGTCGCCCCCCTTGACCGTGTCGTAGAACAGCCGCCAGATGCTGTCGCCGTCGTTCTGGTAGTTCTTCGCCGCGTTGATCCCGCCCTGGGCGGCGATGCTGTGGGCGCGGCGGGGGCTGTCCTGATAGCAGAAGCAGTCCACGTCGTAGCCCAGCTCGGCGAGCGTGGCCGCGGCCGAGGCGCCGGCGAGGCCGGTGCCCACCACCAGCACCCGGTAGCGCCGCTTGTTGGCCGGGTTCACCAGCTTCAGGGCGAATCGCTGGCGGTCCCACTTCTGCTCGAGGGGGCCTTCGGGGATCCTGGCGTCGAGCTCCATTGCGTACACCTCGCGGCCGCGGCCGCTATCCTTGGATCAACTGGAGGAGGACCGCGGCCGGCACGGCCATGAAGCCGCCCGCGACGAGCAGGGAGAAGGCCGTGGCGAAGACCCGGCGCCAGCCGTTGTACGCCGGGTGCTCCAGGCCGAGGGTCTGGAAGAGGCTCCAGGCGCCGTGGCTGGCGTGCAGGCCGACCAGGACCATCACCACGAGGTAGCCGGCCGCGACGAGGACCGAGGAGAAGCCCACGACGACGTTGTGGCGGACCGCACCGGCGTCGAAGCCCCCGGCGAGCCCGTCGGGGTGGAGCGTGCCGACCGTGAAGTGCAGCAGGTGGAGGACGATGAAGCCGGCCAGCACGACCCCCCCCCAGCGCATGGTGCGGGCGGCCAGGGTCGTCTCGACCCGCTTCGTCTGCTGGTACTCGATGGGCCGGGCCGCCCAGCTCCGCCAGGTCAGCAGGACGGCCGAGAGGACGTGCAGGCCGACGGCCAGCAGCAGCAACAGGCGGTTGCCCCACAGCACGGGCGGCGAGGCCTTCAGCAGCTCGGCGTACAGGTCCAGCGCGGCCCGACCTTCCCGATCGGGCAGGAAGATCTGCAGGTTGCCCAGCATGTGCACACCGATGAAGAGCAGCATGTAGCTCCCGGTGAGCGCCATGACGACCTTCTTGCCGAGGGTCGTTCCGTAAAAGCGAAGAAAGATCCCTGCGTTATGCATGATCTCCTCGTGGTTGGCCGGCGATCTGCACGTCGTGTCAGCCCGGAGTTTGGGTCAGCTAACCACCATCGCCGCGGTCCGTCAATCGAGAAGGCAGGGAGGCGCGCCCCAGCGAGGCGCTGCCTGGCCGGGGGGGGAGGGGACGTGAGGCGGCGG
>JAVEVO010000274.1:0-5481 GCA_034005005.1 Myxococcota bacterium
TCGACTCGATTGCCCGGGGGGTTGACACCGGCAGGGGGAGTTCTTAGGCAAATGGAGCGACGAAAGAGGAATAGTACAGCTATTTTGGAAGGTATTAGAAGATGCTGAAGCATATTTGTGGACAATCAAGCAGAAGAGGGAAGAGCTTTGTTCGACCACAACGAGCGGAAGACAGTAGAGTGTAAGATTGCTGGTGAATTAGTTGAGATCCTGCTTACGTACTGGAAACTTGAGACCAGGGGAAAGGAGAACGAGCCCCCGAAGCTATCTGGCAGAGAGTGCCTTCACGACCGGCGATGCCCAGGCAAGCGCAGCCCCGACTGCCCGATGAAGCAGTTCCGGTAGCCTCAACAGGTGGCTTACCGGCAGGGGATCGGGGCCGGTGGTTTGACTGGCGGCGCAGTCTGCAGCCGCCGGCGGTACGCCTCCAGCGCCTCGTCCCGGATCTTCACCTCGCCCTGCAGCTGCAGGATCGTGGCGACGAGCAGGCGGATGACTTCCCCGGGCGGAGCGTCGTCGGGGATCGACTCGGCGGGGAGCGGCTGGCGCTCGAAGACGGGGGGCTGCGGGAGCGGGGCCGCGACAGGGACTTCGACCCGCTGGGGCACGTAGCGGATCTCCGGCGCAGGCTTCGGGCAGCAGCCGCTGATCAGCACCACGAGCAGCATTGCACCCCGCCTCATTGCCCGGTCCTCCACGCCTTCGCCGCCTCCCGCGCCTGCTGCGCGCCCCAGCGGACCGCGGCCTCGCAGGCTGTGGGCACCGGCGCCATCAGGACCCGCCGGACCCGCTCGCGGTACTCGACCCGGGTTTCGCCGATGCGTCGCTCCGCAGCCTCCACCCTCGCCTGCTGCTTCTCGGTCTCGGCGCGCAGCAGCTCGACCTGGCGGTTCTGCTCGTCCACCGTCGCATGGTAGGAGGCGAGCTGCGCCTGAGCCGCGCCGGCTTGCTGCTCGAGCTGCTCGGCGTGCTGCTCGCACGTTGATCGGCGTGAGCGCTCGTCGGCGAGCTGGCAGCGCTGAAACACCAAGCCGCAGCCGAGCAGACAGGCGAGGGCGACCGCGACGATGGTGCCCGACCTGGCGGTGCAGTAGCCGGCGATGACGTCTGCGATCATCTCTCCCCTCCCACCGCGGGCAGCACCGCTCGGGCGGCCCGCTCGCCGATGGCTCGGGCCGCAGTGCCGGAGAAGTGCAGCCCGTCCGCCCCAGGTCGCTCCGGGCCAGCCAGCGGCACGAACGTCCAGCCCGTCTGACCGGCCGCCTCCTGGAGCGCCTGATTGAGCTTCGGGAGCTGAGCGGCCACGTCCGCGCGGGGCATCGGGGGCGGGCCGAGCCAGACCCCGGGCCGAGCGAAGCGCTGCATCAACTCGACAGCGCTGGCGATGATCTCGTCAGGTGGCCTGGCGAAGTCGTTGGTGCCGAGCAGGACGACTGGGAAGGTGTCGGGGCTGGCCACCAGCACTTCTTCGACCCACCGACCGATGCCGCTGCCGACGCTGGCCTGCCGAGCCGTGCGCAGCCCTGCGGCCAGCAGCACCCGCTGCAGCGTCTGCCCGATCTCGCCAGCGGCATGGCTGTCCCCGAGGATGAGCACCTGCGGGAAGAGGCTGCCGTCGCACACGGCCTGCCCGCCCCAGCCCGCCTCGCGGTAGGCCGGCTCGAGCTGGAGCAGGATGCGCTTCGGGTAGGCCCGGTTGGCGGTGAAGGCCCACTTCGCCCGCCAGGAGTGCAGCTCTGTGCTGCCCCACCAGCGCGCAGGGTCGGCTCCCCTGGAGGCTGCCAGCCGGCGGTCCCGCACGAGCCAGCCGGGCCCGCCGTTGTAGGCGACGAGCACCATCGCCCACCGGTCGCAGTCGGTCGCTGTGTCCGTGATCGCCTGGAAGAGGTGGCGGTCGTAGATCACCAGCGCCCGCAGCGCCCAGCGGGGGCTGAAGGGGGCTGGCGGCCCGAGCTCGGGGTAGGCCCGGGAGATCCAGGCCGCGGTGCCGGGGATGAATTGGGCGAGGCCGTCGGCGACGCCGCTGGAGGCGGTCGGGCGCCAGCTGCTCTCGGCCTGGAGCTGCGCGGCGAAGCGGGACACCGGTGCGCCGAGCCCCCAGTGGGCCTCGGCCTCCCGGACCAGGTCGCGGTGGTACCGGGCCGCCGCGGCCGGGATCAGACGCCGAGGCCGAGCCCGAGGATCGACGCCAGGACGAGCAGCGCTCGCCGGAGCATCACCGCCGCGGCGATCAGCACCTGCGGCAGCGTCGCGCCCGGAGCCATCGCCGCGTCCAGCACCTGGTGCGGCCGGGAGTTCCGGAACAGCGAGCGGTCGATCCAGTACCCCAGCCAGGCCGCCAGCGTCAGCTTGCTCAGCGACCAGAGCAGGACTCCCGCCTGCCCCGGGGCCAGGTTCAGCACCCCCAGCAGCGCCAGGAGCGCCAGGGCCAGCCAGGGCCAGCCACGCAGCCGGTCGGGCATCCGAGAAGGGAACGAGTTCATGGCAGTCTCCGAGAATGAGGGTGGCGAAGAGCGCGGCCGAGGCCGCGCGGGCGGAACGGGACACGGCACACCTCCACGGTGCCCGCGGCAGCCTTCGGCCGTACGGAAGAGCTGCTGGTGCGGATGTGCGGCGGATCAGCGCTTGGCGGACGCGGGGTCGGATGCGCTCGGCGCCGGAGGCGCGGCCGCGAAGCTTGGGGCTGCGGCCCGGGCCATGGCGGCCTGCCGCGCCGGGCAGTCCCGCTGGCGCTGCTCGCAGCGGTCCTCGCACTGGCCGCGGTAGACCTTCGACTCGGCGAGCTCGGCGAGCTGGACGTCGTGCCGCGCCAGGTGCTCGGCGTGGGCCTTCAGCGTCCCGAGCAGGGCCTTGCCCAGCCAGAGCTGGATCGGTTCGGCGATGGCCAGCAGCGCCAGCGCCACCTTGACGATCCAGTCCAGCGTTGGGTCCACGGGGGGCTCCGGCGGCGTGCCCGCGGCTAAGGCGAGCGCGGAGATGAGCATGATCGCCAGGGCGATCAGGGTGTACGCGGTGCATCCCACCGCGAGGCCGAACCTGCGCATGGGTGGCTCCTTCTGGCTTGGGGTGGACGCCCGGTCAGGGCTCCAGGTCGACGAAGGTGCGGCCGCCGGCCTCGCCGACGCGCACCCGCAGCAGGGGTGGGCTGGGTCCACCGGCCGAGACGGTCTGCATCGCGGCGAGGTAGCCGGACGCGAGGCGGTCGGCGAAGGCCAGGAGAGCCTCCGGGTCACGCTCCCCGCTGGCCGCCTCCGCACCCAGGGCTGCAGCGATCCGGGTGGCCACCTCGCTGGCCTGACGCGTGCACACGCGGGGCGGTGGTGCGCTGGCCTCCTGCAGAGTCCGACGCCGCGACGGGCGCAGGTCGGTGCGCGGCGCCCCCCGCTCCTCCCCGGGGTCCTTCTGCTTGCCGGCCGCGGGGACGGCCGGCTCTCCTGCTGCAGGCGCGGCACCCACCGCGGGAGGCTGCTCCACGGGAGGCGTCTCCAGCACGGCGAAGGTCAGCTCGATGCGCAGCGGGCCACGACTGGCCGCCGCGCTGCCTCCCCGTGGCACGTCCACGCAGGTCGTCACGGTGCGCTTCATCTGCATCCTCCCGCGGTCTGCTGCGGTGGGGGGATCACTCGACCTCCCCCTCCTGCCCGGGCTGACCGCCGAACACCCGCACCCGCAGGTCGACGAGGTCGTCCCCGGAGGAGTTGGTCACCTCGAGCCGGGTCTCGCTCAGCCGCCTGGTCTTCAGCTGCGGGCCGCCGCCGTAGCCGTAGCTCGTCTTCGCGCCGACCGACAGCTCTGCCTCGTAGTCGGCCTCGGTGTAGCTCAGGTAGATCCCGTAGAAGGTCACGCCGTCGCTGTAGTAGGTGGTCTGCAGCCAGCAGTAGGCCATGACCGTGTCCGCATCGGCCACCCAGGCCTGCCACTCCTCGAGCGGCATGTCTTGCCAGCTGTTGTCGACGATTCGCTCCATCACCTCGTAGTAGCCTGAGGGGAAGCGGAAGCCGTGGTCCAGGCGGTCCTGCTCGCTCTCCGGATCGACGCCCTCGACCCAGTCCTCGGCCACCTGGTCCCAGCCCCACCAGGTCTGCCCGCCGTTCTTCGACCAGAAGCACTGCGCCCAGCCCACGCCCCACTGCTGGTAGTAGGCGTAGCCCCGCGGCGGGTAGGTCCAGGCGCCGAGGTTCGCCGCGGCCACGTCGAAGGCCAGCGCCGGCTTCACCGGCGCCAGGTGGTCGTTCATGTTCGGGTAGATGTAGGCGCTGTTGTAGTAGACGCTCCTCAGGTAGAGCCCGCTGTAGTAGCTCTGGCCGAGGCCGACCATCAGGTCGAGCGTGCCGGTCGGGACGTCGTTCGAGACCGTCACGCTCTGGAAGCCCGTGCCGTCGCCGCTCCAGACGCAGATGCCGGCCTCGACCTCGCTGCCCGCCACTCGGAAGTAGCAGCCACGGCGGATGGGCTCGGTGAGTGCCTTGGAGAAGTGGCCGGTGGTGTAGTCGCCGACCACGCCGTCGTTGGTCCAGGTGATGCCCGGCTCGAACCAGCTGACGTTGGGGATGTCCCAGCCGTCCTGGTCGTACTCCGGGTTCGGGTGCTCCATGGTCACGCTGGGGCCGTGGAAGGTGGCCTGGGCCTGGACGTGGAACGCGAGCGCGCCCTCGCCGGTCAGCGGCACGGGGTCGTGCTCGAGGATCGTGGACTCGGAGTTCGCCAGCTCGCCCAGGTCGAAGTCCTGGTGCGGCGCCTCGCCGCCGCCGCTTTCCTCGAGCGCGGTCACCCGGGAGTCGAGCCCCTCCACCTCGTCCTTGGCCGTCACGAACAGCGCCTTGATGGCAGCAACGACGGCACGCAGCCCGCTCGTGGTCGGGTTGATCGGTGGGGGCTGGGTGACGTCGATGGTCTCGGGGTCGATGGCGCTCATCTCAGCTCCGGGCCCGGATCAGCACGTGCAGCGTCTTCTCGGGCAGCATCGGCAGGTCGGTCGAGCTGCCGCGCACGCCGGCCGGCAGCACGAGGGGCCGGTAGGCCGTGTGCGCAGCGAAGCGGTCGCCGTAGCGCTCGACGATCCGCTCGTTCCAGGCGGCGATGACGGCCAGCGAACGGAACGCACCGCAGATGGCTGCCACCGCGGCATCGTGCCGGCCCTGGCCCTGCAGGTGGAACAGCACGTCGAGGCTGAGCACGAGGTCTACCCGGGGGAGCCCCGGCGCGCAGAGGTCGCCCTCCCGGTACTCGGCTCGGTCCGGAGCCGCGGCCCGGCAGAGAGCAACAGCGGATGGGGCCTGATCGATCCCGAGGTAGCTTGCCCCGGGGAGCCCGGCCATCACTGCCCGGCCGACCGCCCCGTCTCCGCAGCCGAGGTCGAGGATCGTCCGGATCTTGCGTCCCTCGCAGGCCCGCAGGATCTGCTCGACCTTCCACGCGGCCTCGGGGCCGGCGCTGCCGGCGCCGCTGGTGCCGCCTCGGGCGTAGCGGGCGTCCCACCAG
>JAVEVO010000091.1:0-26462 GCA_034005005.1 Myxococcota bacterium
CGAGGTAGTCGGCCACGGTGCGCGTGGCCCGCGGCTCCGTCCGCAGGACCGCGGTGTCGACGAACATCCCCAGGACGTCCGCGAGGTCGGCGTGACCCCGCCCGTAGACCGGCACGCCCGTCAGGACGTCCTCCGATCCGCCCCAGCGGGCGAGCAGGAGGTGGTAGGCCGCGACCAGCAGCATGTGCAGTGACAGGTCGTGCCGCCGGCAGGTCTCCCGCGCGGCCGCGGTGGTGGCTGCGTCGAGGGTGAAGCGCCAGGTCGCGCCGGCCGAGCCGGGGGTGGCCGGCCGCGGCCGGTCCAGGGGCAGGGACAGAGGTGGCGGGGGGGTGGCCAGCAGCCCCAGCCAGTACTCGGCCGGCGCGGCCGGCGCGGCCTGGGCCTCGGGCCCACGCTGCCACTCGCTGTAGTCGCGAAACCGGACCCGCGGCGGGGGCGGCGGCGCGCCGCCGCGGTACAGCAGCGACAGCTCCCGGAGCAAGAGCTCCACCGAGCTGCCGTCCAGCAGGACGTGGTGCGCGTCCAGCAGCAAGAGCCAGTCCTGCGGCCCCGTGGGCACCACCTGGACCCGCAGCAGGGGCGCCTGGTCCAGGCGGAAGGGACGGACGAAGCGGTCCAGCACCGCCACGAGGTCCAGGGGTGCCGGCGCGGGGGTGGCCAGGACCAGCGGCAGGTCGACCCGCTCGTGGATCCGCTGCACGACCACGCCCTCGGCCACCGCGAAATCGGTCCGCAGGATCTCGTGCCGGGCCACCAGCGCGTCCAGCGCCCGCGCCAGCCGCGAGGGCTCGAGGGGGCCGTGGACCGCGAAGGCGAAGGGCATGTTGTAGGCCGTGCCGTCGAGATCCTGCTGCTGGATCAAGTAGATCCGCCGCTGGGCCGGCGCGGCCGGGTAGGCGGGGCGGGACGGCGCCGGGGGGATCGGGGCGCACTGCCGGCTGCGGGCCGCGGCGACCAGGGCCGCCTGCTGGGTCAGGGTCCGGGCCCGGAACAGGTCCGCGGCCCGGAGCTCCACCTGGAACCGCCGGCCGATCTCGGCCACGGCCGCGAGCACCGTCAGGGAGCTCCCGCCGAGGCCGAAGAAGTCGTCCGCGAGCCCGCGGGGCGACACCCCGAGCACCTGCCGCCAGATCCCGTGCAGCGCCTGCTCGATCGGCGTGGCCCCGGGCGGCGGACCGGGGTCCGGCGCGGCGATGGCGGCCGCCTGGAGGGCCCGGCGATCCAGCTTGCCCTGGGGGGTCAGAGGCAGGGCCGGCCAGCACCGGAACTCCGTCGGCACCATGTACGCGGGCAGGCGGCCGCGGCAGTGGTCCCGCAACCCGGCGGGATCCAGCTCCCGGTCCGCCTCCCCGGCCAGCACGAGGTGGGCGACGAGCACCGGCTCCCCCGCGCCCTCCCGGGCGCAGGTCACCGCGGCCGCCCGGACCCCGGGGTGCTCCCCGAGGGTCGCCTCGATCTCGCCGAGCTCGACCCGGGCCCCGCGGATCTTCACCTGCGCGTCCCGTCGCCCATGGAAGACCAGGTTCCCGTCGGGGAGCCGCCGCGCCAGGTCGCCGGTGCGGTACAGCCGGCCCCCGGGAGTGTCCGGGTCGGGCAGGAAGCTGGCCGCGGTGAGCTCGGGCCGGTGGAGGTAGCCCCGGGCGACCTGCGGGCCGGCGAGGACCAGCTCGCCGACCTCGCCCGCGGGCACGGGCTGGCCCGCTTCGTCCCAGAGCAGGGCGCGCAGGCCCGGCAGCGGTCGGCCGATGGGGATCTCGGGCAGGGGCCGCTCGACGGTGAAGACCGTCGCCACCACGGTGCACTCGGCCGGGCCGTAGTGGTTGACCACCGGGTACCCCCGCGGCACGCAGCGGGTGAGGGGCTCGCCGCCCGTGTGCAGGAGGCGCAGGGACGAGCCCCGGCCCTGCTCCAGGAAGACCTCGGCCAGCCGCGTCGGCAAGAACAGCAGCTCGATCCCGTGACGCGTCAAGAACGCGTCGAGCGCGTGCAGGTCGAGCCGCTCCTCGGGCGCCGGCAGGTAGAGGGTCGCGCCCGCGGTGAGGGGCGGCAGGGTCTCCATGATGGACGCGTCGAAGCTGGAGCTGGCGTAGCGGGCGATCCGCGTGCCCGGCCCGACCCCGTTGAAGTCGACGTACCAGCGGGCGAGATTGGCGAGGGAGCCGTGCTCCACCAGCACGCCCTTGGGCCGACCCGTGGACCCCGAGGTGTAGATGACGTAGGCCAGATCCCCGGGGCCGGGCAGCCCGGCCCCACGGGTCTCGGGGTAGCGGCTCAGGGTGCGCCGGTCGAGCTGGTGCTTGTGCCGCGGCCGCGCCGGGAGCCGGGGCGCCGCGGCGTCGAACTCGAGCAAGGCGTCGAAGCGGTACTCGGTCAGCTCGTTGGACAGGGCGCCGAGCTTCGGCGAGACCGTGACGCGGGTCAGCCCGGGCAGCTCACCGACGAGGTCCTCGAGGAAGGCCGGGCTGAGGAACAGCTCCTGGCTCAGGTCGGTCGTCGGCGGCGCCCCGGGGTGCTCCCGCCGGTGGCGTGCGAGGGCCTCGGCCAGGGCCGGCTTGCGCTCCTGGCTCATGACGTCGCCGAGGAAGATCACGCCCCGCGGCCCCAGCAGCCCGGCGGCCTGCTCCAGCACCGTGCGGAGGTAGTTGTGACCCGGGAAGGCCTGCACCACGCTGTTGAGGATCACCACGTCGAAGTCGCGCTCGTCGAGGGCCGCGATCCGGTCCGCGGGCAGGGCTGCCAGGCGGATGTTCGTCCGGCCCGCCTGCGCGACCTGCTGCCGGGTCTTCTCGAGGATGACGTCGGACAGGTCGGTCCCGTAGTAGAACCCGACGTGGGCGGCCAGGTGGAGCATGGTCAGCCCCGAGGAGCAGCCGATCTCGAGCACCCGGGTCGTGGGCTGGAGCCAGGGGCGCAGCTTCTGCAGCACGTCGTCGCAGGCCTCGGCCAGCTCCGCGGGCGACAAGGGCTCCCCGGTGAAGCTGCTGCGCCAGCCGCCCCGGGCGATGGGATCGGCCGCGGTCTGGCCGACGAGGTCCCAGAGCTGCTTGTCGCCGAAGGGGTTGGCCGACTCTTCGGGTTCATGACCAACGTCATGGCTATCGAGACAAAGGGTCCATTTCAGGCCCGGGCACTCCCACTGCAGGCGATTGCACCGCCGGACGCTGTCGCGGACCGAGATCAGCAAGCGGGCGCCGGAGTCGTCCAGCAGGCGGCGCAGGCGCTCCTCGGGCAGCTCGGGGTCGAGCACCAGGAACGCCTGCCCCGCGCCGAGCACCCCCCAGAGGGCCACCAGCAGGGCGGGCGAGGGTGGGAGCAGCAGGGCGACGACCTGCTCCCGGGCGTCCCCGTGCAGCTCCCGGATCAGGTGCGCGAGGCGGTTGGCCTGCCGGTCGAGCTCGGCATAGGTCAGGCTCCCGGCCGCGGACACGACCGCGAGGGCCGCCGGCGTCCGGTCGACCTGGCGCTGGAAGAGCTCGACGACCGTGGGCGGTGAGGCGGTCGCGGCCCGGGGTTCGTCCCCGGCCTCCTCGTCCGGTCGGCCGGCGCTGGCTCGTCGGGAATCCGTGCTCACCTCGGCGACCTCCGGACCCTGTCCAGCGGCAGAGCCCCTGGCGGGGACAGTAGCCCTCGCGCCCGGACGCGGCAACCGTCACGACGCCACCTCGCCGCGGCCCCGCTTGTCCCGCGCCCGCACATGGGCTACACCTGCCGCCGGGAGCCGGCGTGCGCCCGGCCCGATCCGAGGAGACTCCATGAGCGATCCCGTGGTCCTCGCGCCCGTGCCCTTCGACCCCGTCCCCCTCGTCGCCGCGGAGCTGGGGTTGCCCCCGGCCGGGGTGGCCGCGGTCGCGAAGCTGCTGGGCGAGGGCGCCACGGTGCCCTTCATCGCCCGCTACCGCAAGGAGCTCACGGGCGGGCTCGACGAGGTGCAGATCCGGGCGGTGGAGGAGCGGCGGGCCTACCAGGAGGAGCTGCACAAGCGGCGCACGACGATCCTCGCGAGCCTCGCGGAGCAGGGCAAGCTCACGGACGAGCTGCAGGGCCGGATCCGGGCCTGCACCACCAAGACGGAGCTGGAGGACCTGTACCTGCCGTTCAAGCCCAAGCGGCGGACCCGGGCGACCATCGCCCGGGAGCGCGGGCTGCAGCCCCTGGCCGACCGGATCCTGGCGCAGCCCCGGGCGGGGGATCCCCGGCAGGAGGCCGCGGCCTTCGTGGACCCGGCGCGGGGCGTGGGCGACCCGGACGCGGCCCTCGCGGGGGCCCGGGACATCGCGGCCGAGGCCTGCGCGGAGCACGCGGGGGTGCGCCGGCTGGTGCGGGAGCGCTACCTGCGCCAGGGCCTCCTGCGGGCCGAGGTCGTCCCCGACAAGCAGAACGAGCCGACCAAGTTCGAGACCTACTACGACTTCCAGGAGGGGGTGGCCACGATCCCCTCCCACCGCTTCCTGGCGATCCAGCGCGGCGAGGCCGAGGGCGTGCTGCGCTCCCGGCTGGAGCTGGACCTCGCCCCCTTGCGGCCCGCGCTCCAGGAGCAGCTCGGGCTCGACTCCCGCTCGCCCTTCGCGGGGGAGCTCGAGACGGCCCTCGACGACGGGCTGAAGCGGCTCCTGCTGCCCAGCGTCGAGACCGACGTGCGGCTCGCGCTCAAGGAGCAGGCCGACCGGGACGCGGTGGAGGTCTTCGCCGACAACCTGCGCCACCTGCTGCTGGCCGCGCCCCTCGGCGAGCGCCCGGTGCTCGGCGTCGACCCGGGGATCCGCACGGGCTGCAAGTGCGCGGCCCTCGACGCGACCGGCCGCTTCCTCGCCACGGTGACGATCTTCCCGGGGCAGGGCGGGGGCGCCACCGAACGCGCGCGCCGCGACGTGCTGGCCCTGGTCCAGGAGCACCGGCCCTTCGCGATCGCGGTGGGCAACGGCACGGGCGGCCGGGAGACGGAGTCCTTCCTGCGGCGGACCCTCACCGAGGCCGGCCTCCGGGAGACCCTGGTGGTCGCGGTCAACGAGGCCGGCGCCAGCGTCTACAGCGCGTCGGACCTCGCCCGGGAGGAGCACCCCGACCTCGACCTGACGATCCGGGGGGCGATCTCCATCGGCCGCCGGCTGCAGGATCCCCTGGCCGAGCTGGTGAAGATCGACCCCCAGGCCATCGGCGTCGGCCAGTACCAGCACGACGTCCACCAGCCCCTGCTCGGGCGCAAGCTGGCCGAGGTCGTGGAGAGCTGCGTCAACCGGGTCGGCGTCGAGGTCAACACCGCGTCCGCCCCCCTGCTCGGCCACGTCGCGGGCATCGGGCCGGCCCTGGCCAAGAAGATCGTCCGCCACCGGGAGGAGCACGGCCCCTTCCGCAGCCGGGCCGCCCTCCGCCAGGTCACGGGGCTCGGCCCCCGGACCTTCGAGCAGGCCGCGGGCTTCCTGCGGGTCCGCCACGGCGAGCACCCCCTCGACGCGTCCGCGGTCCACCCCGAGCGCTACGGCCTGGTGGAGCGCATGGCCCGGGACCTCGGCGTGGACACCCGGGCGCTGGTCGGCGACGAGGAGCTCGCCCGCCGGATCGAGCTGGGCCGGTACGTCGACGGAGAGGTCGGGCTGCCGACCTTGCGGGACATCCTCGCGGAGCTCGCCAAGCCGGGCCGGGACCCCCGGGACCAGTTCACCCCGCCCCGGTTCCGCGAGGACGTGCAGACCCTCGAGGACGTGCAGCCCGGCATGGAGCTCGAGGGGATCGTGACCAACGTCACGGCCTTCGGCGCGTTCGTCGACGTCGGCGTGCACCAGGACGGCCTGGTCCACGTCTCGGAGCTCGCGGACCGCTTCGTCCGCGACCCCCGGGAGGTGGTCAAGACCGGGGACCGCCTGCAGGTCCGGGTGCTGGAGGTGGACCGGGTGCGCCGGCGGCTGTCCTTGACGGCCCGCCAGGACGGCGGGCGGAGAGGCCGCGCGCCGGCGGGGGCGGACGCGGGGCCGGAGACCGCGCCCCGCGACCGGCCGGGCGATGGCCGGCAAGGTCGCGACCGGCAAGGCGATGGCCGGCAAGGTCGCGACCGGCCGGGCGACGGCCGGGGCCCGCGAGGCCCGGCCCGGCCGGACCAGGGCCAGCCCGGATTCGGCTACAACCCCTTCGCGGACCTGCAGCAGCGGCTGGGACGCAAGTGAGCGTCGAGGGCGCGGCGAGCTCGCCGGCCGTCGTCCTGGAGGCCAGACGATCATGAGCACGACCCGACGGCGCGCCCGCGCCAACGACTGGACTCGAGCCGGGGTGCTCGCGCTCCTCCTGCTCCCCGCGGTCGACGGCGGGTGCGGGGCGAGCGACGACCCGGCCGCGGCCGATCTCGGGGACCTGGGCGGCCCCCCGGACAGCGGGCTCGACCCCGATCAGGGCGGAGCCGCGGACCTCGGCCCCGTCGTGGACGCCGGGACCGACGGCGGCCCGGAGGAGCTCGGGGTCACCTGGGACTATCGTCCCATCACTCCCCCGGCCGGCCCCCTCCCCGCGGCCCTGCAAGGCGCGACCTGGCTCGCCCACCTGCACGACGACCTGCTGCCCTACTGGACCCAGCCCGCGGCCCTGGGCGAGCCGCCGGGCAACTATCCGACCTATCGCGGGATGGACGGCACGGTGCAGGGCCCGGCCGAGGTGCGGCCGCGCATGCTCGGCCGCCAGATCTTCCACTACTGCGCCGCGTACCTGCTCACGGGGGACGCGGCCCTGCTCGGGCACGCCCGCGCCGGGATCGACTGGCTGCTGGCCCACGCCAAGGACGGAGAGCGGGGCGGCTACCACGCCCTGCTCGACGGTCGCGGGACCCCCAGCGGCGGCCTCGACCGCACCGCCCAGGACCTGTCCTACGTCCTGCTGGGGTTCGCGGCCTACCACTTCGTGACCCGGGATCCCGTCGCGGAGGCGGAGCTGCTCGCGGGCCGGGACCTACTCTTCGATCCCGCGGGCTACTGGGACGCGGCGAACCGACGGATCCGGGACGCGCGCACCGCGGACATGACCGCGGAGGTCGACCAGGAAGGCGACGGAGGCTGGGAGCTCGTCGCGCAGCTCGACCCGATCAACGCCTTCTTACTCCTCGCCCAGCCGGTGCTCACGGACGCGGCCCGTCGCGCCCAGTTCCTGAACGATCTCGATGTATTGTCGAGGACGATCCAGGAGCGCTTCTGGTCCGCGGGCATCTTCTGGGGGGTGTCCAGCAAGCAAGGGCAGTACGGCGCCCGCCACGTCGATTTCGGCCACACCCTCAAGAGCTACTGGATGCTGCTCTCCGTCGACCGCCGGCTGCCCGGTCACCCGTATCACGCCTTCCTCCAGGAGCACCTGCCGCCCGCGCTCGACCGGGCCTACGACGCGGCCCACGGCCGCTGGGCCAAGCGTCCGCGGAGCGCGACGGAGGTCGAGTACGGCTCCGACTGGTGGGCCTACGCCGAGGCCGACCAGCTCGCGGGGGCGCTGGCCCTGCTCCTCCCCGGGCAGACCGCGCGCCTCGCCGCGACCACGGGCCACTGGCTGAGCGACTACGTCGACCGCACCCGCCCGGCCCGGGAGGTCGTCTCCAGCATCCGCCGCGACGGCTCCTGGGTCTGGGGCTGGACCGACGCGGACACCGCCAAGTGCAACGAGTGGAAGAACGGCTTCCACACCGCGGAGCACGCCCTGGTGCTGTACCTCGTCGGCCAGCAGCTCGCGGGGGAGGACGCGACCTTGCACTTCGCGGTCCCCCCGGCCCAGGCAGGTACTTTCGTCGCAACCCCGTACACCTTCGCGGGCCGCGCGACCGGGCGGCAGGAGGGGGGCACCTTCCCCCTCGGCGGCCAGGAGCTGCGGCAGGTGACGGTCCGGTTCACGGAGATCCACTGAGACCCACGCCAGACGGCGCCGGGGGCTGCGGCCGGGCCGGCGAGGGGGGCCGATGCTGTTCCAGGTGATCAAGGGGCTGCTCCGCAGCTCCCCGAGGGTGCGGCGGGCGATCACCCGGCTCTCGTACGAGGCCATGTCCCGCTGGTACCGGGGAGAGGACCTGCCCTTCCTGAACTTCGGCTACCTCGCGCCCGAGGGGGACGGGCGGACGCTGGACCTGCTCCCCGCGGAGGAGCCCGCGCGGGTCTTCCTCCAGCTCTACCACCGGATCACCCCGCCGGCCGCGCTCGCCGGCCGGGAGGTGCTCGAGGTGGGCTGCGGCCGGGGCGGCGGCGCAGCCTGGCTCGCCCGGGTCGGCGCGCCCGCGCGCCTCGTCGGGCTGGACGCCGCGCCGAGCGCGATCCGCTTCGCCCGGCGCCGACACGCGGCCCAGCGCAACCTCCAGTTCGTGTCGGGCGATGCGGAGAGGCTGCCCTTCCCGGCGGCGAGCTTCGACGTCGTCGTCAACGTCGAGTCCTCCCACTGCTACGGCTCGGTCACGCGCTTCCTCGAGGAGGTGGCCCGGGTCCTGCGCCCCGGCGGCGAGCTCTGCTTCGGCGACGTGCGGGACACGCCCCAGGCCGCCGCGCTCGTGCAGCTTTTCCGGCACCCCCCGGCCGGGCTGGTCCTGGTCGAGGAGGAGGACCTCACCGCCGGGGTCCGGCGCGCCCTGGAGGAGACCAGCCCCCGCAAGGAGGAGGTCCTGGCGCGCTTCCCCCGCCTGCTGCAGGGCGTGCTGCGGGACCAGACGGGGATCCGGGGCGGGGTCGTCCACCAGGCCTTCGTCCAGGGCGAGCGGGTCTACTGGCGCGCCCGGCTACGCAAGCCCGCACCGGGCGAACCCGCCCGCAGCGAGAGGTCTCCATGACCGCACCCCCGAGCCCGGACCTCGACCTGCATTGCCTGGCCTGCAGCAGCAAAGCCTGCAAGCGTGCCGGGCAGGACTGCACGGGCCTACACGACGAGCTGGTGGCGCGCTATCACGCGCCGGAGCCGGCGCACGTCTACCAGGTGGCCGACGGGCTGGTCACCGGCGGCCGGGCCGGGCAGCTCGGCCGGGTGGAGGAGCTCACCGAGTTCTGCCGCCAGCGCGGTCTGGTCCACGTCGCGCTCGCCTACTGCTACGGGCTGGAGCCCTTCGCCCGCCGGCTTTCGGACCACCTCGCCGAGGCCGGGCTGCAGATCGCCTCGTACCGCTGCACCCTCGGCGGCGTCCGGGAGCAGGAGATCCTGCCCACCGGCGGCGCGAGCGTCGGCTGCGATCCCCTGGGCCAGGCGCTGGCGATCAACCGCAGCTCCGCGGAGCTGGTGGTCGAGATCGGCCTCTGTCTCGGCCACGACCTGCTGTTTCATCAGGAGCTGCGCAAGCCTCTCACCGTCCTCGTGGTCAAGGATCGCCGCTTCGGCCACGCGCCCACCCGCTTCTTCGACCCGCCACAACCGTCGCCCGGGCCCGCTCCCCCGGAGACCACGGCCCGGCTCGCCGCGTTGCTTCGCCAGGCGGCCCGAGACGGTTGCCAGCGCTCCGTCGCATACCTCCACCGACGGCTCCGAGAGCCGGACCCGCCCCGGGTGCTGGACTTGCGGGAGCCCGCCCAGCTCGAGGCCGTCCCCCTCCCGGGCACCCTCCCGGTGCCCCTGGCCGCGCTCCCCGAGCGCCAGGCCGCCTTGCTGCCCGAACGGGATGGTGAGGTGATCTGCATCGGCGACGCCTGCCAGGCGGCCCTGGCGCTCGCCTTCCTCGCAGCCCAGGGGTACTCCCGGCTGGTGGCGATCACCACCGCGCCCGCTTGCGCGGAGGCCGACGAATAATCTCGCCCCCGCCGTCGTCCAACCCCGGGGGACCGGCTGACGGGAGGCGACCATGCACACCTGCCGCCCTGCGCTGCGCCACGCACTCGGCCGACGCCTGGGACTGTGCGTCCTGGGACTCGGCCTCACCCCGACCGTGGCCCACGCCGCGCTGATCAGCGACACCGCCCGGCTGCCCAGCCTGCCCGAGGTGCTCGACCTGGACGCGGCCCTCGACCTGGACGGCTCCTTCCGGCAGACCCCGGACACCAACCGGCTGGGCGTGCACACGGGCGTAGGCGCGGACCTGTTCCGGTTCCGTGCGGACGATCCCGCGGACCCGGCGAACACCGCGAAGCAGAGCCGCTGGTACCTCGGCGGGAGGCTCGGGCTGGGCTACGACCAGGCCGCGAGCCGCTGGGCCCCCGACACCCCCGGGATCGGCAACCCGAGCAGCCTCGCCTTCGACCTGGACCTGCTGGGGAGCACCTTCCTCGGGCGGTCCGACCTGGGGATCGGCCCGGGCTTCCACGGCTCGTTCCGGGTGCAGGGCGGGCCCGCGGTGGGCCCCCTGCTGGGCGGCGGCCTCTTCGGCGGGGCCACCCTGCTGCACCGCACCTACAACGCCGATCGGCGGAAGCAGTCGGAGCTGCTGGTCTTCGCCGGCCTCGGCGGGCAGGGCTACGCCGCGCCCTGCCGGGGCAGCCGCTGCCCCGTGAGCCCCCCGGACGACGAGGACTACGGCAGCGACGACGGCGACGGTGGCTCCGTGGGCAGCGACAGCAGCGGGAGCAGCGGCGGCGACGACGGCGGGGGTGACGTCAGCCTCTGGGCCACGAGCCGGCTGGCCCTCACCGCGGCCCCGGCGGACCAGCCCCTGCCAGTGATCGACGGCACGGCCGGGACCCTGGCTCCCAACCTGCTGGTGCACGCCTCCCACCGCCTCGGCCCCTGGATCACGACCCAGGCCACCCTCGACCTGCGGGGCCTCCCCCGGGAGGACCGGCTCCACGAGCTGGCCGTGGAGGCCTCCTTGCGGCTGCAGCTCACCGCGGCGGTGAGCCTGCTGCTGACCGGACGCTGGGAGCAGGCCAGCTCGGGGAGCGCCCTGCAGACCTTCGCCGACGACCGCTTCATCCGCTACCAGGTCGGCTACGAGGAGCTGCGCGGGCTGCTCGGGCTCTCCTGGGACCTGCACTAGGATTCCGCCGCCGCCGCCGCCCGCGCGGACGCGCGACGCACCGGCCCGGGGCCCCGAGTTGGCCTGTTGACCTCATCCGCCCGCGATGATACAAGACTCGCAGACCCATAGCCGGCGCCGCCAGGCAGCGAATCCGCGGCGCATATGCAACCACGAGGAGGTCATGCACATGCACTCTCCCATCCGCGCGCGTCTGGTCACCATCCCGCTATGGATACTGCTGGCCACCAGCTTGCCGCTCATCGGCTGCGGCGGCGAGTCGAGCCCGGCCGAGGGCGAAGGGGAGGGGGAGGGCGAGGGCGAGGGCGAGGGCGAGGGCGAGGGCGAGGGCGAGGGCGAGGGCGAGGGCGAGGGGGAAGGCGAGGGCGCAGATCCCTGCCTGCCCTGCCTCGAAGGCGACACCCTGCGCTGCCCGACGCCCTGCGACAACGGCAACGAGGGCGTCCGGCGCTGCACGCAGCGCGAGGACGGCCAGTGGTGCATGCCCACCGAGTGTGACTGCGCCTGTCCGGTCGGCGAGATGCAGGCCTGCCGCTGCGGGGTCGACGAGGGCTACCAGCGCTGCGGCCCGGACGGCTCCTGGGGCGACTGCCGCAGCAGTTGCGTCATCGCCATGGACAGCGACGTGGCCGGCGAGCGGCTCTGCCAGGGCGGGACGACCTGGGGCGCCTGCGGGGAAGGCTGCGCCGGCGCGGACCCCTGCCCTCCCGGGCAGCTCCACGACCCGATGTTCGGCTGCAACTGCTTCCCCTTGACCCGCACGGGCCTCGACTGCAAGGCCAGCGGGCTCGCCGAGGGGGCGCTCGTCGCCACCGGCACCCGCACCTTCGAGAACGGCGAGTGGGTCTGGAGCACCTGCCAGGCCCGCTCCTGCGACACCACCGCCCAGCCGCCCTACGAGCTACAGGGGACCCAGTGCGTGCGCTGCCAGACCCAGGCCGACTGCGCGGCGGGCGAGTACCTCGTCGGCTGCCGCTGCCAGGGCTGGGTCTGCCCGCCCGACGAGCTGATCTGCCAGTGCGAGGCCGACCCCTGCGTCAGCGCGAGCTGCCCCGGGTTCTGCGCGGCGGCCAACGGCTGCCAGGCCAAGGTCCCCGACCTCTTCGCGTCCGGCTGCGCGGTGCCGCCGCCGCCGCCCCAGAAGTGCGAGACCTGCCACGTGGGCCTCGAGATCGCGCACGTGCCGGTGCTCACCTGCACCGAGTGCCACGGCGGCGATCCCGAGTCGCTGAACATCCAGCTCGCCCACGTGGCCATGCCGGCCGCCATGGCGAGCACCTGGAACAGCAACGACCCCGTGAGCGGCACCTACTTCAACTACCTCACCCACGTCGGCCTGGAGGGCGACCGCTTCGACGATCCGGCGACTCCCAGCATCCATGAGGGGCTGGCCTGGCTGCGCTTCTCCAACCCGGCGGACATGCGGGTCACCGGGACGGTCTGCGGGCGCGCCGACTGCCACGCGACGATCTTCGAGAACTCGCACAAGAGCCTCATGCGGACGTCGGCCGGCGTGCTCGGCGGCGCCCGCCACGCGCTGGGCCTCGCCCGCCAGGTCGCGGGCCTGCCCCTCGATCCCGAGGCGGCCCGGCTCGCCACCGTGGCGGCCAGCACCGAGCCCATCGTCAACGCGGCCAAGCTCACCACGCCCAACGACCCCCTGGGCGACGTCGCCGAGCTGCAGCCCTTCCCGACCCAGGAGGGCCGCGACCCGAACAGCGGGGACGAGGCCGCCATGCTGGAGGACACCCTCGACAAGGCCTGCGCCGGCTGCCACGTCGGCACCAAGGGCGCCAACCGCCGCTATGGCGACTTCCGCAGCGCCGGCTGCTCCGCGTGCCACGTGCTGTACGAGGACGACGGGCGCAGCCGCAGCGCCGACGCCTCCATCTCGAAGACGGTGCCGACCTACAACGCCACCGACCCCGGCGTCGGGGACGCCTTCGCCGACATCATGGTCGTCCCCGGCGAGCGGCCGCACCCCTACCAGCACCGGCTGACCCGCAAGATGCCCGCCAGCCAGTGCGGACACTGCCACTCCCAGTCCAACTACACCGTCTTCCAGTTCAAGGGGCTGCGGGTCGACCCCAACAGCGATCTGCAGCGCCAGTTCGGCTGTCAGGAGAACGACGCGTCCGCGACCTGCCGCTACGACCAGTCCATCGCCGCGGTGGGCACCCAGAAGCGTCGCCACGGGCTGGCCTATCACCAGGTCATCGAGTTCGAGGACCTCAACGGCGACGGGGTCGACGACACCCCCGCGGACGTGCACTGGCTCGCCGGCCTGGAGTGCGTCGACTGCCACACGGGCAACGAGATGCACGGCGACGGGACCATCAAGTCCCGGATGGAGCAGGCCACCGAGGTCCGCTGCGAGTCCTGCCACGGGACCATCGACAGCTACGTCGACATCGCCAGCTCGCCCGTGCTCAACCTGGTCCAGCAGGGCGACGTCGGCCAGCCGGCCTACTACCTGAAGTCCAAGCTCACCGGGCGGCTGCACTACATCTACCAGGTCAAGGACTCGGCCGTGAACGACCCCGCCGGGGCCCGCGACCCGCGCACCTGGGAGCGGGTCTACACCGAGCAGGCGGACTACGCGCACGGCCGCTGGAACGGCGAGGGGAACGATCAGGACGGCCGGGGCATCCAGTTCCTCGACCCGAGCGACCCCTTCTCCGCGACCACCCGTGACAACTTCAGCCACGCGGACACCCTGGAGTGCAACGCCTGCCACGCCACCTGGGGCAACATGTGCTACGGCTGCCACCTCACCCTCTCCGACTACGACCCGTCGGGGATGGGAGGACTTACGGACTACTCGAACATCTCGGGAGCCCTCACCCCTGGTAAGATCATCCAGCAGGACGTGACCTTCGCCACGGCGCTGGACATCTCCCTGGGCATCAACAGCCGGGGACGGGTCTCGCACTTCACCCCCGCGGGCAAGGTGTTCTTCCGCCACCTGACCACGGGCGGTCAGGACGACTTCCGGGAGGGCTCCTGGCCCTCGGGCGCCAACTTCGGCGGCTCCTACCGGACCTACGGCGACCGGCTCGGCTTCGGCAACGCCATCGGCAGCGGCCTGACGACGCAGGAGCCAGAGCTCGGCGGCCTCGTCAACGCCTCGCCCCTGGCCAACGAGAACGCCGCGCTGTCGTTCAACCCCGTGGTCTCCCACACGGTCCAGCGCAAGCCGCGCAACTGCTCGCAGTGCCACATCCCGGTGGGCCACGAGGCCACGCCGGAGACTGATCCCTACGCCCGCCAGGCGATGGTGGCCTGGGGCGCGTACCGGGGTGGCGCCTCCCGGGAGACCTCGGCCTACCTGGCCGCGATCGCCAAGACCGTCCAGCAGGACAGCGGCGCGGAGTTCTCCACCGCGGCCGGCTTCCTGATCCCCGACCCGGCCGGCAAGGACCTCGACGGGGTCGACGCCGCGGTGTTCACCGCGAGCGAGAACGTCGGCTTCCAGGGAGCCACCGCGGGCGACAGCGCGGCCCACCGGCTGGACTGGGTGGTGATCGCGGACTCCGGGTTCCCGCTGGCCACCAGCAACCACCCGCTGACCGCGACCGGCCCCCTGGCCCGGCCCACCCCCGATGGCGGCGCCGGCCCCCTCAACCTGACGATCCTGGAGAAGCTGACGTCGCAGGTGCGGGTCTTCGACATGCCCGAGTACTCCCGCAAGGGGAACCTGCTGCCGCCGATCTTCTCCCAGGACGACGTCGTCGACGGGGACGCGGACGGCTGGTGCCGGGCAGGGCAGGACCTCGACGGCAACGGCTCCTGCGCGGATCCCGGGGAGACCGGCGGCAAGGGGCCCTTCGACTGTGACGATGATGACGCCGCGCGCAACCCCGACGCGGTCGAGGAC
This sequence comes from Myxococcota bacterium, assembly GCA_034005005.1. Lineage (GTDB taxonomy): Bacteria > Myxococcota_A > JAVEVO01 > JAVEVO01 > JAVEVO01 > JAVEVO01. The sequence goes on from JAVEVO010000091.1 coordinate 14,775, forward strand.
TGCTTCGACACCGTCGACAACGACTGCAACGGCTTTGCGGACGGGCCCGATCCCTTCTGCAACGGCGGCGCGGACGAGGACGAGGACGGCTGGTGCCCCGCGGGCCGCGACTCCAACGGCGACGGCGACTGCACCGACGCCGGCGAGACGGACGGCGCCGGGCCCTTCGACTGCAACGACGCGGACGAGACCCTCAACCCCGACCAGCTCGAGGACTGCTTCGACGGCAAGGACAACGACTGCAACGGCAAGACCGACTCGGCGGACGCCCGCTGCCGGGAGTACGCGGACACGGACGGCGACGGCTTCTGCCTCATCGGCCAGGACGGCAACGCGGACGGCGACTGCACCGACCCGGGCGAGGCCGAGGGCGACGGTCCCTTCGACTGCGACGACACCGCGGCCACGACCAAGCCGGGCGGGACCGAGATCTGCGGCGACGGCAAGGACAACTCCTGCGACACCAACGTCGACTGCGGCGGGAGCTGCCCCGGGTGCGCGGACGGTCGGCCCTGCCTGATCGCCACCGACTGCGCCAGCAAGGTCTGCACCGACGGCGCCTGTCAGGTGCCGACCTGCACCGACGGGGCGGCCAACGGCAGCGAGACCGACGTCGACTGCGGCGGCCCCTGCGCCGTCTGCCTCGACACCAAGCGCTGCCTGGTCGCGGCCGACTGCGCCAGCGGGGTCTGCCAGGGGGCGGTCTGCCGCGCCCCGACCTGCTTCGACGGGGTGCACAACGGCCCCGAGACCGACGTCGACTGCGGCGGCACTTGCGCCAAGGACTGCGCCGACACCCTCGGCTGCGCCGTGGCCGGCGACTGCGTCAGCGGCGTCTGCACCGCCGAGCGCTGCGCGGTGCCCGACTGCGGGGACGGGGTGAAGAACGGCAACGAGACCGACGTCGACTGCGGCGGCTCCTGCGGGGCCTGCGGCGACGGCAAGAGCTGCAAGCTCGCGGCCGACTGCGGCAGCGGCGTCTGCGTGGGGCAGCGCTGCGCGGCCCCGAAGTGCGACGACGAGGTGAGAAACGGCACCGAGACCGACATCGACTGCGGCGGCGACGGCTGCACCGCGTGCGCCGACTTCCAGGCCTGCAAGCTGACGACCGACTGCCTGAGCAAGGTCTGCACCGCCAACCGCTGCGCGGTCGCGGCCTGCGACGACGGAGTGCACAACGGCAAGGAGAGCGACGTCGACTGCGGCGGCCCCTGCACGGCCTGCGGCACCGACAAGGGCTGCCAGACCCCGGCCGACTGCACCAGCAAGGTCTGCACGGGCAACAAGTGCCAGGCGCCCGTGTGCGACGACGGGGTGCTCAACGGCGAGGAGACGGACGTCGACTGCGGCGGGAGCTGCTCGGACTGCGCCGACTTCAAGGTCTGCAAGCTGGCCAGCGACTGCCAGAGCGGGGTCTGCAAGGACGGGCGCTGCCAGGTCCCGACCTGCACCGACGAGGTCCAGAACGGCGGCGAGTCCGATCGGGACTGCGGCCGGGTCTGCGACCCCTGCACCACCAACGAGGGCTGCCTCGGCCCCCTGGACTGCGTCTCCGGGGTCTGCACCGGCAACCTCTGCGCCGCGCCGAGCTGTGAGGACGGGGTGCGCAACGCCACCGAGAGCGACGTCGACTGCGGCCCCGGCTGCGCGACCTGCGCGGACGGCAAGCTCTGCACCGCGGACGCTCACTGCACCAGCAACGCCTGCCTCGGCGGCAAGTGCGTGCCGGCCAGCGCAGTCTGCAACAACGGCGAAAAAGACGGCAGCGAGACCGACATCGACTGCGGCGGGGACTGCGCCCGCTGCGTCACCGGTAAGACCTGCACCAGCAACGGCGACTGCGTCTCCCTGGTGTGCAACGGCACCTGCCAGGCGCCCGCGTGCGACGATCTGACCCGCAACGGCGACGAGACCGACGTCGACTGCGGTGCGAGCTGCAACGCCTGCCTGGTCGGGAAGCTCTGCAAGCTGGCCACCGACTGCCAGAGCGGGGTCTGCACCGGAGGCCGCTGCCAGGCGCCGTCCTGCTCCGACCGGATCAAGAACGGCGACGAGACCGACATCGACTGCGGCGGCACCTGCGGCGCCTGCGCGGACAACCAGCAGTGCGAGGCCCCCAGCGACTGCCTGAGCAAGGTCTGCACCGGCCGCCGCTGCCAGGCGCCGACCTGCTTCGACACCGTGCGCAACGGCTTCGAGACCGACGTCGACTGCGGCGTCGTCGGCTGCAGCCTCTGCGCGGACGGCAAGCAGTGCGCCATCGGCGACAACTGCGCGAGCGGGGTCTGCGCCAGCGGCCGCTGCCAGGCGCCCCGCTGCAACGACCGGACCCGCAACGGGACCGAGACCGACACCGACTGCGGCGGCGCGTGCGCGCCGTGCGCAGACACCAAGCTCTGCGAGGTCAACGCCGACTGCCTGAGCAACAAGTGCCAGGGCGGCGTCTGCCGGGCCGCGAGCTGCGACGACCGGCTGCTCAACGGCAACGAGACCGACGTCGACTGCGGCGGGAGCTGCCCCAACGACTGCGCGGACAACAAGAGCTGCCTGGTGGGCGGCGACTGCGTCAGCGGGGTCTGCACCGGCGGCATCTGCCGGACGCCGACCTGCAGCGACAGCGTCAAGAACGCGGCGGAGACCGACGTCGACTGCGGCGGCCCGGTGTGCACCAAGTGCGCCGACACCAAAAAGTGCAGCGCGGCCAGCGATTGCCTCAGCGGGGTCTGCACCGGCGGCATCTGCCGCGCCCCAGCCTGCAACGATCTGGTGAAGAACGGCGCGGAGACCGACGTCGACTGCGGCGGCGGCACCTGCCCGAAGTGCGCGGCCGGCAAGGCCTGCCTGATCGACAGTGACTGCCAGAACCGCTGCCTGTCCGGCGTCTGCGTGGACTACCACGTCATCGTCACCCAGGCGGGCTCCCGGCGGTGGTCCAATGGTACCATCGGCATCTCCTGCGACGCGTACCGCCACCCCACCAACCGCGCCTTCCACTACGAGGGCGACACGGGCGACGGCGTCTACCGGGTGCAGCCCGATCCCAACCAGGTGGCCTTCGACGTCTACTGCGACATGACCACCGACGGCGGTGGCTGGCAGCTCATCACCGTCGTGCGTGGCGGCAGCAACGGGCCCATCGTCGGCGACCGCTACTGCACGACCATCGACGCGGCCACGGCCTGCAAGGGCCGCATGCCGGTGAACATGGCGACCAGCGGCCGCGAGGTGCTGGTGCGGACGGTGAGCGGCGCCAACTGGATGATCTACAACGGCTGGTCCGGCACCGCGAACAGCGCGTTGCGCTACTTCACCATGCAGAAGACCCTGACCGCGGACTGCGACTGCGACAACGCCGCGCCCTCCAACCACATCTGCGGCGACACCGGCATGGACAACGGGCTGCGAGTGAAGAAGACCTCCGGCTACGCCCTGCTGTACAACTTGCCGCTGATCCAGTGGTGGCGCTGCGGCGGCTGGTGGATCGGCGCCAACCCCAACTCGGGCAGCGGCGACACGAACATCACCGGCCGGATCCACGGCACCTCGTACGGCGGCAACCATGACCTGCGCAGCCGACCCAACAAGGACAACGCCACCCGCCTGGTGACCAACGATTCCCAGGCGTTGTTCTGGCGGTAGCGCTCCTCTCCCCTGGGGCGCCGGCGGTCGGCCGGCGCCCCACCCGGCGCTCCTTCCCGATCCCCGTCGTTCGTCGCCGGGATTTCCTTCGGTTGCCGGCGGCCGGGTGGGTGCCGGCCTCCGGGTGGGGGCCGGCCACCGCGCCGGCACCAAGTCCTCGGCTGGGGGCCGGCCTCCGGGTGGGTGCCGGCCTCCGGGTGGGTGCCGGCCTCCGGGATAGGGGTAGGGAGGACCGGCTGTGACCCCGGTCCCCCCTCCCTCCGAACCGTACGGGCGGATCTCCCGCATACGGCTCTCCGGTCAGTGGTTACCTGCAACAGGATCGCAGGCACAACGCCCGGGCCTCGGTCATGGAGAAAAGCCCGAGCGAGCTGAAGTAGATGTTCGGCCAGCGTTGATGATCCCGCCCACGACCAGCGCCCTTTCGCTTCTGACGCTTGCGCAGGATGCTTCGCAGACGCATGCGGATCCAGCCATCGAGCTCCTGGAAGGTGCTCTTGTTGCTGTGCTGGAAGTAGGCAAAGAAGCCTCGCAGCGCCCGGTTGAGCGTGGTGATGATCTGCTCCAGGCTCTGACCGTGGCATCTTCGGGTTGCGTCACGAACTCGGTCCTTGAACTTCTGTAGGCTCTTCTTCCGCGGCCAGCGGTTGATCTTGCCTGGCTTGATCCGGCTGACCTGGAAGTGATAGCCGAGGAAGTCGAAGCCGTCCGAGTTCATCACGTCGACCAGGCGGGTCTTCGTCGGATGCAAGGTCAAGCCGGCCGACGTCGTCCACTCGGTGATCGCCGCGAGGGCCTGTCGCGCAGTTGCCTCATCCCGACACAGAACGACGAAGTCGTCGGCGTAGCGCACCATGTCGTACCCAGCGCCGGCCATGACCTGATCGAGCGGGTCCAGGTAGAGGTTCGCCAGGAGCGGACTGATGACGCCCCCCTGGGGGGTGCCCTCCTCCGGTTCCCAGGAAACGTCTGCCATCACCTTCGCATGGAGGAACGCTTCGAGCAGCGACAGCACCCCCTGATCGGCCACCTTGCGGCGCACCTGCGCCAACAAGGGTGCGTGCGGAATGCTGTCGAAGTAGCCCTTCAGGTCAGCGTCCACCACCCAGTGCTGCCCTTGTTTGAGCAGAGCGTCCATCCGCCGCAATGCGTCCTTGCAACTCCTGCCAGGTCGGAACCCGTAGCTGTGAGCTGCGAACCCTTTCTCGAAGATGGGTTCCAGCACATTGCGCAGCGCCGTCTGAACCACACGGTCCCGCACCGTCGGGATCCCCAGGGGGCGTTTCTCAGCACTGCCCGGCTTGGGGATGAAGACCCGGCGGATCTCCTGGGGGCGATAGCAGTTCGTCCGGAGGTCCTCGTGGAGGTGCTGCAGGTTCGCCTCGAGCCGGCGATGGAACTCTTCCACGCTCACGTGGTCCACACCCGCGGCACCGTGATTCTTCCTCACCCGCTCTGCGGCGGCGTAGAGGTTGCGGGGCGACCACACCTTGTCCATCAAGCTGTACCAGACACCTCCCTTCACCCCCTGTTCGAGGGCCTGCAACATGCGCTCGGTCCACACGGACGGTTCCACCCAGTCCCATTGGCGCGCTGCCGGCACCGCAGCTTCTCCACCTTGTCTAGCCTTCGCAGGCACTTCCGGTGGTTTCTTCTCGGTCTCCGTCGACATGTGCTCCGCCCGCATCCACCTTCCTGCACCCCTTTGCTCCACGCCCATTACGGCGCTTCCACGCTACTACGGGTGCTCTGACTCCTGCTCCCGTCTCCACCGTGAGCAGGTCTCCCAGGTTCCTCTGCTTGGCCTTCGCGTCGTTCTGTCCCCAACCACCCAGCACGACTGCACATCCCGGCTTCGCCATTACCCAGCTGGCTCGCCACGTCGTCGTACCTAGGCCGAATCGGGTTCGTCATCCTACGGACCAACGCTTCGTCTCCGGTTGCTCTCCACCTCGCCTCGCAGCGACGCAGTTACCTTCGACTACAGGCCGGGATGCTGGCCTGGAGCGGACTTGCACCGCACCAACCAAGCAGCATTCCTGGCGCACTGGGTGCCGGCCTCCGCGCCGGCACCAAGTCCTCGGCTGGGGGCCAGCCACCGGGTGGGGGCCGACCTCCGCGCCGGCACCAAGTCCTCGGCTGGGGGCCGGCCGACAGGTCGGCACACGGACGACCGGCGCGGAGGCCGGTCGCCACCCGGCGGAGGCCGGTCGCCACCCGCTACCGTCTTCTACCAACCGGTCTGCGGCGCGGTGTCGAGGTCCTAGCGCGTCGCGGCCTTCATGGTGGCGACATACTGCTGCAAGGCGAGGAGGCGGGCCGGCTCGTCGTCGAGGTGGGCCGCGAGCCGGGCGACGACCGCGGAGCCGGTGATCACCCCCGCGACCCCGGAGCGCCGGGCGGCCCGGACGTGGTCGGGGGTGGCGATGCCGAAGCCGAGCAGGGGCGGGGGCGCGCCGGCCGCGGCGAGGCGGTCGACGAGCGCAGCATGGTCCGTGGCCGCCTGCTCGTCCACGCCGGTCACCCCGGGCCGGCTGACGAGGTAGGTGTACCCCTGGCCGAGCTGCGCGATCCGGGTGACGACCTCGGGGCGGCAGGCCGGCGGGGCGATGAGCACGGGATCGATCCCGTGCCCGTGAGCGGCCGCGACGAACGGGCCGGCCTCGAGGGTCGGGACGTCCGCGACGAGCACCGAGTCGACGCCCGCGGCCGCGGCCGCGGCGTAGAAGGTGTCGATCCCCCGGGCGAGGACCAGGTTGGCGTAGACCAGCAGCCCCACGGGGAGGTCCGGCTGCCGGGCCCGGAAGTCCCGCAGCAGCCGCCAGCCGTCGGCCAGCCGGAAGCCCGCGGCCAGGGCCCGGACGTCCGCGGCCTGGATCACCGGGCCGTCGGCCACCGGGTCGGAGAACGGCAGGCCCAGCTCGAGCGCGTCCGCGCCGCCCGCGACCAGCGCGTCGAGGACCCGGGACGAACCGTCCAGATCGGGGTCGCCGAGGGTCGTGAAGGGGACGAACGCCCCCTCCCCGCACGCGGCGAGCCGGGCGAAGAGGGCCGGATAGCGGCTCATGGGGCACCTCCGGCCGGCTCGTCGGTCCCGGCGAAGTGGCCCAGGTCCTTGTCCCCGCGGCCCGAGAGGTTGACGAGCAGCAGCAGCTCCCGGTCGGCCGGCGCGGCCTCGGCGAGGACGAGGGCGTGGGCCAGCGCGTGGGCCGACTCCAGGGCCGGGAGGATCCCCTCGCGGCGCGCGAGGAGGCGGAAGGCCGCCAGGGCCTGCGCGTCGGTCGCGGCGACGTACTCGGCCCGACCGCTGGCCTGCAGGAAGGCGTGCTCGGGGCCGACGCCGGGGTAGTCCAGGCCCGCGGAGACCGAGTGGCTCTCCTGCACCTGGCCGTCGTCGTCCTGCAGCAGCAGGCTGTACGTGCCATGGAGGATCCCCGGTCGGCCACGCTGCAGGGTGGCGCCGTGCTGGCCCGTGTGCAGGCCGTGGCCCCCGGCCTCGACGCCGATCAGCCGGACGTCTCGATCCTCCAGGAAATCCGAGAAGATCCCGAGCGCGTTGGAGCCCCCGCCGACGCAGGCGACGACCGCGTCCGGCAGGCGGCCCGTGGCCGCGAGGAACTGCGCCCGGGCCTCCCGGCCGATGACCCGCTGGAACTCGCGCACCAGCAAGGGGAACGGGTGGGGACCGGCCGCGGTGCCGAGGACGTAGTGGGTGTGCGCGAAGGAGGCGGACCAGTCGCGCAGGGCCTCGTTGACCGCGTCCTTCAGGGAGCAGGAGCCCGTGGTCACCGGCACGACCTCGGCGCCGCAGAGCCGCATTCGCAGGACGTTCGGCTGCTGGCGGGCCATGTCCTTGGTGCCCATGTAGATCCGGGTCTGCAGCCCGAACAGGGCGCCGACCAGCGCGGTGGCCACGCCGTGCTGGCCCGCGCCGGTCTCGGCGATCAGCCGCTGCTTGCCCAGCCGGCGGGCGAGCAGCCCCTGGGCCAGCACCTGGTTGGTCTTGTGCGCGCCGCCGTGGAGCAGGTCCTCCCGCTTCAGCCAGAGCTGGACCCCGGGCTGCGGCGGGAGGTTGCGGCAGCGGTACAGGGGCGTCGGCCGCCCGGCGTAGTCCCGCAGCAGGCCGTCCAGCTCCTCCTGGAACCGGGGGTCGGCCCGCGCGTCGAGGAACGCGGCCTCGAGCTCCTCGAGCGCGGGCAGGAGGATTTCCGGGACGAAAGTCCCACCAAACTCACCGAACCGGCCGGGCAGTCGCATCCGCAGCCTCCCTCCTCCGACCGCCCTGGCCGCGCAGGGCAGCGAACAGCGCTCGCAGCCGCGCCGGGTCCTTCACCCCCGGCCCGGACTCGACCCCGGAGTTGACGTCGAGCACACCGACGCCGAGGGCCGCGGCCTGGGCGACGTTGGCGGGGCCCAGGCCCCCGGCGAGGAACAGCTCGTCCCGCCCGGGGGACGGCGGCAAGAGGGTCCAGTCCACGCACGCGCCCGTGCCGCCCCGGGCGCCGGGTCGGCACCCGTCGACCAGCAGCCGGTCCGCGCCGAACGTGGCCGGGCCGGCCGTGGCCGCGGCCACGGGCACCGCCTTGATCAGGGTCACGTCCGGCAGCTCCCCGCGCAGGGTCGCGAGCAGCGCCGGTGGCTCGTCCCCATGGAGCTGCAACGCGTGCAGCCCGAGCTGGCGGGCCGCGTCGATCATCGTCCCGGCCGGGGCGTCCACGAAGACACCGACCCAGGCGAGCTCCGGGACGGCTGCGACAAGTTCTGTCGCTTGCGCCAAGGTGACCCGCCGGGGGGAGGCGGATGCGAAGATCAGCCCCCCGAGCACCGCGCCCGCGTCCCAGGCGGCCCGGGCGTCTCCGGCCCGGGTCAGGCCGCAGACCTTGACCCGGCCGAAGAGGAGCTCGCGCACCGCGCGGCCGACGTCTCGCCGCCCGGAGAGCGCGCTGCCGACCAGGAAGCCGTCGACCAGGGGCCGCAGCCGCCGCACGTCCGCGTGGCTGCTCACGCCCGACTCCGCGAGCAGCAGGGGCCCGGGCGGGACCCGGGGGGCGAGCCGCTCCGTGGTGGCCAGATCGAGGCTCAGGTCCGCGAGGCGGCGGTTGTTGATCCCGACGAGCCGGGGCCCCAGGGGGAGCACCCGGGCCAGCTCGACCTCGTCGTGGACCTCCACCAGGGCCGCCATCCCGAGCTGCCGGGCGACGGCCAGGCAGCGGGCGAGCTCCCCGTCGTCCAGCACCGCGGCCATCAGCAGCACCGCGTCCGCGCCGTGGACGCGGGCCTCCCAGACCTGGTACTCGCCGAGCACGAAGTCCTTGCACAGGACCGGTCGGTCGCAGCTCCCGGCCACCGCGGCGAGGTCCGCGAGGCGCCCCCCGAAGAAGGGCTCGTCCGTGAGCACCGACAACGCGCTGGCGAAGGGGGCGTAGGCGCGGGCGAGCGCGAGGACGTCCCCGTCCGGCGCGAGCACGCCGCGGGACGGCGAGCGGACCTTGCACTCCAGGACGTAGGCGCAGGGGCTCTGCCGCAAGGCCGCGAGGAAGTCCCGTACCGCGGGCCCGGCCAGCCGCTGCAGCTCCGCCAGCGGCCGGCGGGCCTGCCGCTCCCGGACCGCGTCCCGCTTGGCCGCGAGGATCTCGGCGAGGGCCACCTCAGCGACTCCGGCTCAACTCGGCCCAGGCCTCCAGCCGGGCGTGGGCCTCGCCGCTGGCCAGCACCTCCTGGGCCCGGGCGACGCCGCCAGCCCAGTCTGCGGCCCGGCCGCTGATCCAGAGCAGGGCGCCCGCGTTGAGGGCCACCGCGTCCACGGCCGCCGCGGCGCCCCGGCCCGCGAGCAGCTCCCGGAGCCAGGCCGCGTTCTCGGCCGGCTCGCCGCCGCGCAGGGCGTCCGCGGGGTGCAGGGGCACCCCCGCGTCCGCGGGGTGCAGGGTCAGCTCCCGCACCGCCCCGTTCTGGAGCAGGGCCGCGTGGGTCGGGCCGGACCAGGAGATCTCGTCGAGGCCCTGACCGTGCACCACCAGGGCGGCCTCCAGCCCGAGCAGCCCGAGCGCGCGGGCGAGGGGGAGGCAGAGCCGGGGATCGTAGACGCCGAGGAGCTGCCAGCGCGGGTGCACCGGGTTGACCAGCGGCCCCAGGACGTTGAACACGGTGCGCAGGCCGAGGGTGCGGCGCACGGGCATCGCGTGGCGGATCCCCGGGTGGTACTGGGGGGCGAAGAAGAAGGCCAGCCCCAGCTCGTCGAGGCAGCGCCGCGCGACCTCGGACGGGGCGTCGATGCGCACACCGCAGGCCTCGAGCACGTCCGCGGAGCCGCACCGGGACGACAGGGCCCGGTTGCCGTGCTTGGCCATGGGCAGCCCCGCGACCGCAGCCACCAGCGCGGTCGCGCTGGAGACGTTGTAGGTCTGGGCGCCGTCGCCCCCGGTGCCGCAGCAGTCGGCCACCCCGTAGGCGGGCCGCGGGCAGGGGGCCGCAGCGGCCCGCAAGGCCTCGGCCGCCCCGGCGATCTCGGTGGGCGTCTCCCCCTTGATCTTCAGGGCGAGGAGCAGCCCGGCGATCTCCGCCTCGGCCAGCTCCCCGCGCACGATCCGCGCGAAGACCGCCTCGCTCTCGGCCGCGGTGAGCTCTTCCCTGCGGCAGAGGCGCTCCAGCACCTCGCGCACGGTGCGCGCGGGCGCCGGCGCCTGACCCCAGCGAGCCGCCCAGTCCAGCACCCGCTCCAGCAGCCGCCCGCCCTCGGGAGTCAGCACCGACTCAGGGTGGAACTGCACGCCCAGCAGGGGCGCCTGGCGATGCGCGACGGCCATGACCAGCTCACCGTCGCCGCCGTCCAGCCGCCGCGCGGTGGCCAGCACCTCGAGCTCGGGCGGCACCCGCCGGGCGGCCAGGGAGTGGTAGCGGCCCGCGGCGAAGGGGGACGGCAGGCCCGCGAAGACGTGGCGCCCGCGGTGGTGCACCTGCGCGATCTTGCCGTGGACCGTCTCGCCCGCGTAGCCGACCTCGCCACCGTAGGCCTCCACCAGCGCCTGATGGCCGAGGCAGACCCCGAACAGGGGCACCTGGCCCTCGGCCAGCCGGCAGAGCTCGACGCAGCAGCCGGCTTCGCGCGGAGAGGCCGGCCCCGGCGAGAGCACGATCAGCCGGGGCGCGGGCAGGGCCAGGGCGAGCGCCAACGCTTGCGCGGCGGGGAGGTCGTTGCGGTAGACGTGGACCGCGGCCCCCCGCTTGGCGAGCTCGTCCACCAGGTTGAAGGTGAAGGAGTCGAAGTTGTCGATGAACAGGACGGAGAGGGTGGTGCTCATCGCCCTTCCCCCACCCCGCCGGCGTCGAGGCCGGTGTCGAGGATCGCCTGGAGCACCGCGTCGGCCTTGGCCCGCGTCTCCCGGGCCTCGGCCAGCGGGTCCGAGTCGTGGACCACCCCGGCGCCCGCGCGCACCCGGGCCCGACCGTCCGCGACCCAGGCCGCCCGGATGCAGATGGCGCTGTCCAGGCGGAAATCCGCGGTGACGAAGCCCACCGCACCGCCGTAGGGCCCGCGGGCGTCGGCCTCGAGGTGGCGGAGCAGGCTCGCGGCCATGACCTTCGGCGCACCAACCAAAGTACCAGCATTGGTCGCAGCCACGAGGGCGTGCAAGGCGTCCAGCTCCGGCCGCAGGGCGCCCTCGACGTGGGAGACGAGGTGCATGACGTGGGAGAACCGGTCGACCTCGAGCAGCCGGCTCACGGCCCGGCTCCCGGGGACGCTGACCCGGGCGACGTCGTTGCGCGCGAGGTCGACGAGCATCAGGTGCTCGGCCCGCTCCTTCTCGTCGGAGCGCAGCTCCACCTCGAGCCGGCTGTCCCGGTCCAGATCGGGGCGCCCGTCCGCGTGGCGCGCCCGCGGCCGGGTCCCCGCGATGGGCCGGATGGACACGGTCCGGGGGGTGCCGGCGACCCGCACCGCGGTCTCGGGGGAGGCGCCGAGCAGGCAGCCCGCGGAGCCCGGGAGGTAGTTCATGTAGGGGCTCGGGGGGAGCCGGCGGTGCCGGGCGTTGGCGGCCAGCGGCCGGGTGC
>JAVEVO010000092.1:0-26280 GCA_034005005.1 Myxococcota bacterium
AACGGGGAACGCTGGCCAGTAACTATGCTTTTCAACAGCAGAATCCAAACGAGATGGATCTGGGGGCAGATCGCAGCCGCAGGGAACGTGAGGGCTCGAACCTCATCCTGCCTGAGCGCTAACACCCCGTCCTGCAAGGCCGCGCGGGGGCTACCTCCGCTATTGCGGATCTGCACCCAGTCTTGATCGCCACTCACCGGGAGGAGAGCCCGTCCGCCCGCTCGGCCTTCGGCCGGCGGCGGGTCGGGCTCTCGCGAAGGCAGTTCCCCCCTCCCCCAGGCTGGCGCCTGGTTGCCGGGTGAGGTCCCCGGAGAGTCCAATCTGTCTGCCGCCGGGAGCGGCGTTGGCAGGGCTTCCCCGGCTACATCAGCAGTCCGCGAGGCGGCTCACTCGCGGTCGTAGTTTCTCGAACACGTCGGGTGTGGCAGCGATGAACAGGTTGTGGAACCAGCGAATGACCGTTCAAGGCCCTTTCTTCACCGGATCAAGGTGGCCCGGAGGGTGCCAGGGTGTCGATCATCTGTCGGACTGCGAGCGAGGAGCAGCTCGTCGTCAGCTCGGCGTGCGGCTGAGCCAACGCGAAGAAGCGCAAGAGCCCGGGAGGATCAGGGACACTCGGACCCCATCTGGGCGAGCAGCTCCTCGACCCTGCGGCAGGCTGCAGGGTAGGACTCTTGTGGAACGGGCGGCGGATGAGGCGCTCGGGGTCGTAGAGGAAGTCCGGCGGCCGGTATCCCCGCGGAGGCGTGGCGAACAGGCGGGCAAGCTCTTCCACCGGGGCGGTCCGCTCCACTGGCGGGACCAGGCCCAGCAGCCAGTGCAGCGCGCGGTCGGCGCGCTCCCGCCGTGCCAGCCAGTGCAGGTGGGGACCGTCGAGTTGGCCCGATTGCAGGATCCGCAGGACGAGCTTCGAGATCCGCCCATCCGCCGGGGCCTGGGCCGCACAGAGGCCGAGGACGATCTCTTCCAGCGTGAGCGTGGGGTCGAGTTCGGGCAACGAGCCGTCGACCCGGGCGCCGCGCAGGTTGCGGAGGTTGGCCTGGGCGATCAGCCAGGTGTCCAGGGCCCAGGGAGCGGCCCGGGCTGCCAGGCGCGGGTTCCGCCAGTGAGGAGCGGGGAGGAGAGCCATCGAGGGCCTGGTCGGAAGGACCGTGAACCTCGGCAGGCAGTCTGCCGAGTGGGCGGGAGGTCGGTGTAGTCGTCAGTTCATCAGGGTCATCTGCGACCACCGCGGCTTGCCGGGCTGCTCTTCGATCTCGCGCGCGCGTGGCCCCCCGGTCGTGAGCCCGGATCGTCCGCTCGATCCGGGCCTCCGGCCACCGCCAGAGCAGGACGCGCCCGTCGTCCACGGCCAGCGCGACCCGCTGCCCATCCGGGCCGAAGGCCAGATCCATGACGACGGCGCCCACGGCTGCCCAGTGGGCTGGCCTTCGTCGTCGAACCGCCGGAGCACCTCCCGCCCCCGCTCCCTGAGCCCTCCCGGACCCCGCCTTGCGCGACCCTGCCGATCCTGCTACCTTTTCGTTGTGATTCGTTCGTCCTGATTCCTTGGTGGAGGGAGTTGCTTAAAAACCATAACTCTGTGCCGATCTGGATTGAAAGGAGCAGATGATGGCACTTCACCAGAGTCGTCCCCGGACTGCTCTGCAGACCGCCCTCGTGACCCTGCTGCTGCTCGGGGCCGCCGGCTGCCTCTCCCAGCAGGCGAGGCCGACGGGCGAGGGCGAGGGGAGCGAGGGCGAGGGCGAGGGGAGCGAGGGCGAGGGCGAGGGCGAGGGGAGTGAGGGGGAGGGGAGCGAGGGCGAGGGGGAGGGGAGCGAGGGCGAGGGCGAGGGGAGCGAGGGGGAGGGGAGCGAGGGCGAGGGGGAGGGGAGCGAGGGCGAGGGGAGCGAGGGCGAAGGGGAGGGCGAGAACATCTGCCCCCTGGCGGTGGCCCAGGCCCGCACGGGCTCGAACGAGTGGGGGAAGTACCCCGACGACGCGCACCCGCTCGTCGGCCATCGCCACGAGGCTGTCTCCTTGACCGGGGTCACCTCCAGCGACCCCGACGGGGAGGTCTGGGAGTGGCACTGGACCCTGGCGGAGCGGCCCCCGGGCTCCACGGCCGGGCTCTCGGATCCCGATCGCTCGGGGGTGAACCTGTGGCTGGACGCGGTCGGCCGCTACGTCCTGCTGCTGACCGTCGTCGACGACGGGGGGCTGGCCTCCTGCAACCAGGGCCGGGTCGTGATCGAGGCCGAAGGGGAGCGGGGGCTGCGGGTCGCGCTGACCTGGCACACGCCCGAGGACGAGGACGAGACCGACCACGGCTTCAGCGCGGGCAGCGACCTCGACCTGCACCTGCTGCATCCTCTGGGGGAGTGGTTCGACGAACCCTATGACTGCTTCTACGGGAACAGCAGCCCTGACTGGGGGCGGTCGGCCGACCTGGGCGACGACCCGCGGCTGGAGATCGACGACACCGACGGCGCGGGCCCCGAGCTGATCCTCTTCCCCGCACCCGAGGCGAACCGGTCCTACCGGGTGGGCGTCCACTACAGCAACGATTTCGGCTTTGGCGCCAGCATCGCCACCGTGAAGGTCTACGTCGACGGCGAGCCGAGCTTCGAGCGCGCGCGGCGGCTGCCCGGCAGCGACTACTTCTGGATCGTCGCGGAGGTCGCCTGGCCCGGCGGGCAGGTCACGACGATCGACGAGCTGCTGGACCAGACGCCGGACTGAGCTCCCACTGACTGGCTGCGCGGGTGAGGTTGCCCCGGTTTGGTGGGCTCGATGCGCTCCGGGGGCGGGGAGCCGGGCGGGCTCAGCCGGCCTTCTTGGGGTTCTTCCACTTGGGGGAGAGGACGCCGCTCTGCTTGAGCAGCTCATCGCAGATCTGGTGGAAGATCTCTCCCCCTTTATCCACCCCCCCGAGCTTCTTCTCGTAGATCGCGGCCGCGTCCAAGAGGCCGAGGCGCTCGGCGCCACCCAACAGCCCGCTGGTCTCCAGGTACTCGTAGAGCGCGTCCTGCTCGAGGAGGGTCACCCCTGCTTCTCCGTGGCTCTTCGGGTCCCGGATCCACGCGAGGCAGTCGTTGACGCTCTTGCCAGCCAGCTCTTTCTTGATGCTCTCCTTGGTGTGCTCCGACATCGTCTCCTCCTCTCGTTCGGGGTCAGTACCGGCTCAGCCGGCCCATCTCGGCGTACTCGATCGCGGCGGAGTCGCACAGCAACTCCCCGTCGATGGGGCGATCGCGATCGGCGGCGAGGAACGCGGCGCGCAGCACCGCGCTCTTGATCATCCCGCCGCTCATCTCGAACTCCTCGGCCAGGAAGCGGAAGTCGATGTCGGGCGCGACCCGCGCCGCGGCCGGCAGCATCGACTGCCAGAGCTGCTCCCGCATCTCCCGGTCCGGGAAGGGGAAGTGGATCCGGAAGCGCAGCCGCCGCTTGAAGGCCTCGTCGATGGACTCGGCCGAGTTGGTGGTCAGCAAGGTCACGCCCTCGAAGGATTCCATCTTCTGCAGCAGGAAGTTGACCTCGAGGTTGGCGTACCGGTCGCTGGACGAGCGGACCTCGGTGCGCTTGGCGAACAGGGAGTCGGCCTCGTCGAAGAGGATGACCCCGTGGCCGTCCGCGGCCGCGTCGAAGATGCGGCGGATGTTCTTCTCGGTCTCGCCGACGTAGCGGTCGACGATCTGGGAGAGGTCGACCCGGAACAGGGGCATCCCCAGCTCGGCCGCGATGATCGAGGCGGCCATGGTCTTGCCCGTGCCGGGCGGCCCGGAGAACAAGGCGCTGATCCCTCGACCGTACGGGAACTTGGCCCCGAAGCCCCAGGTCTCGAAGACGGTCTCCCGCTGCCGGGCGAACGCGGCGATCTCCTCCAGCCGCTGCCGCACCTCCGGGGGGACGATCAGGTCGGGCCAGCGCAGCTCCGTCTCCAGGGCGTCGGCCAGGGTGGAGAGGCGCCCGTCGAGGCACTGCTGGATGGCTCGCTCCAGGTGGGCCTCGGTCGGTCGGGGAGGGGACTCGCGGTCCGCGGCGGCGTCGGCGAGCTCGCGGGCGAGCCGGGCGCTCTGCAGGATCAGCGCGCCGGTGAGGTTGTAGCGACGCGCCAGGGCCGCGGGAGTCCCGCCGATGGTCTCGGGCGCACCCCCGGCGAGGCCGCGGGCCCAGAGCTGCTCCTGCTCCCGGGGGCCGGGGGGCGGCACCTTGCAGACGGGCCAGCCGCCGAGCGTCTGGCAGACCGCGGCGGGCAGGACGCGCTCCAGCCCGAGGCAGAGGGGACCGGGGTGGTTGCGCAGCATCTCGAGGAGGCGTCGCCGGGTGGAGCCCTCCGCGAGCTCGGCGAGGTGGTCCGCCCCGTCCAGGTAGACGAGCGCCTCCTGGAGGCGCGCCTCGCGCAGACACCAGCGCAGCCGCGGGAGCAAGCCCGCCAGCTCGTCGGCCAGGCACCCCAGCTCGACCACGAGCAGCGGTCGGTCCGGGCCGGTCAGGTCGTGGCGGACCAGGCTCTTCTTCCCGCACCCCGCGGGGCCGACGAGCAGGAGGTGCAGATCCTCTCCCCGTCGAGCCGCGAGCCGCTGCGCGAGGGCGAAGGCCTCCCGGGTCGCCGGCGCATGGATCGGCGGAGGATCCCCGGGCGCTCCCGTCTCCAAGGACACCCCGGCCCCGAGGGTGGCGGGGGACGGCTGCTCCCGGCCGCGCAGGTGCTCGACGATCCGCTCCGCGGCCTTGACCCGGCGGAACAGCACCGGGGCGCGGGGCGTGAAGCCGCCCGGATCCGTCAGCTCCACCAGCCCAGGCCCGACCAGGGGGCCATCCTCGAGGAGCAGGTCGCGCACCTGCTCCTGCTCGGCGAAGGAGGTGGCCAGCAAGGACGAGTAGAAGGCCACGTCGCCCTGGCGGCGGGTGAAGTCGGACCAGGCGACGGTGTAGGCGCGCAGCAGGTCCTCGTCGAGCTCGGGCGCGACGATCGTCAGCAGCAGCTCGAGCGCGGCCGGGGTCAGCCGGAAGCGCTTCTGGAGCCGCTGCACGGGCAGGGACCGTCCCGCGCGGGTCGTGGCCGCGAGCCGGCGGTCCATGTGGGCGGAGAACTCCGCGAGCCACTCGTCGAGGTCCTCCACGCGGTCGGTGATCACCAGGTTGTTGGCGAGGATCTGGCGCAGCTCGGGGAGGTCGACGCTGCGCCCCTGATCCCGCTTGGGCCGGAGATCGTCCCCCACGTGGCGCGCAGGGTGCCGGAGCAGGTGGCGACCGACGAGGGCCCGGACCTTCTCCAGCGTGTCCGCGAGGTACTCCCGAGCGTCCGCGTAGGGGGGAGGGGGCTCGGGGAACTGGCTGGTGGTGTCGGGGAGGAGGTCCTGGTCCACCTAGTCTCCTCCCCTCGAGGGCCGTGGGAGGCAAGGCGGCCGGTCCGGAGTGAGCCGGGGACGATGCAAGCGGGCCATCCCTTTTGGTGCCTGCATCCCTACCTCTGGCCAAGCGGTCAGATGGCCACGGTACCGAAGTCCCCGGGGGCGGTCAAGAGGATTTGGCCTATTGGCCTGATTTCGTGAGGGATTGCCTGGTGGGTGGCTCAGAGCCGCTGACGGCGCTTGATCTCGAGGTAGGCGTTCACCGCCTCCACGCCCGCGTCCTCGGGAGGAGCCTGGATCACCCAGGCCCCCAGCCGGCGCAGCCGCTGCGCGATCTCCTGCTGCCCCTCCCAGAGGTCACGGGCCACCAGGACCCGGGCGAGCTCGTCCTCGTCGGCCGGCAGCACCTCGGCCGCGGCGCGCAGCCCGGGGTCGCTGAGGACGATCACCAGGGGCAGGTGAGTCGGCAAGAGGCTCCGCACCGCGGCCACCAGCTCGTCGCCCGTCTCGCGCTCCGGCAGCGTGGTGAAGATCAGCACCAGCGCGCGGCTGCGGAGCCGCCGGCGGACGTGGACCGCCAGCCTCCGGTAGTCGGTGTGCAGCAGCTCGGGCTGGGCGCCCGCGAAGAGCTCGGTCAGCCGGCGGAGCTGGGCCGTCCCCTTGCCCTGGGGCACGCCCTGCTCGACGTCCGCGGCGAAGCAGAGCGCGCCGATCCGGTCCTCCTGGCGGTGGCTGAGGTAGGCCACCTGCAAGGCCGCGTCGAGCGCGTGGTCGAGCCGGCTGATCCGGGTGGTGCGCGCGGCCATGCGGTGCCCGCGATCCACGCAGAGCAGCAGGTCCTGGGCCCGCTCCAGCCGGTACTCCTTGACGATCAGCTTGCCGTGGCGGGCCGAGGCCTTCCAGGCCACGTCCCGGTAGTCGTCGTCCTGCACCAGCTCCCGCAGCCGATCGAACTCCCGGCCCTTGCCCCGGCGCGGCGCGACCCGGGCCCCCTGCCCCCGGAGCACGAACGCGTCGAGGCGTTGACGCAGCCGGGCCACCGCCTTCAGGTTGGGCAGCACCGTCAGCTCGCCCGGCTCCCCGACGGCCCGCAGCCGCTCGGCGAAACCCCACCAGCTCAGGGCCACCCAGGGTGGGGAGAGCGCGGCGCGTCCACGAGCGACCGGGTGGACCCGGGGGGTGAAGGTGAGGGCGCTCCCGGGGAGCAAGCGCCCCTGCCCCCGGAAGGAGCCGGTGGTCAGCAGGGGAGGCCAGGGCTGGCGCACGACCACGGACAGCGGGCGCGTGCTGTTCGACCAGAGCGTGAAGGGCAGCTCCTCCTCCTCGTCGAGGGACAGGACGGCCCGGCGGCGCCGCGTCAGGGTCACCTGCAGGCGCCCCAGGAGCGAGGCCTCTGTGGCCATGGTACCAAAAAGCACCAGGAGGCCCCCCCCGAGGACCCCCGTGAGCCAGGGGAGCCAGGGCACGGCGAGCGCGACCAGGCACAGCCCGAGCAGGGCGAGGAGCGCCCGGCGGCCGGGCCTCACGACCGCCTCGCGCGGGCCGTCGGGGGCCCGTCCGGGGGACGTGGGCTCAGCGGGGCACCTCCACCCCCTGGAGGATGCGCGCCAGCAGCTCGTCCAGGGAGAACCCCTCCATCTCGGCCTCGGGCGAGAGGGTCACCCGGTGGACCAGCACCGGGGAGCAGAGGTCCTTGACGTCGTCCGGGGTCACGAAGTCGCGTCCGCGCAGCACGGCCAGGGCCCGGCTCGTCTCCAGCAGGGCCAGGCCGGCCCGCGGCCCGGCGCCGAACTGCACCGCGGGGTCCCGGCGGGTCGCGGCGACGATCCGCTGGATGTAGGTCAGGATCCCCGCCTCCACCTGCACGTCCCGGGCCACCTGCCGGCGCGCGGCGACCAGCTCCTCCCGGGTCAGGGCCGGTGTCAGGCGGGCGACCTCGTCCTCGTGCAGCCGGCGTCCCTGAGCGTAGGCCCGGAGGATGGCCTCCTCCTCGGCCGGGGCCGGGTAGTCGAGGATCAGCTTCATCAGGAACCGGTCTCGCTGCGCCTCGGGGAGCGGGTAGGTGCCCTCGAACTCCACCGGGTTGCTGGTGGCGATGACGAAGAACGTCGGCGAGATCTCGCGGCGCACGCCGTCGCTGGTGACGGCCTTCTCCTGCATCGCCTCGAGCAGGGCCGACTGGGTGCGGGGCGGGGTCCGGTTCACCTCGTCGGCGAGCAGGACGTCGGTGAAGACCGGTCCGGGGTGGAACTCGAAGATCCCCTGCTGGGCGTTGAAGACCGAGGTGCCCAGCAGGTCCGCGGGCATCAGGTCGGAGGTGAACTGGATCCGGCGGAAGCTGCAGCCCAGCAGCCGCGCCAGGGCCAGGGCGAGCAAGGTCTTGCCCGTCCCCGGCACGCCCTCGAGCAGCAGGTGGCCGCCGGCGAGCAGCCCGACGAGGACCCCCTCCTTGACCTGCTCCTGGCCGAGGATCACCTGGTCCAGACCTTCCCGGACCCGCGTCAGCAAGCGGGTGAGCTCAGCGATGTCGGCCATGGGACAGCCTCCGGAAGGCCTCGTTCAGCGCGGCGAGGCCGTTGGTGAACTCGCGGTGGGTGGCCTCGCCGCCTGGCCGCGGCTCGGACGGCAGGGCGAGGCCCGCACCCAGCTCGGCGAGCCGCCGCTGCAAGGGCTCGCCGCTCAGCCCGCTGCTGGTGGCCACCGTGCGCTGCCAGGCCTGGCGGTACAGCTCCAGCGCGTCGGCGCGGCTCAGGGTCTGGCGGTACAGCAGGGCCAGGGAGTCGACGCCCTCCACCGTCTCCCGCCGCCGCTCCCGGTAGTCGTCCTCCCGGGGGCCGAGGGGGACCGCCTGCCGCCAGTAGGCGAGGACCACGGCGAGCACCAGCAGCCCGAGGAGGGGACCGAAGCCCCAGTCGCCGAGCAGGCGCAGTAGGCCGGCCCGCGCCTCGACTCCGTGGACCGTCTCGTCGAAGAGCAGCGGGCGAGCCTGGCCGGTGGCCTCGTCCCGACCGAGGGCCTCGAGCAAGGCCACGCCGTCGCCGGCGCCCAGGCCCTGGTTGGTGAGCAGCTCGGGGCAGGCCAGCAGCAGCACCTCGCCGCGGCCGTGCAGCAGGCGCGCGATCACCGGCTGCCCCCCGGCGGCGAAGAGGGTGTGCAGGTGGGCCGCGGCCGGGCCGGCGAGCCAGCGCCGGACGGGCACCTCCAGCCGGCGCACCGCGGGCCAGCGGGGGTAGACCTTGTCCAGGGTGGCCGAGGCGGCCACCGGATCGCCCACGACCTCGAGCTGGGCGTAGGGGCGCTCCACGGCCAGGACCAGGCGCCCACCGCCGGCGATCCAGGCGGCCTCCCGGGGGGTGAGCAGCCCCGCGACGGGCTCCGGGGGCGGCACGGGGGGCGGCACGGGGGGGGGCGCGGGGGGGCCACCGTCCGCCGGCGAGGAGGCCTCGGCGTCGGTGGGGATGCGGGCATCCGGTGGGTCCTCGGCTGCACCCGCATCGGGCGGGTCGGACTCGCGCGCCGGCCGCCCGGACGACGGCTCGGCGTCCTCCGGCCCGCGGGGCTCCTCGTCCCGGGGCAGGACCCGCAGGACGACGGCCGTGGGCGGGGGGAGGGCCCGGCTCAGGGGGACGTGCAGCTCCGCTGCGGGGTGCTGGCGGGCCTGCAGGTAGGACGCGGCCAGGGAGAGGCCGCGGGCCCCCGGGTTGTGGATCGAGCCGGGGCCGAAGGCCGACTCCCGGGTCGGCCGCGCCGTGGCCAGCCAGAGCAGGCTGCCGCCGATGCCGCCCGCCACCACCAGCAGCAGGAAGACGCGCCCGGCGGTCATGGGCCCGCTCCCGGGCCCGGGCTCCCCGCCCCGCCGAGGCGGCCGAGGATCCGCCGGGCCGCGGCCGCCTGGGCGCGCTCCTCCTCCGGCGAGCAGGGGGCCATGCCGTACCAGATCCGGTCGAAGCGGCTCACCAGCTCGATGAAATCCGGCCGCCAGCGGTGCTCCGGGGCGAGGGCCCGGACCAGCTCCCAGTTGGTCCAGTCCTGCCGCGGTCGCAGCAGGCCCCTCCCGAACAGCTCCACCAGCACCGCGTGGACCCAGGCCCGGACCGCCTCCCGGTACCGACCCGTCCGGGCCAGCTCCCGGGCGTGGGCTTCCCAGCCGGCCGCGCTGCGCGCGAGCACCTCCTCGTCGCCGGCGCGGGAGCGGCCGGGGGTGGCGCGGCCGCCCGGGACCGCCTCCCGCCGTCCCCGCTGCCGCCAGAAGGCGATCCCCAGGGCCACCGCCGCGGCCAGCAGGGTGAGGAGGAGGGCCACCACGAACACCCGGGGCGTCTCGCCGGGCCGCTGCGGGGCGGTCTCCCGGCCGCGCAGCAGCGCCTGGAGCTTCTCGACGAGCCACTCCCAGAGCTGCGCCAGGGGCTCCAGGAGCTTCGTGGCCAGGCTCTGGAGCCCGTCGAGGATCCAGGCAGAAAGGCCCATGTCTGGGATCCTGGGTGGATCCAAAGTCCCACCGAGTAGCAGCTCAGCCGTGGCCTGCTCGTCCTGCAGCCGCTGCAGCAGGACGGGATCCGCCCCGGCCGCCGGCCCCGCGCCCCCGTGCTCGTCCCGGGCCAGGGCCTCGCGCAGCCGCTGTAGGCGCGCCCGGCTCCCCGCGCGGGCCGCCGGCGAGTCGGCCGCGGCCAGGGCGTCGAGCAGGCTCGTGTCGACCCCGGCCTCGGCCCCGGCGTGCGCGACCCGGCGGGTGCGGAGCAGCCCCGCCAGCTTGCGCACCTCGGCCTGGTCCTCCCGCTGCCCGGCGGCCTCCAGCGCGTCGAGCTGCTCGCGGTAGCCGGCCAGGGTGAGGGGCGGCAGGTCGGCGCGGGCCACGGGGGAGAGCAGCAGCAACAGCAACCCCAGCGTGCTGCCGCGGCCGGCGTGGGGGCGCGCGCCGCCCGCCGGCCGGCGCGGGGAGGGGCGAGGCGCCGCGGTGCGGGTCTCCTCCTCCTGGCGCAGGCGCCAAAACCAGCGCCGCAGGTCCTCGCCGCTGCTCCCGGCCTGCCGCTGCCGCACCGCCACCAGCAAGGACGCCAGCCAGAAGGGCTCGACGACAAGCATGGTCGCCACGCCGACCAGCAGGGCGACGTGCGGCTCGGCGGGCGACACGGGGATGCCCGGCAGCAGGGGGCGCAGCAGCACCTCCCAGGTCGCCAGCGGCTCGCCGCTCAGCCCCTGCGCGAGCCAGAGGCCGACGCCGAGCAGCACGTTGAGGTTGAGCCAGGTGAGCACCGTCGCGACGAGGAAGGTCAGGGGGAGCCCGAAGAGCACCGGCGGGCTCTTCAGGGCGCGGCCGAGCTCGCGCCAGGGGGCGAGCAGGGCGGGCCGCGCCTGTCGGTGGGCGGTGGCCGCGGCCAGCCCGGCGAGGAGCAGGAGCAGCGGCGCCGGCAGCAGCAGCCAGCCG
The DNA here is from genome assembly GCA_034005005.1 of Myxococcota bacterium. GTDB lineage: Bacteria > Myxococcota_A > JAVEVO01 > JAVEVO01 > JAVEVO01 > JAVEVO01. The sequence goes on from JAVEVO010000092.1 coordinate 10,765, forward strand.
AGCCCGACGAAGAGCAGCTCCAGCGCCAGCGCGACCACGGCGTAGCCGAGCAGGCTGCCGAGGGGCACCCGCAGGGCTTCCCGGCCGGGCGGTTGCCCGGTCTCGAGGAAGAGCTGGACCGCCCGCAGGAAGATCAGCCGCCCGGGCAGGGAGACCAGGAAGAGCAGGCCCTGGAGCAGGGCGAGGCGCTGCAGCAGGGTGACGTGGTCCGCGACCGCCGGGCCGAGCTGCCCCGCCTGCAGGAAGTAGCTCACCTGCAGCAGCCGCAGGGGGGCCTCGGTCAGCCAGAGCACGCCGACCCACGGCGGCGCCACCCGCACCACGGCGCGGACCGCCTCGTCCAGGATGCCGGCCGTCGAGTAGGGGTCGTGCCTCATGCTACTCGAGCAGCTCCGCGACCCGCAGGGTCGTCCACACCAGGGCCCAGCTCCCGAGGTAGGTCAGCGCGGGGATCAGCAGCAGCAACCCCAGCCAGCTCAGGCGGGCCTTGGGGCCGCGGGCCTGCTCCCGGCGCCGGGCCAGACAGGCCACGCAGTGGTGGAGGCCGTCCCACTGGGTCGCGCACTCGGCGCAGACCGCCTTGCGGCAGCTCACGCAGATCGCGGCCGCAGCTCGCTCCGGGTGGTTGGCGCAGCTCCCTGGCAGCAACGAGATCCTCGTGTCGGGCGACCTGCCGGCCTCTCCGGCTGGTCGCGTGAGGCTACCGGGGGCGGCGCGGCAGGTCAACCGTACCGAGGTGGGTGCCGCCGGCTGGCGTGAGCGTCCCTCAGGCACCCTCTCGCGCGGAGGCGGGCCGCAGACGAGGGTGGGGTGGGTGGCGCGGGAGGGTGTGCGGTCCGGCTCCTCAGGTCCCCCAGCAGCCGAACGCGGCCCAGAAGAAGGGGTGCTCCCAGCCGGCGGTGGCCCGCAGGCGCCGTGCGGCCCGGCAGGCCGCGGCCGCGGGGGACAGCCGGGCAGCGAAGAGACCGTCGTAGAAGTGGGCCATCCAGGCGCACGTCGCCTCGTTGGCCACCCGCCAGGAGGAGGCGATCACCGCGGCGGCTCCGGCCGAGAAGAGCGCGCGCACGAAGCCCAGGGCCTCTCCTCCCCACGCCGCTCCCCGGCCGGTCTCGCAGCCCGACAGGACCACCAGCGGGCGGCGGGGCAGGCGCAGCCCCAGCAGGTCCACGGCCTGCAGCGGCCCCCCGGGCAGGTGCAGGGTCGCGGCCAGGCCTTCCTCGGCCGAGAAGCTGGCATGGCCCGCGTAGTGGAGCAGGTCCACCCCCGCGAGCCCCGCCGCCGCGGTCACGGGCTCCGCTCCCCGGGGCAGCTCGAGCAGGCGGGTCCGCGGGCCCAGCCGCGCCCGCAGCTCTCGGCACTCCCGATCGGCCCCCGGCAGGCCGTCCGCGTCCCGGGAGGGCCCGGCTCGCCCCGCCTCCTCCTCGCTCGCTCGTCGGGCCATCCCGGCCCCTGATCCGGCGCCGTCCTCCTCCGGATCGCCCCCGCGGGCGACGAGCACCGTGGGCCGCGTCCGGCGGCCGCGCTGGGCCGACCAGCCCCCCCGGGGCAGGTGGGGGAGCTGCGCGCCGCTCACCAGCAAGGAGACCTCGTGGCGCTCCCCGAGGGGGCGACCCGCCGCGTCCAGGAGCGCCGCGAAGGGGACGTCCGCGAGGGAGGCGCCCGGCGAGAGGCGGAGGCGGGCACCCGCCGGGATCCGGGGGAGCAGCGGGGCGACGAGGCGCGCGTGCAGCTCCCCCAGGGAGGCCTGCAGCAGCGGGGACGCGAGCGCAGCCGCCACCGACGCCTGGCCGCGGATCAGCTCCGCACAGGCGCCGATGGTCTGGCCGGCCTGGGGGGACCACGGCAGCCGCAGACTGCGGACGCCCTCGGGCTGCACCAGGAAGGCCAGCAGCTCCCGTCCCCCGGGGGCCGGGAGGAAGTACTCCACGAGGACCTCGTCGTGGGCCAGCCGATCCTGCACCTGGCGCGCACCGACGCGGACGGGGGTGAAGGGCCCCGCCTGCCGGGTGAGCTCCCGGTGGCGGGCCGCGGCCCGGTGGATCTGGGCCGGGGAGAGGGCCGGGGGGGCGCGCAACAGCCCGGGTGGGCCAGCGAAGAGCCGAGGAGCCTGTTGCGCAAAGCGTTCTGCTGCGGCGGCCGATGCATCGGCGCATGGTGCGTCAGCACCGGCCGATCCGTCCTCGACGTACCGCATGTACGCCTGCGGCGTCTCGGCTCGGTGCTTCCTTCCCTGCGCCGCGCCTCGACCGCCTCGCGACGAACTTTTCCGCAACAGGCTCTTCGCTGGTGTGGGCGGCTCCTCCGGCGGGACCGGGATCGTCGAACCCGGGCCCCGCTCCTCCCCCGGCTCGGCCACCGCGGCCGGCGCACGTGCGGGGACCGCGTCTCGCTGCAGCAGCCGCAGGAACTCGCCGCTCTTCACCTCGAAGACCACCGGCAGGGCCCGGGCCGCACCGCCGGGCGTCCGGCGCAGCAGCGCGACGAGCTGCGCGCCCACCTGCTGCGCGCTCTCCAGCAGGGCGAGCCGCCCGGGCTCGCTCTCCTCCAGCCCCAGCAGGAGCTGCTGCCGGTCCAGGGCCCGCCGGGCGAGGCGGATCGCCAGCGGTCGCCGCCGGGCCCGGGCGGCCAGCGCCGCGGCGCGACCCAGACACTCGATCTCGCTCCGGAGGTAGCCGCAGCCCGCGTACAGACGGGCCGCGTCCTGCAGGCAGCGGCGGGCGTGGTCGAGCCGGGCCGGCGGGAGCGGCCCCCGGGCTGGGACCTGTCCCTGCAGCCAGCGCACCTGCGCCCGCAGGTGGGGGAAGTCGCGAGTCGCCGCGAGCGCGCGCCGGCCGCTGCCGGCCGCCGCGTCCCCGCGCCGCCCGAGGACGTCCGCGGTGAGCAGGAGCAGCCGGCTCACCGCGACGACGAGGGGATGCCCCAGCTCCCGGCCCCGGCGCAGCCCCTGGCGGGCCAGCTCCCGGCCGCCCGGGGCCCCGAGCCGCAGCAGGGTCTCGGCGGCCAGGAGCAGGTGGTTGCAGTCCGCGGTCGGACCGGCCAGCGCGCAGAGGGGGTCGCCCTGCTCCAGGACGGTCGCGGCCTCCTCCAGCTCGTCGAGCAGCAGGTGGGCCGCGGCGAGCTCGTCGAGGATCGCGAGCCGCTGATCCGCGACGAGCTCCCCACAATAGGAGGCGGCTCGCTGCAGCAGGTCCCGGGCTCGCCGGGGATGGCCTCGTCGCAGCCAGATCAGCCCCCAGCTCCGCAAGGAGAGCGCCGACAGCTCGCTGTCCAGGGGTGGATCCGGGTCGTCGAGCGCGGCCTCGGGCAGCAGCTCCCGGGCGGCCTCCTCGGTGTGGCCGGCCTGCAGCAGGGCCCAGGCCAGGTTCAGCCGGGCGACCAGCCGCAGGTCCGCGGGCGCGTCGACCACGGCCAGGGAGAGGCGGGCGGAGGCCGCGGCCCGATCGGTCTGCCCGAGCCCCAGCTCGAGCTTGGCGCGCAGCAGCAGCAGGTGGGCGCGCAGCTCCGGATCCGCGGCGGGCAGCGCCAGGGCCTCCTCGATGAAGCGCAAGGCGGCCTCGTCGTGCCAGCAGCTCGTGGCCAGGGCGAGCGCGACGTCTTTCAAGGCCTCGGCCTGGAGCGTCGGGTCGACCTCGTGGCGCGCCGCGGCCCCGGCCAGCAGCTCCCGGGGCTCCTGCTCCAGCCCGTAGAGGGCCAGGAGCTCCGCGAGCAGGCAGCCCTGCTCCCAGCTCAGCGCGTCCTCGTCGGGGAGGACCTCTCCGACGAGCTCCAGGAGCTGCGGCCAGGTCTCCGACTCCCCCCCGAGCAGCCGCAGGACGGGCACGAGGTGCTGCAGGGCGAAGAGCAGGCGCTCCACCTCGCCGGCCTCGGCGAACTCGCGGGCAGCCTGCTCCAGCCGCGCGGCGGCCTCGGCCGGCCGGCCCAGCCGGGTCAGGACCTGGCCTCCGGTCAGGGCTGCGCCGCCGCGGCCGCGGGCCCCCCCGGGACCGGGGGGGGCGAGCCGGGCCGCGGCCTCGGCGTAGGCCAGCGCGCGCTCCAGCCGGCCGTGGTGCGCGTGGAGCTGGGCGAGCCAGCGCGCGGCGTGGCCCGCGGTCCGCGCCTCATCGCCGGCCGCGGCGAGCGCGGCCGAGAGCAGCCGCTCACCCTGCTCGTCCTCGTCCAGGCGGTAGTGGACGAAGCCTCGCAGGGCCAGGCCCAGCGGGGTGGCCGCGAGGTGCTCCGGCAGGCCGTCGAGCCGGCTTCGGAGCTCGGCGAAGTCCTGGCCCGCGAAGCGGTCGCACTCGGTCAGCAGCTCCTCGAGGGCTCCGGGAGGGGCGGGCGGCCGCGCGTCCGGCCGCGTGTCAGCCGAGGTCGAGGACATGGGGCTCGGCCGGCTCGCCAGCAGAGGGCACCTGGCCGAGGAGCAGCCGGAGCCGGCCGGGCCCGGGCCAGGGGACCACCGTCGGGGGGATCAGGCCCCCGGGGGAGGTGAGCCGCCGCAGCAGCGCCCGGGAGCGGCCCCTGGGCTCCTCCGCCACGAGCTCGAGCCGCAGCTCCAGCCCGGCCGCGGGATGCTCCCCGTGGTGGGCGAGCGCGGCCAGGGCGAGGCCGTCGTCCCCCGCGGACAGGGAGAGCTGCCAGCGGGTCGCGCCGCAGGGGACCGTCAGGGAGAGCTCCTGGCGCGTCTCGGCCGTGGCAGGTCCCCGCAAGGCGCCCACCAGGGCCGGCTCCAGGCCGGGCAGCCCCGGGAGGCTGGGCTCTGGGGCTGGGCCGGTCATTGAAACCAAAGAACCAAGTGAGCGCAATATTTTGGCCCAAAGATCCCGCCAGCTCCACTCATCCTGAGCCGAAGGTTCGGCCGGATCGGGCTGACCGGCCCCGGCGAGCTGCGTCCTCGCCGGCGTTAGGCTCCGGGTGGCGGCCTGCCAGACGCGACGCACCTGCCCGCGCACGTCCCCGCCGTCGAGGAGCCGGGGGCCCGTGAGCAGGTGGGAGCGGAGCTCGGGAGTCTGGACGTTCCAGAGCTCCCAGCGCAGCAGGGTCAGGTCGCCGCGACGCTCGGTGCCCCGGGGGACGCGCACCACCTCGCCCTGCGGGCCCCACGCGTCCAGCAGGTCGAGCCCCGTGAGCAGGGCCGGCGGCAGGGAGCCGACGCGCTCCCCCAGCCGCGCCGTAGGCAACTCCAGGGGGCACCACCGGCAGATCAGCAGGGGCTGCTTCGTGGGGGAGCGGGCGGGCGGGACCACCAGGTCGTCGACCGCGGCCAGCCAGGGCTGGTCGAGGACCAGCCAGGCGCCCATGGTCGGGCCCGGGGACGGGCGGAGCAAGGCCAGCCCGGGCAGCTCGCCGGGGGCGGCGGCCCGGAAGGTCCAGACCTCGCCGGGCTGCGGTCGCGTGGTCGCCGGTGGCGGCAGCCGCGCGAGGGCCGCGGCCAGCTCCGGGGGTAGCTCCGGGGGCAGCTCCGGGGGCGCGGGCGCGACCTCGTCGGTGTCCGGGGCGGGTCTCGCCGCATGGGGCGCTCCCCGGTCGCTGGCGTCCTCGACGGACGGCCTCTCCGGCCCCGCGAGCTCCTCGACGAGCGCAGCCAGGTAGCTCTCGGCCAGTCGCTGATGTTCCCCTGTCATGATCCCGCCCTGGATCCCGGGAGCGCCTCTCCCTCTCGCGAGGGAGAAGCCACCAGCCTCCGGGACCTCCAGAACAAAGTGCGCCCTTCCCCCCGGTCCGGCCCCCGGGTCATCGCGGCGCGTCCCGGCCGCGGGGGGCCGCGACCTGCTCCAGACCATCCTCGGGCAGATTGCGGAGGGTCTCCAGCACCAGGTCCTCGAGCTGGACGCGCTGCAGCTCCGACAGGGCCTCACCCTGGGCGGACTCCTCCTCCTGGACGGCCTCCTGGAACGCCGTTCGCAGCAAACCGTTGGTACCCACCTCCGAGTCGATGGTCCCACGAGAGAGGTTCATCCGCGCAGCGATCTCGTCCAGGGGGACCTTTCGTCCTGGCTCGCCGAAGCGGATCCGGGCCGCGCTGCGGGTGCGGGGCGAGAGCCGCTCGACGATCCGCCAGGCGACGCCGTCCACGCGGGCTTCCCACCGGTGCTGGTGCGCGCCCTGCTCCGGATCGAGGCCCGTCGCCGGGAGCCAGTCGTCCTCGACCTCCCACTCGTCCGGCCCGGCGGTCCCGTGGTGGCCGGGCCGGGGCGGCGAGGTGGGGCGAGGGAGCTGGGGCGGGGGGTCGAGCGTCCGCCAGGCGATCCGGGCGAGGTCCCGGGTGGTCAGGGGCCAGCCCGCCAGGCGCAGGATCCGCGCGAGCTGCTCTCGCAGCTCCCGGGCGTCGGCCAGGGGGGCGAGCTGGTCCTCCCGGCCCCACTCCAGGCGGGAGGGGAGCCGCGGCAGCAAGGCGTCCAGCTCGTCGTCGGGCGGGGGTGCGGCCCCCGACGGGGCGGGCGCGCCGTCCACGGTCCAGCGCTCCGGGCCGAGGCGGACGAAGGGGGCGCCCTCCCGCAGGGCCTCGCCGACCTTGTCCCGGAAGTGCCTCGGCAGCCGGTAGCTCGCGGTCTCGATGCCTTGCCCGCGGACGTCGCGCAGGAAGCGCCGGAGGTCGTGCTTGAGCAGCCCCCAGCTCTGCACGGTGGCGGCCGCGAGGCGCGCCGGGTTCTCCAGGAGCTGCAGCGCGTACTCGCTCGCGACCTCGTGAATCGCGTCGTCCCGGGCCTCGCCGGTGAGCCCGTGGAACCGGGGGTGCGTGCGCGCCAGGCTCGCCACCGTCCGCCGCAGCCGATGCCAGGCGGCCGCCGCGCGGCCCGGCTCGTGGCTGCGCAGGTCCGCGGCGAAGGACGAGGCCGCGGGCGAGCCGGCCGGGTGCGCCGGGGCCGCACCGTCCGTCGTCCGCGACGGCCCGTCACTCCTCCGGCGCCTGGGCTGCCCGTCGGTCATGGGGGAGGACTTTAGCGACAGGCGGCCCCTGCTGTCCACACCTCCCGCCAGGCCCCGGCGCTCGAGGAAAAAAGGTGACCACCGCGCTGGAAGTTCTCGCGGCTGGGGACCTCCTCCTGGGAGAGGGGCGAGCCGGTGGGCCGGACGGCCCCGGGAGCTTGCTGGAGCGAAGGGACCACGCCGGGGAGGAGGAGGCCGTGATGAGAGAGCGAACGACGGGGACGGATCCGGAGGCCTGGAGCCGGGAGGTCCAGACCTTGCTGGGGCAGCTTTTGGCCTTGCTGCGGCGGGCCCCCGGGCCGGGCCCCCTCACGACGCTCCTCGAGCCGGCGCGGGAGCTGCTGGAGCGGCTCCGGGCGGGGCTCGGCGCGCTGGAGGCGGACGTGGAGCGGCGCGAGAAGGCCACGGTCTACCGCCTCGTGGCCGAGCGCCTCGGCGAGCGGCTCCGCCTCGGTCCGGCGGCTGCCCTGGGGCTGACCCTCGCCCTCTGCGGTGAGACCGATCCGGCCTTGCTGCGGGACGCGCCGGCGCCCCTGGCCACCGAGCTGGCCGAGGCCGCCCGGGTGCTGCTGGTGGTGAAGGTGAGCTACGCCGCCGGCGCGGCGCACGACGCCCGGCTGCGGCGGCTGATCACGGTGATCACCCTGCGCGACGGCCAGCCCGTGGCCTCGGACGTCGAGCAGGAGCTCCCCTGGGACCAGGTGCCCCCGGAGGTGCGGGAGCAGCGGCTCGTCTCGGGGTCGCCGGCCGTGGAGTATCGTCTCTATCCCCGGGAGGCAGAGCCATGTCGCTGACCGTCATCCTCACGATCGCCGGGCTCTTCGCGGTGGCCGCGGCCGTCGCCGTGGTCTTCTGGTCCCAGATCCTGGGCTGGGTGGAGCAGGTGGTCTTCCCCTGGTTCGACCAGCACCTGCCCCGCCTCGCTCCCCTCGTGCGGCAGGCCTTCGCGCAGCTCGATCAGGCCGTGGTCGCCCTGCGCCAGGCCGCGCGGGCCGCGTGGGCGGAGCTCCGGCCCCGCGTGCTGAAGGCCGTGGTGGACTTCTCGCGCCTGTCCAGCAACCGCTGGCTGCGCGTCGTCACCACCTGGCTCGCGGAGAAGCTGGCCCCGGGCGAGGCGCCGGTGGTCACCGAGGTGCGGGAGGAGCGCCACGTCCCCTGGGACGAGCTGCCTGCGGACATCCGGGAGTCCTTCCTGCGCACGGGGGAGCCGCGACGCTCCGTGGACGTGCGCGCCCTGCGGGAGCAGGAGCTGGCCGAGCTGGAGGTGTGATCATGTCCGAGCTCACGAGCTTGCCGCTGGTGGTGGGGGCCGGGCCCGGGTGCGGGGGCGTCCTCGCGGCCCTGGTCGCGGTGCTGGGGGCCTTGCTCCTGCTCGGCCGGCGGGGTCTGACCCGGGCCGCCGAACCCGCGTCCCGGGCGCGGCTGGAGCAGCTCGTCGTCGCGCAGCTCGCGGAGGCCCTCTCCTCCCGGCTCGCCCTCGGGACGAAGGACGAGCTGGCCGCGGCCCTGAGCGGCGAGCAGCCTCCCGCCGATGCCCTGCGCGTGGCCTGGGACGCCGGCCTCGGGCCCGTGCGGCTGCAGGTGGCCCGCACCGACGATCCGGGGCGGGTCGCGACGATCCTGCTCACCGGCCCTCCCGAGAGCCCCCGGCTGCGGGTGCAGGGGAGCCTCCCCTGGGACGACCTGCCCGGAGCGCTGCGGGAGCGCTTCCTGCGCACGGGGGACCGGCAGATCGAGCTGCCCTGGGCTCCTCCCTGGGCCCCGGACGGCGTTCCCGGGCCCGCGGGCGCCACACCGGACGCTGGACCAGGAGGTCGGCCATGATCGACGTGATCCTCGGGGTGCTGGAATGGGCCGTGGAGGCCCTGGGGGAGGTGGCGGGGGAGGTGGCGGTGGGTGCGGCGGCGGGTGCCGCGGTGGTCGGCGTGGCCATGCTGGTGGGCGCCTACTGGGACCGGATCCGGGAGACGGTGGCCGCCTGGCTGCGAGAGCACGGCCTCGCCCGCAGCCACCTCATGAAGGCCTGGGTGGAGCTCGACCGGTTGGTCAGCAAGGTGCGCTCCCGGCTCTACGTGCAGACCCACGAGGCCCCCGCCGCGGTGCTCGTGACGGAGACGCTCCTCACCCCGGAGGAGCTGTCGAGCCTGCCGGAGCAAGACGTCCCCCGGGGGGAGACGGTGCGCCGGGACATCCTGGAGCTGATCCAGTCCTGAGGACCTCGGCCAGCTTTCTGGGACGAAGGTCTCGGTTGACCCAACAAAGAGCAGGGGTGCAGCCGCCCGATCGGGCCGCGCCGACTGCAGCGACGAAGACGAGAACCAAGGAGGAGCTCATGCCCATCGGCTGGAAGCAGATCACCGGGACCCCGGCCCCCCCCTCGCCGGCCCGGGGGGCCGTCGCGCCCGCCGAGCCCCGGCCGGAGGCGACCGGCGGCCAGCCGGGCGCGCGGCCCGCAGCTTCCCCCCGGACCCTGGAGGAGGCCGAGACCGGCCGGCTGGAGCTGTTCGTGCCCGCGCCGCCCCGGCGGACCCTCGACGACCTGATCCTCCCGGAGGAGACCCGGCGGCAGCTCGATGCGGCCCTGGCGCGGCTGCGGCACCAGGAGACGCTGTACCGGACCTGGAACCTGGCCGCGGTGGACCCCTGCGGCAGCCGGGTGGGGGTCAACCTCTACGGCCCCCCGGGGGTGGGCAAGACCGTCTGCGCGGAGGCCATCGCGGCCGCGCTGGGGCAGCAGCTCATCTCGGTCTCCTACGCCGAGATCGAGTCGAAGTACGTCGGCGAGACGCCCAAGAACATCCGGGCCGCGTTCCGCAAGGCCCGGGAGACCGGGGCCGCCTTGTTCTTCGACGAGGCCGACACGATCCTCGGCAAGCGGCTCACCCACGTCACCCAGAGCGCGGACCACGGGGTGAACGTCAGCCGCACGGTGATGCTACTGGAGCTCAACTCCTTCACGGGGCTGGTGATGTTCGCCTCGAACCTGCAGGGGAACTACGACCCGGCCTTCGTCCGGCGCATCGCGGTGCACATCGGCTTCGTGCTGCCCGACGAGGACTGCCGGGCCCGGCTCTGGCGCAAGCTGCTGCCGGCCGAGCTGCTCCTGGCCCCGGACGTGGACGTCGCCTGGCTCGCCGGGGCCTCTGCGGGGCTGTCCGGGGGGGACCTGGTCAACGTGGTGATCAACGCCGCGTCCCGTGCGGTGCAGCGCCCGGGCGAGGCGCAGCGGGTGAGCCGGGAGGACCTCGTCGCAGAGATCGGCGCGGTGCGGCAGGCCGCCCGCAACGTGGGCACCCTCGGCAACCTGGGCCTGTCCACGCGTCAGGTCCCCGCCAGCGAGCTGCCCTCCGAGGTCGCGGCCCAGCTTGCCGCGGGGCCGGCCGGGGAGGTGTGCTGACGTCCCGTGACCGCTCCCTCCCCGATCCTCGCCTCGTCCTCGTCCACCTCCAGCGCTCCTCGCGGCGGGGGATCGACTTGCCCGGAGCCGCCTGCTGCGATCCGTAGGTCGAGAGGTTCGCTGCGGCGCTGCGCGGTCGCGGACCGCGGCTCAGCCGCGCAGGCGCAGGTAGTCGTCGACCGTCAGGCCGGCGTCGCGCAGGATGGCACGCAGCAGGCCGCGGCCGAGCTGCTCGCCACGGTGGACGGGCACGACGGTCGTCCGGCCGTCGGGGTGGGCGAGGTAGACGTGGCTGCCCCGCTGGCGCTCGGGCACGAAGCCGAGCGGTGCGAGCAGGGCGATCAGCTCCTGGCCGGTGACCAGGGGGAGCCGGGTCATCGCTCAGGCGACCTCGATCCGGTGTACGCCGACGAAGTCGTTGGACTCGACGGGCAGCCCCTTGGCCTCCGCGACCTCGAGGCAGAGACCGATGGCCTCGATCAGCCGCTCCTCCAGCTCGGCGAGGGTGGCGGCCTGGGTGTGGCAGCCGGGGAGCGCGGGCACATGGCCGACGTAAACCCCATCCTCGTCCCGCTCGATCAGCACGGTGAACTGGCGCATCGCGACCTCCACTCCCTCAGAGTAGCAAGCGACGAGGCGCCGGCGCAACCGCCCGCGATGCCCGAGCTGGCCGCAGCCTGCCGGGTCCTGCTGCGACCGGTGGGCCTCGACGGTGCTGGACCGACCGCTGCCCGGAGAACCCGTCCTGGAGCTGCTCCGCTACTCGAGCAGGGCGCCGCCCCCGCACCAGGCCCCTCATCCCCCGGGCGTCAGCGCCCGGTGCAGGGCCAGGAGACGCCGGCGCAGCTCGGGGCTGGGGGCCTCCCGGGCCAGCAGGGCCTCCACCACCGGCCGGCTCGCCTCGGGCGGACGACGGTGGCGTTCCAGCAGGGACAGCAAGGCGGCGAAGCTGCCCGGCCCCAGGGGCCCCTCCACCACCACCCGGCGCAGGGCCGCGAGGTGGTCCGGGGTGAGCGGCCGATCCGTGAGCACGCTCAAGGCCCGGCCCTGGACGTAGGAGTCGGGGTCGGCCGCCAGGTCGAGCAGGAGGGTGTCCGCCCCCGGCGTCGACATCTGGCGCAGGGCGTCGGCCACGGCCGCGCGCACGGACGGGTCCTGGTCCGCGGCGTACCCGGCCAGCAGCGGCACGTCCTCGGCCAGCCCGGCGTTCCCCAGCGCCCCCAGCCAGGCCGCCTCGTCCCGGGCCGTGCTCGCGGCCGCGAGGCCGGACCGCAGCAGGGCAGCCGCGTGCTCGTCCACCTCGCCCCCCGCCGCCCGGGAGCGCCGGCCCACCGCCGCGCCCAGGGAGTGGGCCGCGGCCAGGGAGCCGACGCGGTCTCCTTGCTGGACCTGGGCGCGCAGGTAGTCCACCGTCTCTTCGGTGGGGTCCGCCACCAGCGAGAGGCGCTGCACCAGCAGGGCGCGGTTCGTCGCCCCGGTGACCTCGGGCCGCTCCAGCAGCTCGCGCAGCACGGTCTGGGCTTCGGGGCTGCCGGTGGCGGCCAGCAGGTCGAGCACGCGCTCCCGGCCCCGCGCGGTCATCCGGGGGGACGCGAACACCGCCACCAGGTCGCGGCAGAGCTCCGGGTGCAGGCGCAGCAGCCCCGTGGCGCGCCACATCCAGCGTCCCAGATCCGGGAAGTGGGGCGCCGGGCCATGGAGGAGCAGGTCCTGCACGAGACGCTCCCCGGTCAGATCACCCGCCCGCCCCTCCAGTAGCTGGCGCCGGATGTCTCCCGAGGTGCTGACCTCGCCGAGCCCCGTGGGCTCGAGCCCGGCCAGGCGCCGGGCCGCGTCCGGCCCCCCGGACACCCGGTCGACGGCCAAGAGCTGCGCGTCCAGCTTCATCTCCTGGCGCAGGGCCTCCTCGCCATCGGTCCGCGTCACCACGACCCGCTCCGCCCCCTGGAGGCGGCTCAGGTGGCCGACCCGGTCCAGGACGACTGCAGACGTCCCGCGCACCTGCGTCGCGGTTCCCCCCAGTACGGGACCCGCGGCCAGGCGGACGAAGCCCGCCGGCCGTCGCTGCAAGGTGATCAGACCGCGCTCGTCGGCCTGGACCGTGTAGGCCACGCGGGCCTCCCCGATCGGGCTGGTCTGCCGGCTCGTCCAGGACCGCGCGCCCGGTTCGACGACGACCTCCAGCGGCGCCAGCACCTGCCGGAACAGGTTGAGCAGGACGTCGGACTCGCCGGCCGCGGCCTCCAGCCGGCGGAAGCGGCCGTCGGGCGCGGCGATCAGGAGGATCTCGGGGCCGACGAGCGCCTCCCCGCCGTCGGGCAGGATCGGCTGCTCCCCGAAGAGCCAGCGGAGCTGCTGCAGGCGGGCCAGCCGCACGCCGAGCACGTAGGGACCGCCCTCCTCGTCGAGCTGCCCGTACGAGCGGAGGGCAAGCTCGGCCTCCAGGACGAGCCGACCCGTCAGGGGGGGCTGCCTCTCCGGCCCACCCGTGTCTGCCAGGCCTAAAGTACCAACGACCGAGAGCTTCAGGCCATAGGTGTAGAGGGTCCCCGCGGGCCAGCGAAAGGCGAAGGGAGCCGGCGGCGCGGGCGGGCTGCTCGCCCCGCGCGGGAGGGGCGCGGGCGCCCGGAGCAGCCGCCCGACCCCCATGGCCGCCAGGACGAGCAGGACCGCGGCCGCCCCGACGAGCGCGAGCCGGCGCCCCGTCATGAGGCCCCTCCGGGCGGCCGACCCGCGGCGCGCAGGATACGGATGGCCCTCATTGCCGCTCGATCACGTCGACGAGCTGGCTGAGCGACACCGTGTAGCCCCAGGCCTCCCACAGGGGGACGTCGGGCAGCTCGATGCCGCCCCATTTGAAGATCTTGTAGCTGTAGCTCGCGCTGAACAGCCCGAGGTCGAGCTCGACGAAGACCGCGAGGTAGCCCCGCAGCAGCGTCGTCCGGAGGGCCACGCCCAGGGAGGTCGTGAGGTCCAGGGAGTCCTGGTCGGCGGCGTTCTTGCCGATGGCCTCGGTGAGCGTGAACGTGATCGGCAGCGAGAGCTGCACCAACGTCACCCCGCAGCTAATGCCCACCTTGGCGATCTTCATGCCCAGGGCGACCGAGGCGTACACGTCCAGATCGAGGCCCGGCGCGAAGCCCGTGCGGAGGCCCCAGCACCGCTGCGCCTCCGGCGGCGTGGGCACGTGCTCCGCGTCGATCTCGTAGACCCCCTGCAGGGACAGGGAGCCGCTGACCGCCGCGGACACCACCAGCGGGATCCCGGCCACCGAGATCTGCACCTCGAGCGGCGGACAGCGTCGGTCCCGCTCCTCGTCACTCTCCTGGCGACCGGGTTCGGGCAAGCACGGCGGGACGATGTCGGTCGACACGGCGAACCCGCTGTTCTCGATGAAATCCTGCACGGTCACCGGGGACCACATCGTCATCCCGAGGACCGCGAAGCGGAACTCGAGGATCTCTTCCAGGCCGGCCTGGAAGGACGCGTCCAGGGGAACCTGCCGGCTGCTGCCGAAGGCCCAGCCGCCGATGGAGAAGCTCCCCGCGGCCTCAGGCCCCTCCGCACACTGCTCCGGGAGGCTCTGACCCTGGCCCGTGGTGAGGCCGGGGATGCTCCAGGACAGGTTGGTGCGGTAGTCGACGCCGAATTTGTCGTTGCCCGCCATGTGGTTCGCACCCCACTCGTCCGCGGGCAGCTCCGCGGCGCCCGTCTGGGGGTTGCGCAACGAGGGATGGATCCGGCTGACGAAGTCCCGGTCCGCCGCGGCCTGCGCCTGAGCGACCGGGCCCTTCACCAGGCTCAGGTACGTGTCGACCGTGGAGGCGGACACCGTGAAATCCGCCTCGGGGCACGTGGGCAGGGTCCACTCCGGAGGAGGGGGATCGCAGCTCTCGGGGTAGGTCTGCGGGCCGTTCACGGTGTCGTAGGTGAAGACCTTGTGCTGCAGCTCCGTGAAATCGTCCCCGGTGAACTCGAGGCAGCGCCGGAAGTCTTCGTCCATGGCCCGGCCGAACCGCGCGCGCAGCCGCTCCACGAAGAGGGCCGGCGCCCAGCTACAGAGTGAGCTGGACAGCCTATCATCCAGACACCCGGCCTCGACGGCCAGCCTGAAGAGATCCTTCAGCCTCGCCTCGATGGACTCCTGCTGGGCGCGCAGCTCCAGGCAGGCCGGGAGGTCCGCGTCCGGGTCCGCGCGGCACTCGGCCGGGCGGGGGCCCTCCGCGAGGGCCCGGTACTCGACGAGCGCTCCCTGGAACTTCCGGACGTTCACGTACATCTCGTCCAGCTCGACGGGCGCGTAGCCCTTCTCCTGGGCTGCCGCCATCCGCTGCCCGTGCCAGGCCCAGTCGTTTCGCGTGCCCGGGGACGGGGGCTCCTCCGAGACGTCCTGGCGATAGCAGCGCCGATCGCGCAAGTTCAGGTCCTCTTGCACCTCGCGGGCGAGCTGGTCCGGCATCGCGTAGAAGGGGTTGTCCAGACGGAGGTTCGTCCAGCTCCAGTAGCAGTCGTTGTCCGGCCCCACGGGGACCACGAACCCCTGCTCGGGAGCCTGGACGGTCATGTCCAGGCCCTCCTTCATCTTCAGCACTCCCCGCTCGGCGATCCCCCCGGGCGGGGTGAAGGCCTGGTCGACGAGGTAGGGGTAGTCGTCGTGCCGGGCGACCACCCCATCCTCGAACCGGGCGTAGTCGTAGTACTTTTCGTACACGTACTCCCGGCAGCTCGCGACCCGGTTGCCGTTGGCCGCCCACTGGTCGCGCAGGGCCTGCTCCTCGGCCGAGAGCCCACCGGCGGCCGCCTCGATCGCGGCCCGCTGCTCCAGCTCCACCTGCGTCCCGGGCAGCTCGACCTCGGACAGGCCCTCCTCGGGGTTGGGCACGACCTTGGCGGTGGCCACTCCGCCGCCCAGCTCCGTCGGCACGGCCACCTCCTCGGCGGTGAGCCCGGCGGTGCTCTCCTGGGCGTCCCGGGCGATGAGCTCGTTGCAGGGTGCGTCGGGGTCCGTCTTCATGGCCGCGTACGCGGCCTGGCCGCACCGGTCCGTGGAGAGCCAGGTATAGCTCTGGCACTGGGCGAGGGTCGGTGCGGGGCATTCCCCTTCGCCTTCCCCCTCGCCCTCCCCCGTGCCCTCGCCCTCGCCCTCCCCCGTGCCCTCGCCCTCGCCCTCCCCCGTGCCCTCGCCCTCGCCTTCCCCCGTACCCTCGCCCTCG
>JAVEVO010000275.1:0-5398 GCA_034005005.1 Myxococcota bacterium
GAAGGGGCCGAGGGCGAGGGCGAAGGGGCCGAGGGCGAGGGCGAAGGGGCCGAGGGCGAGGGCGAAGGGGCCGAGGGTGAGGGCGAAGGTGCGGAAGGTGAGGGCGAGGGAGCCGAGGGCGAGGGCGAGGGGGCCGAGGGCGAGGGCGAGGGGGGTGGGCCGTGTGGTCCGGATCTCCCCTGCGGAATGGGGGAGAGCTGCGTCGACGGTCGCTGCATCCCCACCGGTGCGGTCTGCGACGCGGACGCCGAGTGTCCGCCCGGGTACGCCTGCGTCGCGCGCAACTGCCTCGCGGGCTGCGTGGCCGACGGCGACTGCGGTCGCGAGCAGTCCTGCCTCGAGGGCGGGTGCGTCGCGGATCAGGGCGAGTGCGACGAGCTGAACGCGTGCGTCGCCGGGGAGCTCTGTTTCGCCGGCACCTGCGTGCCCTGGCTGACCCCCTGCAGCTCGACCGCCGAGTGCCTCCCCGGACAGGGCTGCTTCGAGGGCTACTGCCTGCCCCTGACCACCGAGTGCGCATCCTCCATCGAGTGTGGGGTGGGTGAGGCCTGCGTCGGCGGCTTCTGCGTGGCGGCTCAGATTGGCTGCGGTGCGGACGGCGAGTGCGGCGTGGGCGAGAGGTGCGTCGAAGGATACTGCGTTGCGGTCGATACCGGCTGCAGCGTGGACGCCGACTGCCTGCTCGGGGAGAGCTGCCTCGGAGGCTGGTGCGTCACGGTGCTACCGAGCTGCGTCGCGGACGTCGACTGCGCTCCCGCCGAGACCTGCGTCGACGGGCTCTGCCTCCTCGTGCAGACCCCCTGCAGCTCCAACGACGACTGCGCTCAGGGCCTGAGCTGCGAACAGGGGTGGTGCCTGCCGATGTAGGCCGCGGCGCCGGCTCCCCTCGCCCGCGTGGGTCGGCCCGACCTCCTGCTCCTGTCCCCTCGACCGCTCCAGCCAGGAACGGGTCCCAGACTCCGGTGAGGACGTCCAGGGGGCGCCTCCTCTTGTGTCGGAGCGGCGCGCGACGTAGGCTGATCGGGCGCAGCGACGATCCGACGCTCCCTGGAGTCGGCCGATGGCGATCTCTCCCGCAGCGCTCGCGCAGACCCTGGTCGCGCGGCACCGGGACCAACGAGCCCGTGAGCAGGACCGCGGCCGGGAGCTGCTCTCCCTGCTCCTCCAGCAGGGCGTCGAGCTGATCCGCAACGCGCACGCTCAGCGGGCGTGGTTGATCGGGTCGCTGGCTGCGGGGCACTTCGGCACGGGCTCCGACGTCGACCTCGTCGTCGAGGGGCTCAGTCTGGAGAGGTGGCCCGAACTCTGGGCGCAGCTCGGCGATCTGCTCGGGGTCGAGATCGATCTGCTGCGGATCGAGGAGCTGCCCGACGCTTTTCAGGAACGTGTTCGCCGAGAAGGACGGGTGCTCCATGTCGCCTGAAGGATTGGCTGCTCGCCTCGACCTGGCCAGGTTGCAGGCCGAGCTCGCGGCGGATCGCGCGGCGATGGCCGGCTGCCTGGAGGATTGTCGTGCAGTGTTGAGCAGTTGGGGGGATCCACCCCCCGAGCGAGCGCAGCAGATCCTCGCGGCGGTGGGTCTGCACGGCTGGTATACCGGCCTCGAGGCCCTGCTCGAGCGGGTGGCCCGGCAGATCGACGGGCGGATTCCCACAGGGGATCGCTCGCACCGGGAGCTGCTCTCCCAGAGCATGGTCGACGTGGCCGGCAGTCGGCCGGCGGTCCTCCCGCACCCTGGAGCCGGGTCTGCTCGCCTTGCTGGCCTTTCGGCACTTCTTCCGCCATGCCTACGGCGTGAAGCTCGATCCGGCCCGGCTGCGGCTGGAGCTCGAGCGGCTGCTGCTGCTGGAGCCGGCAGTGTCCCGTGAACTGGATGAATTCGCTGCATTTTTGCAGGAGACCGCGGACGCCTTGGTGGATCTCTAGATACGCTCGACGGAGGTCTCGATCCGGGGGGGATGAGCGGACCTCGATCGCCGTGAAATCGTGCTCCTGCTCGTGCTCGTGCTCGTGCTCGAGCTCGACTCGGATCAGGGAGGAGCGGGCTCCTCTCTCGAATCAAGTCGAGACGATCCCTGGGCGAGCTCCCCGAGCTGGCCGCACTCTCGATTGACAATCCCGCCCCACTCCTGCTCCTCTACGTTCCATGTGGTTGCTCACCTCCGACGAGATGCGGGCTGCGGATCACGGGACCATCGCCGGGCTCGGGGTGCCTGGCGTCTGCCTGATGGAGCTGGCGGGCGCCGGCGCGGCCCGCTGGCTGCTCGAGGCCGGGCGGGCGCGGCCCGGGGAGCCGGTCGCGGTGCTCTGCGGCGGTGGCAACAACGGCGGGGACGGCTTCGTGCTCGCCCGCCACGTCGCGAACGCCGGGCTGCGGCCGACGATCTTCCTGCTGGCGGCCCGGGAGCGGGTGGTAGGCGACGCCCGGGTCAACCTGGACGCGGCCTTGCGGCTGGGCTTGCCCGTGCGGGACGCCCCCACCGCGGCGGCGGTCGAGGCCCTCGGGGCCGAGCTGGGCGGCCCCCGGCTGCGCGTGGACGCCCTGCTCGGCACCGGGCTGAGCCGGGAGCCGCAAGGCGCGCCCGCGGCGGGGATCGCCCTGCTCAACCGCACTGCCCGGGCGCCGGCGAGCCATTCCCCGACCTTCACCCTGGCCATCGATCTGCCCTCGGGGCTGCACGCGGACGACGGCTGGCCCCTGGGTGAGGCCGTGCGGGCCGATCTGACCGTGACCTTCGGTGCCTGGAAGCGGGCCCATTTCCTGCAGCCGGGACCTTCGTACTGCGGGGTGCGCGAGCTGGTGGACATCGGCATCCCGCCCGGGGTGATCGCCGATATCGCGCCCGGGATGCGCCTGCTCGAGGAGTCGCAGGTCCGTGATCTGCTCCCGCCCCGGCCCCTGGACTGCCACAAGGGGGATTTCGGCCGGGTCCTGGTGCTCGCGGGCAGCCCGGGCATGGCGGGCGCGGGGCTGCTCGCTGCGGCCGGCGCCCTGCGGGCCGGCGCGGGGGTGGTGACCCTGGCCACCTCGCCCGAGGGCCAGGCCGCGGCCCAGGCCCGGTTCCCCTCCCTGCTCACCCGGCCCCTCGCCGAGGCCGCGCTGCTCGATCCGGTCGCGGCCGGCGCGCCCTACGCCGCCGTGGCCCTCGGGCCGGGACTGGGGCTGACCGCCGCGGCCGCGGCCCTCGTCGAGCGCTGGGCCGTGGGCTGCACCCGGCCCCTGGTCCTGGACGCCGACGCCCTGACCCTCCTGGCCGCGGCGGACGCGGCCGCGCTCCTGCGCGGGGCGGCCGGACCCCGCATCCTCACGCCCCACGAGGGGGAGCTGGCGCGGCTGCTGGGCGTCTCCCGGGAGCAGGTCCACCGCCAGCGCGCGGCCAGCGTGGCGCAGGCCGCGGCCCGCTTCGGCTGCACCGTGCTGCTCAAGGGCCGCGGCACCCTCGTCGCGGACCCCGCGGTGCCCTGCCTCACCCTCGTCGATCGGGGCCACCCCGCGCAGGCCACGGGGGGCTCGGGTGACGTGCTCACGGGGACGATCGCCGGGCTGTGCGGTCAGGGCCTGGCCGCGCTCCCCGCAGCCGAGGTCGGCGCCTGGCTCCACGGTCGGGCCGGGGAGCTGGCCGCGGCCGAGATCGGCCCGGCCGGGATCATGGCCGAGGACCTCGCCGCGCGGCTCCCGGGGGCGCGCCCCGGGCCCTCGCCCGCCGGTGAGACCTCCTGATGCGCCGTGCGGACTCGACCCCCGAGGGCCTGCGCGCGGCCGTGGAGTGCTTGCAGGCCGGCGGGCTCGTGGCCTTGCCCACCGAGACGGTCTATGGCCTCGCGGCCAGCCTCGATCGACCCGATGCGCTGCAGCGGCTCTCCCGGCTCAAGGAGCGTCCGGCCGACTCCCCCTTCCCGGTGATCGTCTCCGGGCTGGACGGCCCCGCGGGCCTCGGCCGGGTGGCTGCGCAACTGCCCGGGCGGGCCTCCGAGCTCGTGCGCCGCTTCTGGCCCGGCCCCCTGACCCTCGTGCTGCCCGCGGCTGCGGACCTGCCCCCCGAGGTCGTCGGCCTCGACGGCACGGTCGGCGTGCGCTGGTCCCCCGATCCGGCGCTCGAGGAGCTGATCGCGCTGCTCGGCGCGCCCGTCACCGCGACCTCGGCCAACCTGCGGGGGGCACCGGCGGCCACGGATCCTTCCCAGGTCGAGCAAGGGCTCGGCGCGCACCTCGACCTCCTGCTGGCCGGGCCACCCCGGCGTGCGACGCTCCCCTCGACCCTGGTGCGCCCCGCGGCGGACGGCTCCCTGACCTTGCTGCGCCGGGGACCGTTGCCCCTGCCCCTGCTCGAGCAGCCCGATCGCTTCTCCCTGGACAGCCTCCGGCGAGGAGGTGTGCCCTTCGTCCAGCCCCGCGGGCGGGGGTTGCGGGTCACCATCGACCCGGTACTTCTGGCCCATTTTCTCGTCGATCAATGTAGCGAAGGTCCCGTGGTCGATCTGGGCACGGGGGTCGGCATCCTGCCCCTGCTCCTCGCGTCCCAGGGCTGGCCCGGGCCCTTCGTCGGCGTGGAGCTGCAGCCCGAGCTGGCCCTGCTGGCCCGGGAGAACGCCTTCCTCAACCGGCTCGACCCCGCCCGCTTCCAGGTCCTCGAGGGCGATCTGCGCGTCGTCGGGGAGCCTCTTGCAGCGGGCGGCGCCTCCTGGGTCGTCACCAACCCCCCGTACCAGGCCCTCGGCCAGGGTCGCAGCAGCCCCGATCCCGCGCGGGCCCTCGCCTGCCACGAGCTGGGCTGCAGCCTGGCGGAGCTCGCGCCCGTCGCCCGCCGCCTGCTCCGGCCCGGCGGACAGGTCGCCTTGATCCTGCCGGGCGAGCGGGAGGCCGAGGCCCTGGACCTGCTGGGCAAGGCCGATCTGGCTCCCCGGCGGCTGCGGCGGGTGATCACCCGGGCGGGGCACGCGCCCACCCGGCTGCTCCTGCAGGCCGAGGCGGGGGGACGCGGGCCCCTGCAGGAGGAGCCCGCGCTCCAGCTCTACCAACCTGGCGGCGGCTACACCGGGGAGGTCGCCCGGTACCTCGACGGCGGCGCCTGAGCCCGCCAGGCAGCGCTCCTGGCTGGCCGGACGGGAGCACTTCCGGTAGAGTCGGCCTGCTGGTCATCTCGTGCGGGAGGGTCTCCATGACGCTGCGTAGCCTGGCTCTGCTGGTGGTGTTGGCGGTCGGTGCCGCGTCCTTGCTCGCGTGCGAGGAGCCACGCCGTCGCGGCGGCACGGGCGGGGGCGAAGGCGAGGGGGAAGGTGAGGGCGCGGAGGGGGAGGGCGAGGGCGCGGAGGGGGAAGGCGAGGGCGCGGAGGGGGAAGGCGAGGGCGCGGAGGGGGAAGGTGAAGGTGCGGATGGGGAGGGCGAGGGCGCGGAGGG
>JAVEVO010000276.1:0-5395 GCA_034005005.1 Myxococcota bacterium
CGGGCCGCCAGGAGCCCGAGCCCTGGACGGTGCGCAGGATCTCCGGCGGCATCAGCAGCGGGTAGTGCCGGTCGGCGCCTCGCTTGATCCGGCCCGCGCCGCGCTCGCACCAGGGCGGGTCCATCAGCAGGCAGCGGTACTCGGGGCCGTCGAGGGCGAGCTGGGCGGTCATCGCCTGCTTCCCTGGGCCGCCAGGATGGACTGCCGGGCCTCGTCGGGGAGGTCGGGCAGCGAGAGGATCCACGAGAGGTAGCTCCGGTCGGCCGCCACCCCGGTGGCGAGCTCGTCGAGGAAGTCGCCACGGCGTTTCCCTCGAGCGAGGCGCAGGCGCCCCGGCTCCTTCCGGCTCCTCCGGAGCCAGCCGCCGAAGCGCTCCCGGTCCTCGGCCTGCCGATGCTCGGCCTCGGCCTGGACCTTTCCGCCGCTTTCCGGACGCTTTCCGCGTTTCCAGCACACCGGAGGCCCTGCTGATGCGGCCCCCGCTGCTCCGACTCCCCTCCGGCCTGCGGCTCAGCGAGCCGCAGGTCCGGGCGCTCTGCGTGCTGCAGGTGTGGCCGGCCCTGTGGGCGGCGCAGGTCGATCTGGCCCTGACGCTGCTGATGACGACGGGCGAGGCCCGGATGGTGCTGGCGAGCCTGGCGGGCCGGACGCCCGCGCTGGTCGAGCAGCAGGAGGGCTTTTGGCGCGTGACCGATGCGGGCTGGACCGCGGGCTGGGACGGGCTGCGGGAGGTGTGGGCGCAGCGGGGGTCGAGGGCCCGCCGGCGCCGGGAGCTGGCTGCGGCGAGCCGGGGAGGGGAGCGATGCTAGACCGGCTCCAGCCAGTACTGGTTTCCGTTGGTGCTGTGGCGGTAGCGCAGCCGGTAGCCGCCGTGGGGCTCGTCGGCCCGCAGCACCCCGAAGAGGATGCAGCCGACCGGCTACCCGGAGATCAGCTCCAGGCCGTCGATGTCCCGGAAGTCCCCGACGTTGTGCGTCACCAGCGGGCAGCCAAGGAAGAGCGCGCAGGCAGCGATCCACGCATCGTCGACGGCGATGGGGTGGGCACGGCGGTCCGCTCGCACCTTGGCCCAGGTCCTGCACAGCGCCGTCGACCCGGGGACGACGTGGTAGGCGCTCAGGCAGGCATCGAGCAGGGCCAGCCGTCGTTCGCTCCACCCAGCCCGAAAGGCGCCTTCGTACATCTCGCCCACGGTCATGAACGAGATCGCCAGGGTGTGCCCATCAATGAGGGGCAGGTAGCGCTCGGCGAGCGGGTGGGCCTTCAGCAGGTAGGACACCACGTTGGTGTCCAGCAGCAGCAGGCTCACGACCGCACCGTCGCCGAGCGGCTGTCCTCCCGTCGCTGCTCGATCCCGGAGAGGAAGGTTTCAAACTCCTCGTCGGATTCCCATAGCTCCCGGCCGGCGCCGAGCAGCTCCTCGACGCGCTGCGGCGGGGGGACGTCACCTCGCAGCACCTGGGCGACCAGGTCATTGGTGGATGGGTGGGTCAGCGAGCTCATGGGCCACCTCCTCCCCCTCAGCATAGCAGCTCCCCGGCGCCGGATCATCCAGGCCACCCGGGCAGCCCGGAGGGTCGCCTGATGGCCACCGGCGGCTGGGAAGACTACGGCGGCCTCGGGCTCCCGACCGCGACCCCGAAGCGGCGCCGCGGCACGGTCATGCAGCGGGTCGCGGCCCAGGCCGAGACCACCCGGGAGCGGGACCTGCAGCGGGCGACCGAGGCGATCCTCGACGAGCTCCAGGCGCACGGCCGGATCCTCTGCTGGTACCACCGGCCCGACCGGGCGACCCGGGCCCAGGACCATGAGCAGCGCGGCCTGCCCGACCTGGTTGTCGGCGTGCGGGAGGGGTGCGTGCTGGGCCTCGAGCTCAAGACCGCGACGGGCCGGGTGCGGCCGGAGCAGGAGATCTGGCTGCGCTGTTTGGGTGACCGGGGAGCGCTCTGCCGGTCGCTGGGCGAGGTCCTCGACTTCCTGAGGCGGTGGGGGGTCATGGGATGAACGATCGGACTGGAAGCCCCCGTCATTGCTGCAAGCACTGTGGCTGGGAGCTGCTCTACCACTGGCAGTACTGGCCTCGGATCCCCGAGCACATGGGAGACTGTCCCGGCTACGAGCCGCTGCCGCTTCCTTCGCTGAAGGAATGCGGCTGCTCGGCCTGCGAAGAGGCAGCAGAGCGGTGTGCGGAATGAGCGCCGTCGCCCTGGATCAGCTTGCCGAGGTCGTCGCCCTGCCGCTGCCTACGGACCACTGGCGGCCGGCGACCCGGGGCGAGTGCCCGACCGAGCGCCCCTGCCCCTACGTCGGCTGCCGGCACCACCTGTACCTGGAGGTCTCGCCGAGCGGTGAGCTGCGGTTGGCCTTCCCCGGCCGCGACCCGGACGAGCTCGCCGAGAGCTGCGCGCTCGACGTGGCCGAGCGCGGCGGGGCGAGTCTCGACGAGGTCGGACGGTGCTTCGGCCTCACCCGGGAGCGGATCCGGCAGATCGAGGCCAAGGCCCTGGCGAAGGCGAAGATCGCGCTGCGACGGCTGGGCCTGCGGGCGCAGCAGATCATCCCCGAGGTCGAGCAGTGGCGGGACGAGGACGAGGAGCGCCCGCTGCGCCGGCCGTGTCCGGTGGCGGCGGAAGAGCCGGCCCGTCGGCTGTCCTCGGACGAGCAGGTTTGGTGGTTCGGCGAGCCGGAGTCGCAGGAGGAGCAGGTGGCCGCGGCCCGGGTGCTGGCCGAGATGCGGCAGCGCCGCCTGGCTGACGCCGCAGGTGAAGTCGAGGAGGTGACGACGATGGAAGCGACGGCGAAGACGACGAGCGAGCACGGGCAGCCCACCCCCACCCTCTGCCCCTGCGGGTGCGGGCAGGAGGTCGCCCCAGGGAGAACGTATGGATCGAAGGGCTGCGCCGGGCGGATGCGGTGGCGAGGCGTGGGGAACCCGAAGGAGGCGCCGGCGCCCGAGGAGCAGGCGCAGGCAGCCGAACCGGTCCAGGAGCCTCAGTCCTGCGGTCACCCCACCTCCGCCATCGTCAGCAGCGACGAGGGGACGAACTACTGCGGCGCCTGCGAGGAGCACGTGAGGTACGAAGAGCAGCTGCTGCGGCACTCGATCGAGACCATCCGCCGGCACAACGAGCGCCTCGCCGAGCTCGAGAAGCAGCTCGTCGAGGCCAATCAGCTCGCCGAGGAGCGGCTGGCGCATCAGCAGGTCACCGTCCGTGAGGAGCCCCCCAGGGAGGAGGCCTCCGCCCTGACCGCCCGGCTCGAGGCGGCCGAGGCGGAGAACTCCAGGCTGTTGGCCTCCTTTCGCGAGGAGTGCCGCCAGCGGGCCGAGATCGACGCGGCCCTCGGCCTGACCGTGGCTCCGCTCGACGCGGTGATTGCAGAGATTCGCCGGCTCCAGGAACACCAGGTCGGGCCCGAGGAGCCCGAGGGCGAGCCCGTCGACTTGGTCGCCCTGCCCCGGCCCGAGGACCTGCCGGCGGCGTACCTGTTCCGCGTGCTGCGGTGGGGCCTGAGGAAGGCGCACGGGATCTCCGAACTCGCCTGCTGCGTGTCGGAGGGCAGCGCGCTGCCCGATGAGGAGCGATGATGATCGACCGCATCCCCATCATCCACCTCGACAGTCGGGTCCCCGCGCTGCTCTCCCTGGTCGTCCGGCCCCTCGCGGTGACCCTCGGCCGGCACATCTTCGTCCGCCGGGGGGTGATCGCCACGGCGCGGCTGCTGCGCCACGAGGCGGTGCATGTCGCCCAGTTCGCGGAGCTCGGCTGGATCCGCTTCTTCTGGCTCTACGTGACCGACTGGATCCGGGCCTGGTTGGCCCTGCGGGACCGGCGCGCGGCCTACCGGGCGATCCGCCTCGAGCAGGAGGCCCGGGCCCTCGAGGACCTGGAGGACCGGGAGGTCCCCTGGGAGTTCGTGATCGTCGAGCGTGCCCCTCGTGGCTGGCAGGCCTTCGACCTGCCTCCGCGTCCCTGATCCCGCTGGAGGTGCCCGTGCCTCGCATCTTCCTCGCTCACCGAAGCCACTCCGCCCCCGGCTACCGCGCCAACCTCGCCCGGCTCCGCCTGCTCGAGGCCGGGCTACGCGCCACCGTGCCCGGGATGGACCTGATCCGGGCCCTCGGCCGCACGCTCGAGGACGACCCGGCCAGCGACGGCATCCCCTCGGTGGAGTGCCTGCAGGCCCTGGCCCGGCGGTTGATCCAGGGAGACGGCCGGCTCGCCGATGGTCCCCAGGCGACCTCCTGCTGCCCCCGGGCCGGGGCCGTGTGGGTGGTGAGCCCCGTCGACCAGGTCGTCGATGCCCAGGTCGCCTGGGCTGGAGAGGCGGGGGTGACGGTGCACCTGCTCGACGACGCGGAGCAGGAGGCCGACGTCCTGCTCGGGGGTCTGCTGCTGCACAAGGAGGAGCGGGGTCCCCTGCCCGAGCCACCCACCCTCGAGCGCACGGTGTTTCGTCACCCCGAGGAGGTGGTCGCCGCGTACTGGGAGGGCGCGCAGGAGCTGCTCGGCGCTCGGGCCCTGCCCGTGGACCAGGTGCGGGTGCAGGGCGGGACGAACGCGACGGGCTTCCGGGCCCGGGCCGAGCGGGTTGGGCTGCGGCTGGCGGCTGCGGCCGGCGTGCTGCGGGAGCTGCGCCGGCAGCCCGGCTGGAGCCCCCGGCAGGAGCGCGTCTTCGAGCTGCGGGGCCGGGATGGCCTGGGGTTCGACGCCGTGGCCGCGGCCACCGGCTACACCGACGCGTCCGGGGCCTGGCGCTGCTGGCAGTGGATCCTCAGCGGGATCGCCGCCGTGCTGCGGGAGCGACGGCGGGACGCGGCGTGAGCTCTGCTGGCCTGGGGGAGAGGAGGTGAGGATGGACATGCACGAGAACCAGGCGGGCTTCGGCCAGGTCGCGGCGCGGCTGCGGTCTGCAGCGAGGGTCCTGTCGCCAGGTGCGGCGCCTCTGGCCCGCTGGCTGCGGCAGCAGGCCTCCTCGCTGGAGGCCTCGACTGCGACCCTGGTCAAGGCACTGAGCGACTACCGGCAGATCCCGGCTGATGGCGACGAGTGGCTTCGGCGGGGGCTGATCGCGGTCCGCAGCTACCGCGTGGCCCAGGCGACGGATGCGGTCCTCGGGATCGCGGACGAGTTCGAGGAGCTGGCCCGGGCCCTGCTCGCGGACGGTGACGTCTCGACCGCCCGGGCCTGCTGCGCGGCCGCCGACCAGGTCGACGAGCTCCTGGTGAAGGCGGTCGCCGACCACCCCGGGATGTCGCTGCTCCCATCAAAGCTCGACCCCCGGGTCAAGCGCTGGCAGCGCGTCACCACGGTCAACGCGGCGGACACGCCCGGCGATGCAGACCCCCGCGTCGACCCGGAGCAGGACTGGGCCGAACGCCATCGGGCGACGCTGC
>JAVEVO010000093.1:0-26090 GCA_034005005.1 Myxococcota bacterium
CTGGTTGAGCACCTGGACGCAGAGGCTGTCCGTGCCCTCCCCCCCGTCCTTGTCCTTCACGGTCAGGGTCGCGGTGTAGCACGAGTCGGGGAAGAGGTCCGGATCGGCCTCGTTGACGTAGGTGTGGGCCAGGCTCTGGGGATCCGCGTCGAAGCCAGGCTCCTGCTCGCCATCGCCGAAGCTCCAGCGGTAGACGAGCCGCTCGTCGAGCCCCGGATCGGTGCCGGTCCCCTGGACGAGCTGCACCCGATCACCCTCGGTGGCGACCACGTTGCCGCCCGCCTCGGCCACCGGCGGCGCGTTGAGGATCTGGAACTCGCTGATCTTCGGCGCGCCCTGGGCGCCCGTGTCGTCGGAGACCTGGACCCGCACCGTGTAGCTGCCGTTGTCGCCGAAGACGTGGACGACCTCGGTGAGCCCCACGCCCTCCTCGGTGCCGATGACCACCCCGCTGCGCAGGAAGGTCCACTGGTAGAGGATCGGATCGCCGGCCGGGTCGGTGGCCGTGGTGCGGAAGCGGATCGGGCTCGACTCGAGCCGCTCGGCGAGCGGCGTGACGATGTCGAGGTTGTTGACGCTCGGCGGGAGGTTGGTCACCTCGACGGGGAGGACGTAGCGCGTCTCCGCGCCGTCGTCGTCGCTGACCCAGAGCTGCACGATGTAGGAGCCCTTGGTCGCGTACGCATGGACGAGCTGTTGGCCGGTCACCCGCGGGGTGCCGTCACCGAAGTTCCACGTGTAGGTGAGGACGTCCGCCGCGCCCTGGTCCCGCCCGATCGCGGTGAAGGTGCGGTTGGTCGCCTCGGGGAAGGAGACGTCCTCGGAGACGCAGACCGCGCTCGGCAGGTCCTCGAAGCGCAAGGTCTTGGGATCGGGCGCCGCCTCGGGCGAGGCCACGCAGAGCTTGCCCAGCGGCGCGACGTTGCTCACGGTGATCTGGAACTTGGCGAAGTCCGAGTTGGGGTTCGACTGCCCACCGTCCTCGTCCACGACGACCAGGGTGCCGATGAACGAGCCGTTGTCGTCGCAGACGAACTTGGCCAGTTGCCGGCCGGCGCCCTCGACGAGACGGCAGACGGGGCTGTTGACGGTCCAGAGGTAGCTCTGGATCACGTCACCGGGCACGTCCACCCCGGAGCCGACGACGTCGAAGCTCACGCCCTCCTGGACCGGCCCGATGTCGGCCGGCTTGACCGGGATCGGCGGCACGTTCTGCAGGGTGACGTCGAAGACGTAGATCGATCGGCCGCCGTCGTCGTCGGTCACCCGCACGCAGACGTGGTAAACGCCGTCGTCGGTGTACAGGTGGAGCTGGTCCGCGACCCCGACGTCCTCGCCCACGAAGCGGCAGCTCGCCGCGTCCGCGGTCGCGGCCGCGAAATCCCAGTTGTAGGTGAAGGTGTCACGACCGGGATCGACGACCGTGACGTTGAACTTCACCGGGGTGTCCTCCTTGAGCTGCCCGGGGTTCTCGGCCGCAGCGGTGACGGTGGGCGCGACGTTGTTGACCCGCACCGAGCGGGCGACCGTGCGCGACCCGCCGGCCCCGGTGATGACCTCGAGGCTGAGGGTGTAGTACTCCACGTCCACCTTGCCCGTCGGGTCGTCGGGATAGACGTGGCTGACCTTCACCGCGAGGGGCTCGTCGCCGGCCACCTCCCGGACGTCGGTGTCCGCGGTGCCGTCCCCCCAGCGGAAGACGAAGCGGTAGGTCTCGCCGGGGACCTGGTTGAGCACCTCGGCGAGGAACTCGATGGCCGGGTTGGTGGCGCCCTCTGGCACGCCGAGGGGGTAGCGACCCGTGGGATCGACCGTCAGCCGCACCTCGGCGTTGAGCACGCCGACCTTCACCTCGAACTCGGCGGTGGTGGAGAGCCCGTCGTCATCGGTCACCGTCAGCTTGACGATGTAGTTCTTCTTGGCCACGTACGAGTGCGTGACGTAGCGGATGTCCCGCTGGTAGCTCTCATCGGTGGGCCGGATCACCACGGGCGGCGTCTCGTCGCCGAAGTCCCAGGTATAGACCAGACCGGCGCTCTGCGCCGGGGAGGGGTCGCAGGAGTTCGCCGCGGTGAAGTAGATGATCTCGTTCTGCTCCGCCGCATACATGTCGCTGATGAAGCCGTCGTCCGCGGTGCCGATCAGGTTGTCGGGCCCCGCCTCCCGGACCTGGGGCACGGCCGAGGGCGGCACCTCGTCCACCTGGACCAGGAAGGTGTCGGTGGCCGTGGCGCCGTTGACGTCGATGACCGTCACGCTGCCCTGGTAGGGCGTGTGGCCGACGAGCTGCCCGTCCTGGTAGTTGGCCGTGTTGTTCGCGTACTGGTGGGTGACCGTCGAGGACAGCACCCCGGCCTGTCCGGCCACCTCCTTGGTGGCGCCGTCGCCGAAGCTCCACAGAAAACGCAGCCCGAGCTGCCGGTCACCGAGCCCCTCGTCGAACCCGCTGGCCGAGAACGACAGGATCCGCTGCCCGCAGACCTGCGCGTGCTTGGGGTTGTAGCCGATCGCGGGATCGAGCTCCGAGACCTGCTGGTCCGCGGGGCCGCTCGCCGTGGGGGCCCGGTTCAGCACCGCGGCGCCCAGGACCTTGACCGCGGAGACTCCCGCGTCGTCGTCCTGCACCCAGACCGCCACCGGGTAGGGATCCTTGTCGGGTGTCCCCCGGAGGTGATCCTGATCATAGATTGCGTACGCGGTATGGGTCCGCACGTTGTCGGTCTTGTCATCGCCACGTAGACCACAGGTCTCGCCCTCGCCGAGGGCATTGGTACGAAAGTCCACATCGTTGGCCGGATTGCCGTCCCCGTTGGAGTCCACCTTCGTGTTCATGTCCCAGAGGACCACCAGCGCCTCGCAGTCCTGGTCGGAGGGGTCCCGCACCTGGACCCGGAAGTGGGTCACGTTGGTGTCGTCCAGGTCCTGGGTGTGGTCACCCTCGTACGCGGGCAGGTCGGTCTGCTCGAGCAAGAGCACCGTCGGCGCGACGTTGGTGACCTGGATCTTGAGGGTGCCGGTCACCCGACCGCCGTCCGTGTCCGTGACGGTCACGGTGACGTCCCGGGTGCCGTTCTCGTCGAAGGTGTGGAAGGGGTTCTGCACGTTCGCGGTGCGCGGCTGGTGGAAGAAGACCTCGCCGAAGTCCCAGAAGTAGGTCAGCTTGCCCGTATCGTCCGCGCCGCTGTCGGTGGCCGTGACCTGGAACTGGACCTTGGTGCCCTCGGCGACCACCAGGGGCGCGCTGCCGCCCACCATGGTCGGGCCGAGGGTGATCACCGGCGCGACGTTGGAGACGTTGACGTTGGTCGCCACCAGGGCAGGGGACCAGGCGAGGTCGTCGTCCTTGACCTTGACGGTGACCGGGAAGGTCCCGTCCTGCAGGTAGGTGTGCGCCCAGCGCACCTCGCCGCTCGAGTCGTTGGTCCCGGCGTTGTAGATGCCCGGTTGCCCCTGGACCGCGAGGTGATCGGGCAGGATCAGCGTCTCGACGGGGCTGCCGTCGCCCCAGTCGATCTGGACCTCGACGATGTCATCGGCCACGCCCTGATCCGTGAACTTGGCCACGAGGAAGGTCTTGGACACGCCCTCCTGGGCCGCGGCGTCGGCCACGGCGACCACTCGCGGCGCGGCGTTGACGATGGTGAAGTCGTAGCTGTCGCTGTCGGTGTTGCCGTGCTCGTCGGTGAGGTGGATCGAGACGGCGTAAGTGCCCTGGTCGCGGTACGCGTGCACCGGGTTGCGGGTGCTGGCGGTGTCGCCGTCGCCGAAGCTCCAGGCGTAGTAGAAATCCTGGAAGTAGTCCGGCCGCAGGGTGATCGCGGCCCCCTCCTCGTACTGGAACTGCCCGTGCGCGGTCAGGTCGACCGTGGGCGAGACGCCGTCGACGGGGTGGAGGTCCGCGGCCTCGTTCTCGAGGGTCGTGCGGACGTTGCCCGCGACGTCGGTCGCGGTGACACCGTAGGGCACCTTCGGCAGCTCGGAGTCGCCCTCGACGATGCTGTAGCAGGCGGTCCAGCGCTGGTCCGCGGGCGCGTCGTCCTGGCAGCCGTCGTGGATCAGCCCGTCGTCGAACGCGACCACGGCCCGGGTCTGGGGATCCCGGGGCGGCCCGGAGAAGTTGGAGAAGTCCATGGTGACGGTCCAGACGTCGGGGTTGGCGTCCTTGTTGAGGCCCCCCGCGTTGTCCCAGACGACCTTCACCTGGTTGCCGACGATGAAGTAGACCCCCGGGAAGCCGGTCTCCCCCGTGGTGATCACCGACATCGCCGACGGGGAGATCGTCGGCGGCAGCGCGTCGATGGTCAGGTGGGGCGACATGGGGACCCCGGCCGCCGAGACGTTGCCGGCCTTGTCCATCTGCGTCGCGGTCACCCGGTAGGTGTCGGAGGCCAGATCCGCGGTCAGGGTGAGGCGGACCTCGCCGTTCTCCGCGCCGTCCTGATCGTTGATCGACCCGTCGATGATCACCACCTCGCGGCTGTTCTTGACGTCCTTGGTGGCGGCCAGGCTCAGGGCCAGGGACGCGGCCGGCTCGAGCCCGGTGATCTGGAAGCTGGGGGTGACGTCCGCGGTGTAGTTGTCGTCGGCCGCCCGCCCCGTGTCGGACGCGGGCAGCAGGTCGGCCACCCCGGGCGGGCTGGGCCAGAGGGTGTCGATGATCAGGCCCGGAGCGAGGGCGGCCGAGGGGGCGGAGGTGTTGCCCGCGAGGTCCACCTGCCCGGCGGTGACGGTGTAGGTGCCGCTCACCAGCTCCGGCGAGGTCAGGGTCAGGGAGGTCTTGTTGAGCTCGACCTGCCCCGTCGCGGTGATGGCTGGCCCCCCGCCGGCCGGGAGGAGGGAGAGGGTGGCCTGGGCCTGCGCCTCGAGCCCGTGCAGGTCGAACACGGGCCGGACGACCGCGGTGAGGTTGTCGTCGTTGCGTCGCCCGCTGTCGGCGGCCGCCTGGAGGTCGGGCATCGTGGGCGGGCTCGCGACGGTGTCGATCACCAGCCCGACGAGCAAGGCGGAGATCCCCGAGAAGTTGCCCGCGAGGTCCTCCTGCTTGACGAAGACGGAGTAGGTGCTGTCCGCGAGCGCGTTCAGCGGGCGGACCGTCAGCTCGGTCCCCGACTCGAGGACCGCCACCGCGTCCTGGTCGTACTCGTTGTCCCCCGAGTCGAAGGTCACCCAGAGCCGGGCGTTCGGCTCCAGCTTCACCGGCTCGACCCCCTTGATCCGGATCGCGGGCCGGGCGTCGCTGGTGATGTTGTCGGTGTTGGACCGACCGCGGTCCGACGCGGCCTCGAGGTCGGGGGCCGCGGGCGCCGGGGGCGCGAGGGTGTCGATCACCAGCAGCGGGGCCATGGCCGGGGACCAGGAGGATTCGTTGCCCGCGAGATCGAGCTGCTTGACCTTGACCGCATAGCCGAGGGCCTCCTGGGGGCAGTTCTCGGCGGTCAGGGAGAGGGTCGTCTCGCCCGCGCCGACGGTGCCGGTGACCGTACGGTCGTTGCCCGCCAGGGTGGAGTCGAGGAACAGGGTCACGGTGGCCAGGGCCTCGAGCCCCGCCAGATCGAAGGTCGGGCTGGTCGAGCTGGTGACGTTGTCCGTGTTCGATCGGCCCCGGTCCGACGCATCCCGCAGGTCGGGAGCCGCCGCCACGGTGGGCGAGGTCGTGTCGATGACCAGGGCCGGGCTCAAGGGCTCGGAGGGCAGGGAGGTGTTCCCCGCCACGTCCACCTGGCGCACGGTGACCGCGTAGGTGTCGTCGGCCAGGGGGCCGGGCGCGGGCAGCGGCCCGGTGAGGGTGGGGCCGGTCGCGTAGTACTGCTGGGACACGTCGTGATCCACTCCGGGCGCATCCAGGGTCAGGGTGACGTAGGCCTGCAGCTCCAGTCCGCTGAGGTCGAAGAGCGGGGTCGTCTTGTTGGTGATGTTGTCGGTGTTCACCCGGCTGTCGGAGTTCGCCTGCAGATCGGGCCGCCCCGGCTGGGCCGCGACGGTGTCGATGACCAGCCCGGACAGGGTGCTGGAGGTGGTGGAGACGTTGCCCGCGAGATCGGTCTGCACCGCCCGCACCGCGTACGTGTCATCCGTGAGCAGGGGCGCGTCGACCTCGACCGAGGTGCCGGTGCTGACCTTGGCGACCGTCCGGTCGTTGGCCGGCGCGATCGAGTCGAAATCCACCGTGACCAGGGCGTCGACCTCGACGCTGGCGACGAGCAGCCGGGGCTGATTCTTGTTGGTGATGTTGTCGGTGTCCGAGCGGCCGCTGTCGAACGCGGGCAGCAGGTCGGGGAGGGCCGGGGCCGCGGGGGCAGTCCGATCCATGCGCAGGCCTGGCGGTGTATTGGGACGCGGGGAGACCATGGCAGGGGAGCGGGGAGAGACGTTGCCGGCCAGGTCGGCCTGCCAGGCCGTGACCTCGTAGGTGTCCTCGTTGACGGTGGTCGGGAACAGGGAGATGGAGTTGGCGCCGAGCAGCACGGTACCCACGGCCTGGACGTCGTTGACGTCGCGGTTGGAGTTGAGGTCCAGGGTCACCCGCGCCTCCGACTCCAGGCCCCGGACGTCGAACCAGACCTTGCCGTCGGGAGGCAGCTTGGTGACGTTGTCGTCGTCGAAACGCCCGAGGTCCGACAGCGCCTGGAGATCGGGGGCCTGGGGCGCCGGGGGTGCGGTCGTGTCGACCACGAAGGGGGCGAGGGGCACCGAGGCCACGGACAGGTTGCCCGCGAGGTCGCGCTGCTGGGCGACCACCGTGTAGCTCGCGTCGACCAGGTTGGTCAGGGGGGTCAGCTCGACGTTGCCGGCCACCAGGGCCACCTGCTCGAGGACCGGGTCGAGCAGGGGCGCGGGCGCGTCGAAGGTCAGCAGGACCGTGGCCTGGGCCTCGACGTTGCCGACCAGGATCGTGGGCGTGGCGTCCGCGGTGATGTCATCGGCGTTGGACCGACCGGTGTCGGAGTTGGCCTGCAGATCGGGCTTCCCGGGCGGCAGGACGACCGTGTCGATGATCAGGGGGCTCAGCCGGTCCGAGGAGACGGAGAGGTTGCCCGCCAGGTCCTCCTGCTCCGCGTAGACCTCGTAGCTGCTGTCCAGCAGCAGGTCGGGCGTGAAGACCAGGGTCTCGTCGCCATCCCCGAGGATCTCGACCAGGTCCTTGTTGTAGGCCGGGTTCTGGCTGGAGCGCAGGTGGAGGTAGACCTTGGCCTCGGCCTCCAGGATTCCCCCCTGGGACGCCAGACCCGCGACCTCGAGATCGGGGCTCGAATCGGAGGTCACGTTGTCGGTGTCGAGGCGCCCCAGGTCGGACGCGGGCAGCAGATCGGGGACCGCGGGCTTGGCCACGAGGATGTCGACCCGGATCTCGAGGTCGGCGGAGAAGCCCGAGACGTTGCCCGCGAGATCGACCTGCTGGGCCCGCACGGTGAACCCGTCCTCGCCCGTGTCCGCCGGGATGGGCAGGTTGGGCGCCTGGATCGGGATGACCTCGACGCCTTCGCGGACGATCCCTTTGGCGGTCAAGGGGGTGGCGGAGGTGTCCGGGTAGAGGGTGAGGGTCACCTCGGCCTGGGGCTCGACGTTGCCGATGTCGAAGGTCGGGGTCCGGTTCTTGGTGAGGTCATCGTCGGAGAACCGCCCCGTGTCCGATCCGTCCTGGAGATCGGGAGCGGCGGGCGTGGAGACCTGGGTGTCGAGGACCATGGTCAGGGGGCCGGCGAAGGGCCCGAAGTTCTCCCCCCCCTCGGTGTCCTGGGCGGCATAGACGAGGTAGGTCCGGTCCGCCGGCAGGCCCGGATGGATGATGCCGACCCCGTCGTCGCCGGCCCGCACGTCGCAGGGCGCGCCGTTCTGGCACTGGACCGCGCCCAGCACGACCTCGGCGCCGTTCTGGAGGTAGCGCACCTCCAGCTTGACGTTGGTGTTCCGGGTCGCGCCCGTGAGCACCGTCACGTCGAAGCGCGGCTTGGTCTTGTTCGTGACGTTGTCGGTGTTGCTGCGACCCGTGTCGGAGTTGACCTCCAGGTCGGGGATCCCCGGGGCGGGATCGAGCGCCTGCTGCAACTGGCCGAGGCCGTCCGGAGTCGACGGCCGATTGCCGGCCTCCTCCGTACAGGAGGTCAGCCCCAGCGAGAGCAGACTGATGAGGGAGAGCGCCCGGAGACGACCGGCAAAAGGTGCCATCGATCCCACCTCGAAGCAAGAGAACCTCGGTCGGAGCATAGTCTTCCTGGGGTCCGCCCGTCAATCGACCCGCTCGCGTCGGCGAGATGCCGGCCCGAGCCGGGGTGGCGCCGGTAGGCCGGTCCTCGGCCCCCCCGGTTGACCGGGCCGGGGAGGGCTGCTACAGAGGGCCGTGCGAGGTTCCCGGAGCCGCCGGCGGCGCGCGGGTGGCCACGGGCCCCACAGGAGGAGGCGTTGGGTCGGATCAAGGAGGCCTACCGGGCGAGCCTCAAGCAGAAGGACAACTTCTGGACCGAGGTGCTCACCCGGCCGGTGGCCGCGGTCTTCCTGGTGGGCCTGGAGCGGACGCCCATCACCCCCAACCAGGTGACCTTCCTCAGCTTCTTCGTCGAATGGATCGCCATCGCCCTGCTCGTGCTGTGGCGCGACTGGCCCGGGCTGGTCGCCGCGGCGGTGGTGCTGCAGCTCTCCTACGTCTTCGATTGCGTGGACGGTCAGCTCGCCCGGCTGCGCGGCATCCCCTCGCCCATCGGCCACCTGCTCGACTTCCTGATGGACGAGCTGAAGGCCTTCCTCGTGCTGGGCGCGATCGCCACCCGGCTGTACCTCGTCCACGGTGGAGCCGAGTACCTGCTGCTGGGGTTGTGGGGGCTGGTGGCGGTGGCGTCGGGCATCTCCCTGACGACCTTCTTGCGCCGCCCCGAGTACCTGGCGACGGCCCCGGCCCCCGCGACCCCGGCCACCCCGGCCGCGGCGGCCCCGGTTCCCGCGCCGCCGGCCCGCCGCAGCCCGCTGGGCTGGCTGATCTTCGGCGCCGAGCGTTTCGCCCGCTTCCTGATCCACTACCCGAGCTGGTTCTTCTACGTCGCGATCTTCGACCAGCTCGACCTGTTCTTCTTCGTCTTCGTCGGGGTGCACACCCTCTACCTCGCCCGGGCCTTCCTCAGCGTGGTCCGTCGGCTCGGGCGGTTCGGGTTCGTGCCACCGCGCCCCGCCTGAGCCAGCCAGCGCCGACCGCGCGAGGAGACACCATGAAGGCCATCGTCATCGCCGCCGGGATGGGACAGCGGCTCCAGCACCACACCGCCGAGGTGCCGAAGTGCCTGGTCGAGGTCGCGGGCAAGCCGATCCTGCGCCACCAGGTGGACGCGTTCCGCGCCGAGGGCGTCGAGCGCATCGCGGTGATCCGGGGGTACCTCGCCGAGAAGATCGCCTACCCCGATCTGGTCTACTACGAGAACCCCGACTTCCGGGTGAACAACATCCTCGAGTCCCTCTTCTGCGCCGAGCCGGAGATGGACGGCCCCTTCCTCTCGACCTACGCGGACATCCTCTACGACCGGAGCGTGGTGCGGGCGGTGCTCGACGCGCCCGGCGACATCTGCCTGGTCGTCGATCGCGGCTGGGCGCGCACCTACGAGGGCCGCACGGACCACCCCGTCGTCGAGGCCGAGCTGACGGAGATCGACGCGCAGGGCCGGGTGCTGCAGGTCGGCAAGCACGTCGGCCCGGAGCGGGCCCTCGGCGAGTTCATCGGGCTGGCCCGGTACAGCGCCGAGGGGGCTCGGCTGATGCGAACGGTCTACCAGGAGGTCCGCGAGCGGTACCTCGCGCACCCCGAGCTCCCCTTCCAGGCCGCCAAGACGTTCCGTAAGGCCTACCTCACGGACCTGTTCGAGGAGCTGATCGCCCGCGGGGCGGACGTGCGCTGCGCGGCCATCGACGGGCACTGGCGCGAGATCGACACGGTGCAGGACCTGGAGCGGGCCCGGGAGCTGCTCTCGGAGTGGACCGCGGTCTAGTCCACCGTCACAAGGATTTCGACTGGTTGCCTGCTGCCGGGTGGGTGCCGGCCGCCGCGCCGGCACCAGCCTCCTCCCCCTTCAGAGCCTGGCCCTGGCGGGCAGAGGAGCAAAGCGACCGGCGCGGAGGCCGGTCGCCACCCTGCGGAGGCCGGTCGCCACCCAATGCTCGACCGGTCACCTTCGCGGTGACGAGGTACTAGGAGCCTGTTGCGCAAAGCGTTCTGCTGCGGCGGCCGATGCATCGACGCATCGTGCGTCAGCACCGGCCGATCCGTCCTCGACGTAGCGCAAGTACGCCTGCGGCCTCTCGGCTCGGTGCTTCCTTCCCTGCGCCGCGCCTCGACCGCCTCGCGACGGACTTTTCCGCAACAGGCTCCGAGGAGCGCCCAGCCCAACCGCCCCCCGGGCGCCATGCCCGACTCCCGCCCGAGACCGTCTTGCGCCCCGTAGAGATCAGAAGCGAGTCCAGCCCTTGCGGCCCATGATCCAGAGGATCGTGATCGCCAGGGCGCCGAGCATCGCCACCCCAACGAAGAGCAGCAGCACGGGCAGCAACTGGTGCTCGAACCGCTCGTAGATGATCGGGATGGCGATCTCCTGGAGGATCGCGCCCATGGTGCCGATGCCGCTGATCAAGCCGGCCGCGACCAGCGCCCCTCGCTGGGAGCCGACGTCCACCGCACCCGCACCAGAGACCAGGAAATCGGGCCCGTAGAGCATGAACCCCACCAGGGCGAAGCAGCCCGTCATCACCCAGATGGAGAGGGAGCCGACCGTGTACATCAGGATGCAGGCCGCGACGAGGCCGAGGATCATGATCAGGGTGGTGTGGCTGCGCCGCCCCTGGAAGAGCCGGTCGGAGACGACCCCCGAGACGATGACGCCGAAGAAGCCGCCCACGTCGAAGGCCACGGAGTGCTGACCGGCCTCGGCGCCGGTGAGGTGGAAGGTCTTCTCCATCAGGTAGGGGCCCCAGCTCCACAGGGAATAGCGGAGGAACTTCAGGCAGAGGTAGGTCAGGCCGAGGAAGACGATCCCCATCCAGACCTTGCGATCCCAGCCGAGGGGTTCCCGGACGGGCCTCCCCCCCGTGGTCGGGGCTGCGCCGGCGGCCGGCCTGGCCAGGGCTTCGTCGTCGTCGTTCACCGGGGGGAGCCCGGCCTCTTGCGGGGTGGAGCGGAAGAAGAAGAGGTTGATCACCCAAAAGACGAGGGTCAGCGCGGCCCCACCGAAGAACGCGAAGCGCCAGCCCCAGAGGCCCAGGAGGAAGGCGGCGTAGGACTTGGCCGCGATGGCCCCCACCTGATAGCAGGTAGCCCAGATGCCCATCACCTGCCCGCGCTCGGTGCGGCGGAACCACATCGCGAGGGTGCCGATGACCCCCGACCAACCGGTGCCCTGGGCCAGACCGTTGAGGGCCATGAACAGCAAGATCGTCATCCCGCTGTTGGAGAGCCCGAAGACGACGTTGATCAGGATCGTGGCGGCCATGCCGAGCAGCAGCAGCAGCCGCGAGCCGAGGCGACGCCCCAGGGCCGCCGCGGTGAACTGGCCGATGTCGTAGCAGACGATGTAGGTCAGCCCGAGGTAACCCAGGAAGGTCGGATCGAGGTCGAAGGCCTTCTCGATCTCGGACTTGCCGATGTAGAACGGCTGGCGGCAGAAGTAGTAGCTCGCGTAGGTGAGCCAGGTGAGGGCGAAGATCCGGATCCGCCAGTGGCGCAAACGCAATTCGGGCGCGACCTGACCGGATGTCATGAGACCTCCGTGGACGGGAGGAGCACGGACCGGGCGAGGCGCTGGGGTTCGACCAGCCGGAGCTGGCTGCCCTCGATCAGCGGCGGGTGTCCCAGAGGTAGGAGGTCAGCTCGCCACGCCGGAAGCAGAGGACTTCCACACCGTTGGGGTCCTCGACGCGCACCTCGCTGCGAGTCTTCAGCGAACGATCCCGGGCGGCCTCGATGGCCAGCTTGCGCGTCTCGAAGGTCTCGTTGTCGTCCCGGACTGTCACGGTGTAGTTCAAGGTCTGCCTCCTCTCGGGGTGCTGGTTCCTCCGGACCGTCTGCTCGGGCCGCCGGCGTCGTGGGCAGGAGCGTGGTCGCCGGTCCAGAGGGCTGGACACTTACCCGGAAGCAGCCAGGCTGTCAAGGCGGTAGGACCGTGGCCCGACTCGCGACCGCGGCGGCGAGCACGCCGAGCCCGCAGCTCGATCCGGATCGACCGCGTTGCTGGTGGGGACCGGGCTGTAGCTCACGGTCGTCCGCGTGCCGACCTGTCGGCCAGCACCCACCCGAGCAACGGATCAGACCCCGGTGACGGGGTGCTAGTCTTCCAGCTCGAGCGCGACGGTCGCCCCGGGGCCCGTGCGACGCACCTGCTCGTCCTCGCGCACGGAGGCCCGCATCTTGAGGAAGCGGGCGGTGAGGCTGTTGAACTCCTTGCGGTTCACCAGGATGCTCACGTCCTTGCGGGAGAGCAGTCCGAGGAAGATGTCACAGGCGATCTGGATCTCGTCGCGCGTGAAGGAGTTGGAGCGACGAAGATCCTTCTTCTTGCTCTTGTCTGACATGGCCCCATCCGACGGTGATCTGCACTATCTGACCATACGTTATATCTGGGTCACCGCGCGGCTGCAAGCCTTTTTCACACGCGCGCCAGGTCGGACGACCTCCGCTCTGTGCGGAAATTCCACAGCTTTTCC
This sequence comes from Myxococcota bacterium, assembly GCA_034005005.1. Classification (GTDB taxonomy): domain Bacteria; phylum Myxococcota_A; class JAVEVO01; order JAVEVO01; family JAVEVO01; genus JAVEVO01. The sequence continues at coordinate 12,673 of JAVEVO010000093.1, forward strand.
GTTGTTTATGGAAGTGGGTCCGCAGGTGGTTCCTGCAGCGACGCCGCACGGTTTATCCCTTCCCCGCGCCCCCCCATCGGCCGGCCCGGGTGCTGGCGGACTCGGGAGCCGCTCCGCCGTCGGGATCGGCCTGCTGGCACTGGCCGCCGCAGCTGAACAGGGTGCAGATCATCCCGGTGAGCGAGCAGCGAGACCTTGGCACAACTCCCCGCACGAAAAGAATTTTCTCGCAGAGCCGCCGAGCCGCAGAGGGCTCAGCCAGCTGAGCACTTTTCTCTGCGGCTCGGCGGCTCTGCGAGAGATTTTGCAGCTCGAGCCGGGTACGGAAGGAGATTGGCAAGGAAGGCGCCCACTCGGACCGGCTGCACCCGGCTGAATACCGCGCGGCCCCGGGCGTCGAAGGAGGGGAAGGAGGTGGACGATGCGCTCCGGGTTTTGGCAACTGACGATCCTCGCGCTGGCCGTGACGGCCATCCCCCTGGGCACCGGCTGCGCGGTCCGCCAGGTCTACGCCGACGACGCGGCCTACGCGAGCACGGTCGAGGTCGAGACCTATCCCCCCCGCTGGTACGACGGCCGCTGGGTCTACTACCGGGGAGGGGGCTGGGGCTACTGGACCGGCGGGAGCTGGTACTCGTTCCCGCCCCACCATGCGGTCTACGTGACCCACGGCTACCCCCGGCACCGGGCGGTCGCCCACGCCTACCGGCCCGTGAGTCACCACCGGGACGCGTACCGGCCGGCGCGCAGCCAGGCCCGGGGTCGCGCCGCGGCCCGGACGGCCCCCGCCCGGGACCACCGTGATCCCCGGGCCACGCGCGGCAGCGCCCGGCCTGGCCGCTCGGACCCGGCCGCCGCGAGCCGCGGCTCCCGGGGTGGCTCACGCCAGGAGGCCCGCCCGGCGCGCTCGTCGAGCCGGGGTGGGTCGGAGCCGGGCTTCCGGGGTGGCCGCGACCGCGGCCCGGGGGCTCACGCCGCGGGACGTGGCGACCGCGCCGGGCATCCGGGAGCAGCCACGACCAACAGCAGCTCCAGCAGCAGCAGCAACGGGAACGGTCGGGACGCGGGGCGACGCGGCAGCGCCACGAGCCGGGGGGGCGGGGACCGGGGGGCCGCGGGGGCTCCGACCGGCGGGCGGGGAGGAGAGGGTGCCGGCGGCGGGCGCGGCGGGCGGCGCTGAGCCCGCTGGTCCTTTGGTCCCAAAGAACTATCCGCCAGGTGAGGGCTGACCGCCGCGCCGCGACCGGGACGCATGCGGCCCGGGGATCGTGACCGGGTCGCTCAGGGGAAGCCGCGGGAAGGGACCAGCCGCAGCGACGGCACCTCGACGACCGGCGTGCTGGCCGGCCGCCACCAGGATTGCCGATCGGGCGCCGGATTCACGCCATCAGGAACCCACCTTGGCCAGGCCCTCCTCGAGCCGCCGCAGCACCTCCGTCCGCAGGGTCGCGCCCTGCTCCTGCGCCTGCTGGAGCAAGTCGCGGGCCTGCTGGAGGGTCGCGGCCCGCCAGGGGGCATCGCCCACCGCGGCGAGGTTGATCAGGACGTTGTAGAACGCCCCGCAAGCCGCGGCCTCCCCGAGCAGGGCCGCGACGCCGGCATCGGAGAGGGAGTTGGCGTTGCCCTGGCGGACCGCCGTGTCCGCCAGCCGGAGCGCGGCGACGGCGCCCGTGAGCACCTCCAGCGGGACGCGCGTCGCCCCCTGGTTGGCCGCCTCCAGGGCCGCCAGCCGGTGCTGCTGTTCGGCCGCGGTGGTCTTCGGGAGGCGGGTCGCATCGAGGATCCGGTTGAAGGCGTCCGTGTCCCGATCGACCGCGGCGAGCAGGGCATCCTTGAGCGGGTGGCCCTCCTCGCCGAGGCGCCGCATCTCCGCCGCGACCTCCTCGTACCCCTTCTTGCCGTGGGTGAGGGCCGCGACCATGGCCGCCAGCCCCGCGGCCATGCTGCCACACAACGCGGCCACCGAGCCGCCGCCGGGCGCGGGCGAGTCGGAGGCCAGCTCCTCCACCCAGCCCTGGACCGTCAGCCCCACCAGGCGGCCGGGGCCAGGGTTGACCCGCTCCTCGATGATCTTCTCACGGGGCTCGAAGCGTGCGACCTCGGAGAGGCCCAGGGAGCGGACCGCGGTCCGGATCAGCTCGTTCATCGAGACCCCGGCGAACGCCTGCTGCTGGGCGAGGTAGTGACGCCCGGCCTCGAGGAGGGCCTGGCGAGGCACCAGCCCGACGATCTCGCTGCCGGTCACCCGGGCGCCCTGGGCCGCCGCGAGCTGGCAGACCGTGTCGAACGCCTGGTGCAGGGACGTGACCCGGTAGTCCGTGAGGTTCATGGTGACCTGGGCGCAGCCGTACTCCTCGATCAGCCAGCCCGTCGCCCGGCAGCAGGGCAGGGTGGTGGGCGTGGGTGCGAGCACGGGGTTGCCCTGCGCATCGCGCACGAACTTGCCCTGCGCGTCCCGGCGGGGGCGTCCGGTCTCGCGGATGGCCAGGCCGATGTCCTTGGCCAGCTTCACGTTCCGGCTGTTCAGGTTGACGTTGTAGGCGATCAGGAAGGGGCGCACGCCGATCACCGTCGCGCCGCTGCGCGGGTTGAAGACGGGCTCCCCGAAGTCCGGGGCCCACTCGGGCTGCTGCAGCTTCTCCGGCAGGGCCTCGTACTCGCCCTTGCGGATGTCGACCAGGGCGACCCGGCTCGGCCGGGTCGCGGCCGCACCGTAGAGATAGACCGGGATGCCCAGCTCCGCGCCGACCCGCTCCCCGAGCCGCCGGGCCAGGGTGATCGCCTCGGACTCGCTGACGCCCGCGAGGGGCACGAAGGGGCAGACGTCCGTGGCCCCCTGGCGGGCATGCTCACCCCGGTGCTGACGCATGTCGATGCCCTGGGCCGCCTCGCGGATCCCGGCGAAGGCCGCGGCGAGCGCCTGCTCCGGCGGACCGACGAAGGTGACGACGGTCCGGTTGGTCGCGGCCCCGGCGTCCACGTCGAGCACCTCGACGCCACCGGAGCGCCGGATCGCGTCGACGATCTGGTCGATCACCGCCCGATCCCGACCTTCGCTGAAGTTGGGTACGCACTCGACAAGCTGTTCGGCCATCGTCGTCTCCTCCACGTCCTGCTGCCCGACCGCGGCGGGCCCCTGCCTGCGGACGCCGGCTCCGGAGCATAGCCGAGGGGACCCTGTCCCGCCAGGACCTGGACCGGCACGACCGCGACGGGGCAGGATCGGCTATGCTAGCCTTGGTCGCGGGCCGACGGACGAGCCCGGCTGGCCGCACCACACGGAGGTGGGTCGCAGATGCCGATCGTCGGGAGCTTCCTCAAAGGTCTCTACTTCGGCCACATCGAGGAGGAGCTGCTCTTCCCCTACCCCCGGTCCAAGCCCGCGGAGCGCGAGCAGGTCGAGGCCCTCGTCGCGCAGCTCTTGCTCGCGGGCCAGCCCCTGGCCGAGGCCGCGGCCCGGCAGGCGCCACCGTCCCCCGCGGACTGGCAGGCCGCGGTCCGCCCCCTCGGCCTGTTCGGGCTGGCCATCCCGCCGCGCTTCGGCGGGCTCGGCCTCTCCACGGGCTCCTGGATCCGGCTGCTCGAGGAGCTGTCACGGCTCGACCCCTCCGCCGCGGTGAGCGTGGGGACCCACGTCAGCCTCGGCACCCAGGGGCTGCTCACCTTCGGCCTCGAGGAGCAGAAGCAGCGCTGGCTCCCCGGGCTGGCCCAGGGCGAGCCCCTTGCGGCCTTCGCCCTGACCGAGGCGGACGCGGGCTCCGACGTCGCCGCGCTCGCTTGCCGGGCCGTGGTCCGTCCGGACGGGAGCTACCAGCTCTCTGGTACCAAAGTTCGAATCATCAACGGCGCCGACGCCGGGCTGTTCACCGTCTTCGCCCGGGTGAGCGGGCGGCCGGGCGACCGGGAGGGGATCACCGCCTTCCTCGTCCCCCGCGGCGAGGGTGTCCTCGCGGGTCCGCCCCTGGTCCCCCTCGGCCTGCAAGGCTGCGGCCTCGCCGACGTGCACTTCGACGGAGTGGTCGTACCCCGTGACCTGCTGCTCGGGCCGGTCGGCTCGGGCTTCAAGGTCGCGCTGGAGACGCTCAACAAGAGCCGACTGGCCGTGGCCGCGGGGTGCGTCGGCCTGTGCAAGCGCATCGTCGAGGTGACCCTCGCCTACGCGCGGCGGCGGGAGGCCTTCGGCCAGCCCTTGCTGGGCTTCGGGCTGATCCAGGCGAAGATCGGCCAGATGGCCGTCGACACCTTCGTCATGGAGAGCCTGGCCTACCTGACGGCCGGGCTGATCGACGCGGGGCGCAGCGACACCTCGACCGAGTGCGCGGTGGCCAAGGTCTTCGCCTCGGAGACGACCTGGCGGGTCGCCAACGACAGCCTCCAGATCGCGGGCGGCGTCGGCCTGCTGCCGCAGCATCCCTTCGCGGGGCTGCTGCGGGACGCCCGGGCGCTGCTGATCCTCAACGGGACCAACGAGATCCTGCGGCTGTACATCGCGCAGACCGGCCTCGCGGGGCCCCTCGAGTTCTTGCGCAGCGTCGCGGCGGCGGTGCGCCGCCCCCTGCGCTCGGCCGGGCTGCTGGCCGACTACGCGCTGGCCGTCTTCAACCGGCGCTGGAAGCAGGACACCGTCAGCCTCGCCCACGAGGGGATCGCCGAGCTGGCCGGGCCCCTCGCGACGATCGTCGCGCGCTTCGGCGCGGTGGTGGAGGAGCTGCTCCGGCGGCACGGCGAGGAGCTGACGCAGCAGCAGCTCCTCCTGGAGCGGCTGGCCAACGTCACCATCGACCTGCTGGCGTCCTTCGCCGTGCTCGCGCGCACCTCCGCGCTGCTGCACGAGGGTGACGGCGAGCGAGCCCGGGAGGCGCTGAGCTGCAGCTCGATCTTCCTGGCCCAGGCCGGGCGGCGACTGCAGGCGACCCTCGCGGCGATCCCCGCCAACGAGGACGAGCTGCTGCGGGATGTGGCGCGCACGCGGGAGAAGATCGGCGAGCGACGAGCGACGACGCGCTGAGTCGGGTTTGGCTCAGGCCTCGTCGTCGAGCCACTGCTCGACGCGATCGATCAGGTCGTCGTCCGCGGCGAGGAGCTCGTCGAGCTCGGCCTCCACCGAGTCGAGCTCCTCCTCGACGCTCGCCGGCTCTGCCCGCGGGGCCAGTCCGACCGGCAAGGGCGACAGGAGGCGGGACTCCACGAGGACGGCCGGCGCGGCCGGCACCGGGGACGGGGACGAGGGCCGATCCCCGGTCGGACGCGGCGGGGCGGGCGGCGGGGGAGGCGCCGCTCGCTTGATCCCGGGCAGCGGGGTGAGGAGCCGCTGCAGCTCGGCCACCTCGGCCACCTCGGCCACGGGGGCGACCGTCACGGGCGGGGGCGAGAGGACTCGTCCCATGGGGGTGAGCAGCCGCTGCAGCTCCGCGAGATCGACGGGCGCCGCGGACGGCCGGGGGGCAGACACCGCCACGGTCGACGCGACCAGGGCTGCTGCCGGCTCGGGCTCCAGCTCGGACTCCGGCTCCGGCTCGGACTCCCAGTACTCCGCGGCCTCGGGCTCCAGCGCGGGCTCCGGCTCCAGCGCGGGCTCCGGCTCCGGCTCGGGCTCCCAGAACTCCGCGGCCTCGGGTTCCAGCTCGGGCTCGGGTTCCAGCTCCAGATCGGGCTCGGCCCCGGGCTCCAGATCGCTGGCCGGACCAGCCTCGAGCAGCGGCTCTCCCTCCTCCGTCGCGAACGCGTCCTCCCCGGCGGCATCCACATCGGCCGCGTACTCACCGGCTTCGTACTCACCGACGGGCTCGGCACCGACCGTGTACTCACCGGCTTCGTACTCACCGGCTTCGTATTCACCGGCTTCGTACTCACCGGCTTCGTACTCACCGACGGGCTCGGCACCGACCGCGTCCGCACCGGCTTCGTACTCACCGACGGGCTCGGCACCGACCGCGTCCGCACCGGCTTCGTACTCCCCGACAGGCTCGGCACCGACCGCGTCCTCACCGCCTTCGTCTTCACCGGCGGCGTACTCGCCGGCCGCGAGCTCCGGGACGAGGCCGGGGTCCTCCACCGCCGCGGACCAGGGGCCGGACTCCGCGGAGCGCGGGGGAGGCGTCGCCTCCTCGTCGAGCAGGTCCACGGGGAGCTCGGGCGGCAAGGAGGCGGTCCGTGGGGGCGGCTCGTCGGGGGGCGGCTCGGCCAGCCCGACCGCCCGCAGGGTCTCGGCATCGGGCGCCCGGATGGGCGTCAAGCTCTCCTCCTCGTCCCAGAAGAGGCCCTCGGCCGCCGGGGAGGTGGTCAACAGCTCGGCCCGCCGCGCCGCGGCCGGACCCGCGACCGCCAGCAAGGTGACGGACAGCCCGAAATGCAGCGGCCCCTCCTGGTCGGTCCGCAGCAAGAGCCGGACGCCGCTGCCCGCGGCGAGCTGCTGCAGGTCGGCGGCTCGCGGGCCGGGCAGCCAGGCCCGTTGCAGGAGCACCGCCTCGCCCGTGGGACCCGCCTGCAGCAAGGAGACGTGGGCGGCCTTCGCCTCGGTCCCGCCGAGCAGCAGCCGCGCCAGGAGCAGGTCCCCCGGCAGGGCCCCCTGCAGGTTCCAGAGGAGCTGGACGAGCAGGGCCGACTCGTCCCCCGCGGTCTCGACGAGCCGCTCGGCCGCAGCGCCGGTCCAGCACTCCAGGGGCAGGGGCAGCCAGGGGCTCCCGCACCAGCTCCCCGGACCGAGCGCGACGTGACCGAGCTGCTCCTCCAGCAGCAGGGCGACCTCCTCGGGCTCCAGGGGCTCGAGCGCGGCCTCATCCCAGCTTGCCCAGGGAACGAGAGACAGGGGGCGGACGAAGACGAGATCCACGACGTTCCTCCCGGACGTGGCCATGACGAACACCGGACGCCGGCGATTGTACCCCCACTGCCGGGTCGGGGTCTATCGGCCCGGCAGGGTCGCGACCGGCTCCTCGAGGACCACCGTGTCGACGGACACGGCGCTCTGCGCCAGACAGCGCACCTCCAGCTCGTCGGGCACCTGCGGCGGCGGCTCCCGCTCCTCGGCGAAGTGCTCCGGGTCGAACCAGACCCGGGACTGGAAGGGGAAGGAGTGGGTATGGAACAGGTGCGCCGACGCGGCGAGCGCGGCGAAGAGCAAGGCCTGGTCCGGCGGCCGGCCGGTCACCTGGCAGAACGCGGCCAGGTACCGCAAGGCCAGCGCCAGCTCATGGGTGACCTCCCCGAAGGGGTACCGCAGCTCCCCCTGCAGGTGGACGAAGCAGGAGGCGAACCGCAGCCACAGGTAGCGCTGCAGGAAGGGGCGCAAGGCGGGCTCGGCCGGCTCGATCCACTCCACGAGCCCCGCTTCCCAGCTCTCGAGCGCCGCGCCCAGCTCGGGGCCGGGCGCCGGAGCCCACCGGCCGACGAGGAACCGGGCCTGCCGCTGCAGGTTGTGCAGCAGGTAGTCGGCCGAGTGGGTGCGCACACAGTGGAGCAGGTAGCGGACGAAGGGCAGGGGATCGGTCGGTGCCTGGAGCTGGAACGCGGGCACCTGATCGAGGCGCTGGAGCGCGGCCAGCCCCGTCTCGATGGCCGCCAGCAGCTCGAGGGTGGGCCGGCGCCGATCGTTGCAGGCCACGAGGATCCGCTCCCGGAGCAACTGCAGAGCACTGGGCGGCAGCGGCTGCCCGTCGAGCTTGAGGGTCGGCAGCGGACCGACCCGCTGGAGCCGGGAGGCGTACATCGCATCGAGGGTGTCGAGGCGGGCCCAGGCGACCGGCCCCTGGTCCGCGAAGACGCAGTCCAGGGCGCCCGGGCACGTGAAGCGGTAGGCGAGCTCCACGTGATCGTCCAGCCAGTGGGGGACGACCGGGAAGTCGACGCAGATCCCCGGCAAGCCCTCGACACCGAAGCGCTGCTGGAGGGTGCAGCGACCGTCCTCGGCCAGATAGGGGCAGCGGCCGCCGGGCTGGCTGGCCTTCAGCCGGGCCCCGGTCACCGTGGTCCCGTCCTCGGCGAGCAGCAGCTCGACCTGATGCCGGGTGAGCTCCTCGAGCTCCTCCGGGGGCAGCCGCCGGGCGAGACGACCGAGGTCGTCGGCCGTCCAGGTGATCCCCCAGCCGCCACAGCAGCAGCCCTGGAGGTTGCAGCGATAGCCGAGCAAGGGCTCGGGGAGGAGGACGGGAACGCGGCTGCGCCAGACCATGCCTCTTCATACCACGGGCGAGGGCCGGAGGGGGAGCGCGACCCGGTCGGCGGAGCAGGGAGGCCGCGGCAGGGACCGGTCGACACCCATCGTCCCCTCGGCTAGAGTCCGTGGCGGGGGCTCGTCGAGGAGGATGGGAATGGCAGACAGATCCTTCAGCGGTTCCATCGTCGCCCTGGTGACTCCGTGGCGCGACGGGCGGCTCGACGAGACCGCCACGGCCAACCTCATCGAGCGGCAGCTCGCGGCCGGGACCCACGGCATCGTCCTCGGGGGCACCACCGGCGAGTCGCCGACCCTGGAGCCGGAGGAGTTCGCGCGGCTGCTCGTCCTCGCCCGGGAGATCGTCCGGGGGCGGATCCCGCTCATCGCCGGTACGGGCACCAACTGCACCCACCACTCGGTCGCGAAGACCCGGCGGGCGGCCGAGCTCGGCGCGGACGCCGCCCTGGTGGTGACCCCCTACTACAACAAGCCGACGCCCGCGGGGCTCGTCGCCCACTACGCCGAGGTCGCCCGGGAGGGTGGGCTGCCGGTGATCGCCTACTCCGTGCCCGGGCGCACGGGAGTCCGCCCCGATCTGGCCACCTGGCTCCAGATCTGTCGACTCCCGGGGGTCGTCGGCCTGAAGGAGGCCTCCGACGACCTGACCCTCGCCGCGGAGCTGGCGGCCGCCGTCGGGGACGAGTGCTCCTTGCTGTCCGGGGAGGACGGGAGCTCCCTGGCCTTCTGGGCCATGGGGGGGCAGGGCACGATCTCGGTGACGGCCAACGTCGATCCCTGGCGCTGCCGGGAAGCCTGGGAGCGCTTCGCGCAGGGGGACCTCCCCGGCGCCCGGCGGGTCCACCACCTCCTGCTGCCCCTGCACCGGGCCCTGTTCTGGGAGACCAACCCCGGCCCCGTGAAGTGGGCCCTCCACCAGCTCGGGCTGTGCTCGGGGGAGGTCCGGCTGCCCCTGAGCCCCCTGGCCGAACGACACCGAGAACCCCTGGCGGAGGTCCTGCGCGGACTGGATTTGCAGAGTTGAACTGAGCCTTTCTGCCTGATCATCCCGTTTGGTTCGGGACTTTCCTCAGGAGATCACTCGGCGATGGTCACCCGCTCGATGCGGGCGCCGAGCTGACGCAGCTTCTCGTCGACACGCTCGTAGCCCCGGTCGATCTGACGGATGTTGTCGATGGTGCTCTGACCGCGCGCCGCGCAGGTGGCCAGCAGCATCGCCATCCCGGCCCGGATGTCGGGGCTCTCCAGGCGAGTGCCGTACAGGGGGCTGGGGCCGACCACGACGACCCGGTGGGGATCGCAGAGGATGATCCGGGCGCCCATGCCGATGAGGTGATCGACGAAGAACATCCGGCCCTCGAACATCTTCTCGAAGAAGATCACCGTGCCCACGGCCTGGGTGGCGACGGCGATGGCGACGCTCATCAGGTCGGTGGGGAACGCGGGCCAGGTGGCGTCGGCGACGATGGGGATGTGGTTGTGGTAGTCGGGACGGATGACCAGCTCCTGGTCGCCCGGCACGTGCAGGGTCTCCCCGTCGAGGCGCGACTCGAGGCCGAGCCGCCGGAAGACGAGCTGGATCATCCGCAGATCGTCCTGGCACACGGGGCCGATGCGCAGATCCCCCCCCGTCACCGCGGCCAGCCCCATGAAGGAGCCGATCTCGAGGTAGTCGGGGCCCACGGTGTGGGTGCAGCCGCGCAGGCGGTCCGCGCCCTGGATCGTCAACGTCGGGGTGCCGATCCCCGCGATGCTCAGCCCCATGGCCTGCAGCATCCGGCAGAGGCCCTGGACGTGGGGCTCCATGGCCACGTTGCGCAGGATCACCACGCCCCGCGCCAGGGCCGCGGCCATGACCGCGTTCTCGGTGGCGGTGACCGAGGCCTCGTCGAAGAAGACGTCGGCCTCCTCCAGCGTGCAGCGGTCGCAGGAGAGGTCGTAGCTGGTGGAGCTCACCGTGACCCGGGCCCCCATGGCCTCGAGCGCGTTGAAGTGGGTGTCGATCCGCCGGCGGCCGATGACGTCACCGCCGGGCAGGGGCAGCTCCACGGCCCCCAGCCGCGCCAGCATGGGTCCGGCGAGCAGGATCGAGGCGCGGATCCGGCGGACGAGCCGGGGATCGAGCTGACGCATGAGCGCGCCCCGGGCCACGACCTGGAGGCTGCCCTCCCCGAGCCAGCGGACCTCGGCGCCGAGGTCCGCGAGGATCTCGCACATCACCTCCACGTCCCGGATGCGCGGGACCCGGTGCAAGGTCACGGGCTCCTCGGTGAGCAGACAGGCCGCGAGACAGGGGAGCGCCTCGTTCTTGTTGCCGCCGACGGTGACCGCGCCCGACAGGCGGTGTCCTCCTTCGATCACGAACCGTTGCACAGGGAGCCTCCTCGCAAGGTGAGATCCAGGCGATTGGCCGCCGGGATCCGGACCAGGGCCGGGGCCGTGGTGGTGATGAACACCTGGCCCTGCACGGTGGCCAGATAGTCGAAGAGCTGCTCGTTGCGACGCCCATCGAGCTCGGAGCTGAGGTCGTCGAGGAGGAGCAGGGGTGCGCTGCCGCGTTGCTGCCGCAGCAGCTCGATCTCGGTGATCTTCAGGGCCAGCACGAAGATCCGGTGCTGTCCCTGGGAGCCGTGCTCCTTGAGAGGTCGCCCGGCGAGCAGCAGCAGCAGATCGTCGCGCTGCGGGCCCGTGGTGGTGGTACGCAGGGCCAGGTCGCGCGGCCGGTCCGCGGTGAGCCGGGCGAGGTAGCGCTGGCTGGCCGTCTCGGGATCGGCGCCCTCGTCGACGCCCGGCACGGTGGAGCGGTAGCGCAGCTCGCCCGCCTCGTGCACCCCGAGGAGCTGCGCCAGGATGCGCTGGAACGCCGGGCCCAGCTCGGCGACGAGGTCACGACGGCGGCAGGCGACGAGCGCGCCGACCTCGGCGAGCTGACGGTCGTAGGGCTCGAGCAGGTCCCGGGGGACCGCACCCCGCGCCCCGTGGAGCACGGCGTTGCGCCGTTGCAGGACCTCGGCCAGCCGCTGCGCCTCGGCCAGGTAGCCGGGGCGGTGATTGAACAGGGCCCGGTCCAGGAGCTGCCGCCGGAGGCGCGGGGCTCCCCGGGGCAGCTCCACGTCCTCGGGGGTGAACAGGACCACCTGGAAGCGGCTGCAGTAGTCGCCGATGCGGCCTGGGCCCTTGCCGTCCACCTTGACCCGGCGCCCCTGGGGGGTGAGCTCGAGGTCGACCCGGCTGGTCATGGCGTCTTGTTGGAAGGTCGCCGACACGGCGGCCTGCGCCCGGCCGTGCTGGATGAGCTGCTCCAGCCGGGAGGCCCGGAAGCTGCGCAGCCGGCCGAGGAAGTAGATCGCCTCGAGCAGGTTGGTCTTGCCCGCGCCGTTGTCGCCGATGAAGACGTTGAAGGAGGGCGAGGGCACGAGCCGCAGGAGCCGGAGGTTGCGGAAGCCGTCGATCTCGAGCCCGGTGAGCTGCAAGGCTTGGCCCCGCCAGAGGTGGCTACAGTCGCATGGGCATGACCACGTAGAAGCTGTCGTCGTCCCCATCGACCCGGATGATCCCCGGGGAGAGGTCGTCGTTCATCTCGAAGCGGACCTCGCTCGTGTCCAGGGGAGTGAGGCAATCGAGCAGGTACTTGGCGTTGTAGCCGATCTCCAGGGCATCACCCGCGTAGTCGACCTCGAACTCTTCCTGGGCACGGCCCAGGTCGGGGTTGGACGCGGTGATGCGGACCTTGCCCTCGGTCGCGAGGGCGATCCGGATCCCCATGGTCTTGGCCTGCGCGAACAGGGAGATCCGCCGCAGGGCCGTCATGAGGTGGTCCCGCTCGATGCGGGCGACGTTCTTGTTGGTCTTGGGGATGACCCGGTTGAAGTCGGGGAAGACGCCATCGATCAGCCGCACGAAGAGGGTGTCGCTCTCGCCACGGAAGATCACCTGGGAGCTCTGCACGCCGAAGGAGAGCTTCTCGGAGGCGTCGTCCATGGCGCGCTTCAGCTCGGCCAGCCCCTTGCGGGGGATGATGACCCCCTCCTCGGGCAGCCCCTCGAGGGGGGTGCCGATGTGCCGCACCAGCTTGGAGAGCCGATGCCCGTCGGTGGAGACCATCATCAGCCGCTCGCCGCCACCCGGCTTGACGAGGACGCCGTTGAGGTTGGGCCGGGTGTCGTCCGTGGAGACGGAGAAGATCACCCCCTCGATCATGGAGAAGAGCAGCCGTTTGTTGATCGTGACCATGGGCAGCTCCCCGGCCTCGGGCAGGGCCGGGAACTCGTCGGGGGGCATGCCGACCATGGAGTACTCGATGTTGCCGTGGCGAATCTCGACGTAGTTGTTCTCCTTGCCGAGCAAGGCGAGCTCGCCGGGGGGCAGGTTGCGGACGATGTCGTACAGGGCGCGGGCGCCGACGGTGATCGCGCCGGTCTTCTCGACGCTCGCGGGGTAGCGACCGACCAGGGTCACGTCCAGATCGGTCGCCGCGAGGGTGATGCTGCCGGTCTCGTCCGCCCGGATCAAGGTGTTGGAGAGGACGGCCATCGTGCTCTTCTTCTCGACGATGCCCTGCATGCGGGCCAGGGCCCGGGAGAAGGCGTCTCGATCGATGGTGAACTCCATGGATTCTCCTCCACGACGCCAGGCGCAACGACCCGGGGGTGCAGGGCACCATTAACTCATTTGAGGATCGGAGACAAGAAGATAAGACCGGATCAGTAGGGGCTGTCGATCCTGGGGGCAACCGGCCAACCGGCTGATTTTCCAGGATGGAATTCGTCCCCTCGGCCCTGCCCCGGGCGGGGATCCCCGGGGGACGGTCGCCAGGCCGTCGCGAGGTCGAGGACGGCTGCCGGAATTCGTCCCCCGGAGATCCCCGGACGCTCCCCGGAGTCGTCCCCCTGGGGAGGGTTTCCTCCCGATCCTGGGAGCGGAGACGGCGAGCTCCCGGATCTCTCGACGGGATCCGTCGGACGCTCCCGGGGGAGAACGCGGGCTCGCGAGGCTCCCTCCCCGATCCGGCCGCGGTGATCGGTCGCTGGCCGTCGGTGGGTGTCGGTGGCTGCGCCGGCACCTCGTGGAGGGGCAGCGCGCAGGTCAGTCGGGTGCAGATCATCCCGGTGAGCGAGCAGGGAGGCCTTGGCACAACTCCCCGCACGAAAAGAATTTTCTCGCAGAGCCGCAGAGCCGCAGAGGGTTCTGCCAGCTGAGCACTTTTCTCTGCGGACTCTGCGGCTCTGCGAGAGATTTTGCAGCT